>NZ_DASPMG010000136.1:0-8904 GCF_035627195.1 Azospirillum sp.
GATGGGCGAAGAGCAAGGACGAGCTGGACCGCGTGGTCGGGCACGCCCGGGCCATCCCCAACGTGCAGCGCGTCGTCACCTACGTCCGCCAGTCCTGAACCTGAACCCTGTTCCTGAACTTACGTCCGCCTGAAGGCACCGAGCCCGCCATGGCCCTCTCACCCACCGCCGTCCGCCGCTGGATCGCCGTCTGCCTCGTGGCGCTTGCCATGCCCGTTGGCGCCGTGGCCATCGGCGCCGGGACGGCCGTGCTTGCCGCCCCGGCGGCGCAGGCGCAGGACACCGGGCCGGCCAACCGCCTGTTCGTGCAGGCGATGCAGATCATCCGGCAGGCCGACAACACCCTCGACACGGCCGAGGAGGCGCGCCTGCTGAAGGAGGCAGACAAGCTGCTGGCCGACATCATCGCCAAGTATCCGGACAGCGCGCTGGCGGTGCAGCTGGTCACCAACCAGTTCGTCGGCGACTTCGACTTCTACGAGTTCCGCTCGCGCATCAAGGGGCTGGTGTGCAACGAGCCGCTGAACTCGCTGTGCTTCCTGCACCGCGTCGGCGAAATGCTGCCGCCGGTCGAGACGCCGATCACCTCGGCGCGCTGGGACTGGCTGTCGCTGGCCGTCGCCTACCAGCATGTCGGCGACCAGGGCCGTGCGCGGGAAATCGTCGCCCCCTTCGTCGCCGCCGTGCGGCGCGGCGCCACCACGGCCACCGACTCCTCCGGCCAGGACCTGTTCGTCGCCCGCGCGCTGGCGCTGATGGGGCAGATGCAGCTGGCCCTGGACGTCACCCGGCAGATCCCCGACTGCTCGACGCGCATCTACAACTTGGCCGACATCGGCAAGGCCGCCGCCTGGAAGGGCGACATGGCGCTGGCCGGCCAACTGGCCGACGAGGCCAAGCAGTACGCCACCGCGCGCAACTGCGCGTGGGAGCTGGGGCTGGTGGCGCAGGCGCTGCTGCGCGCCGGCAAGGAGGCGCAGGCGCGCACGCTGTTCCTCAACACGGTCGAGACCCAGTACTCCAAGTTCCGCCAGAGCAAGTCGGACTGCTGCCCGCCGGAACTGGCGGTCGCCGCCGCCGACCTGGGCGACGCCAATCTGGCGCTGGGCCTGCTGCGCACCGTGCAGGACGAGAACCCGTGGACGATCCCCGCCGTGCTGGGCCGGTTGGCGCGCCGCAACGAGGGCGGGCTGGCGCTGAGCTACGCCGAGCAGGTGCAGGACCCCGACGTGCGTGGCGAATGCTTCGCCGAGCTGATCGAGGCCGCCATTCGCCGCGGCGACGGCGGTGGTGCGAACGAGTTGATGAGGAAGCTGCTGAAGCTGGTCGACGACAACGCCGGCAAGCGGCCGGCCCTGCTGGCACAGAAGGCTAAGGCGGAGCGGCTGCTGATGGGCGACGAGCGCTGGCGGCTGACCTTCCAGCAGGCGATCAACACGGCCGAGCGGTCCAGCAACTTCGTGCGCCGGGACATCGGCGCGCCGCTGCTCGCCGCCCTGGTTCGCATCGAGACCGGCCTGCCGATGCTGGACTGATCCGCCTCTCCCGGCCACACTTGCCGGCCGCCGCCCCTGCACCGACCTGAAGGGTGGCCGACAGGAGACCGGGAGGGACCATCATGACCGACGCCAACAGCCGGATCATCCGGGCGCCGCGCGGGACGACGCTGACCGCGAAGTCCTGGCTGACCGAGGCGCCGCTGCGCATGCTGATGAACAACCTCGACCCCGAGGTGGCGGAGCGGCCGGAGGATCTTGTGGTCTACGGCGGCATCGGCCGCGCCGCGCGCAATTGGGACTGCTTCGACGCCATCGTCAAGGCGCTGACGGAGCTGGAGGACGACCAGACGCTGCTGGTCCAGTCCGGCAAGCCGGTCGGCGTCTTCCGCACCCATGCCGACGCCCCGCGCGTGCTGATCGCCAACTCCAACCTCGTCCCGGCCTGGGCGACGTGGGAGCATTTCCGCGAGTTGGACGCCAAGGGGCTGATGATGTACGGCCAGATGACGGCCGGTTCGTGGATCTACATCGGCTCCCAGGGCATCGTGCAGGGCACCTACGAGACCTTCGTCGAGATGGGGCGCCAGCACTTCGGCGGTGACCTGACGGGCAAGTGGATCCTCACCGGCGGGCTGGGCGGCATGGGCGGGGCGCAGCCGCTGGCCGCCACCATGGCCGGCGCCTCCCTGCTGGGCGTGGAGTGCTCGGCCCAGCGCATCGAGCGGCGGCTGGAGACCCGCTACCTCGACCGCATGGCGCGCACGCTGGACGAGGCGATGGCGCTGATCTGGGAGGCGAAGGAGCGCAGGCAGGCGGTGTCCGTCGGCCTGCTCGGCAACGCCGCCGAGGTGTTTCCGGAACTGGCGCGGCGCGCCCAAGAGGATCCGCGCTGGCGGCCCGATGCCGTCACCGACCAGACCAGCGCGCACGACCCGCTGAACGGCTACCTGCCGGCCGGCTGGACGCTGGAGGAGCACGAGCAGAAGCGCCTGAGCGACCCGGAGGGCGTGGTGCGGGCCGCCAAGCGCTCCATCGCCGTGCACGTGCGGGCCATGCTGGACTTCCACCGCATGGGCGTGCCCACCGTGGACTACGGCAACAACATCCGCCAGATGGCCAAGGACGAGGGGGTGGAGGACGCCTTCGCCTTTCCCGGTTTCGTGCCGGCCTACATCCGCCCGCTGTTCTGCCGCGGCGTCGGGCCGTTCCGCTGGGCCGCGCTGTCCGGCGACCCGGAGGACATCGCCCGCACCGACGCCAAGGTGAAGGAGCTGATCCCCGGCGACCCGCACCTGCACCGCTGGCTGGACATGGCCGGGGAGCGGATCCGCTTCCAGGGCCTGCCGGCGCGCATCTGCTGGGTGGGGCTGGGCGACCGGGCGCGCCTCGGCCTCGCCTTCAACGCCATGGTGGCGTCGGGCGAGCTGAAGGCGCCCATCGTCATCGGCCGCGACCACCTGGACAGCGGCTCCGTCGCCAGCCCGAACCGGGAGACGGAGGCGATGATGGACGGCTCCGACGCGGTGTCCGACTGGCCGCTGCTGAACGCGCTGCTGAACTGCGCGTCGGGGGCGACCTGGGTGTCGCTGCACCACGGCGGCGGCGTGGGCATGGGATACAGCCAGCACGCCGGCATGGTCATCGTCGCCGACGGGACGGAGGCGGCGGCCAGGCGGCTGGAGCGCGTGCTGACCAACGACCCCGCCACCGGCGTCATGCGCCATGCCGACGCCGGGTACGAGATCGCCAAGCAGTGCGCCAGGGAGCAGGGCCTCACGCTTCCGATGCTCGGGTGAGTTCTTCGGGCTCTCGGGCTGGGCGCGGGGCGGGGACCGGCAGGGTGGCCAGCAGGACGCCCGGCAGGATCAGCGCCGCCCCGGCGAGGTGGAAGAGCTGCGGCGCCTCCCCCAGCAGCGCCCAGGCGAGCAGGGAGGCCCACAGCGGCATCACGTACAGCGCCGCCCCGGCGCGGGACGGACCGAGCAGCGCGATGCACTTCTGGTAGGTGGTGAAGGCGAGCACGGAGGCGAACAGGGCCACGCCGCCGATGCGCAGCATCGCCTCGCCGCTAAGGACCACGGCGCGGTCGAGCAGCGTCTCGGCCAAGTAGAAGGGCGCCAGCACGACGACGCCGGCCAGCGCGTTGGCGGCGAACATCGGCACCACCGGCACCGGCGTGCGCGATCCCCGCAGCATGATGGTGTAGACCGCCCAGGCCACGGCGCCGGCCAGCACCAGCAGGTCGCCCTGGTTGAAGGCGAGGCGCAGCAGCGCGTCCACGTCGCCGCGCGCCAGGATCGCCAGCACGCCGGCCAGCGCCAGCAGGATGCCGGCCACCTGCCGCGGCCGCACCGCCTCGCCCAGCGCCACGGCGGCGATCAGCAGGATCATGATCGGGCTGGTGGCGTAGATCAGGCCGGCGTTGGTGGCGCTGGTGCGCTCCAGCCCCATGTAGACGACCGCACCGCAGATCCCCTGTCCCAGCGCCCCCAGGACGAGCAGGCGCCGGCCCGCCGCCTTCAGCGCCCGGCGGTGGTGCCACAGCCCCGGCATGGCGAAGGGCAGGATGATGAGGAAGGCCAGCGCCCAGCGCCAGAAGGCCAGCCCGACCGGCGGCACGATGTGGGCCGCCGCCCGCCCGATGACGACGTTCGACGCCATGAAGGCCGAGGTGACGAAGAACAGGGCGTAGCCGGACAGGTCGGCGGGGGCGGGGGGCTGGCGCGATGGGCTCATGGCGCGGGACGTTACCACGCGGCCAAGGCGAGCGGCGACGCCCGCCCCCGCAGCCGGGGGGTGCGCCCGGCGCAGGGCTCGGGAGGAAATGTTACCCAATGCAACACGGTGCAACGCTTTTGCCGGGGGTGTTGCATTCGGGAGAAACCTCATTTTCGTGAACGGCAGGGGCGCGGAGTGAGGGCGGTATCGTCTTCAGGATGCTCGAATGTAGGAATATTGTCAAACACCGGGCGCGCCGCGCCCGCGGCCGGCCGTGGGATCGGGAACCTTTGCTACCCCAGGCTTCCGAGTTGACACTCCGGACGTGCCGGAGCCTAATTGCCGTTCAATCACAGCACCCGCCGTTCCACGGCGCGGGAAAACCGGATTACTGGGAGACCGTCGAATGAAGCGCATCCTGTTGGGTGCCGGGCTCGGCATGGCTGCGGCGCTGGCTCTGGCCGCGCCGGCGCAGGCCGCGAAGACCCTCGTCTTCTGCTCGGAGGGCAGCCCCGAGAACTTCAATCCGCAGATCAACACGACGAGCACCAGCTTCGACGTGGCGCTGCCGGTCTACAACAACCTCGTCCAGTTCGAGTATGGCGGCACCAAGGTCATGCCGGGGCTGGCGGAGTCCTGGACGGTGTCCAGCGACGGGCTGGTCTATACCTTCAAGTTGCGCCAGGGCGTGAAGTGGCACAGCAGCAACGATTTCAAGCCGACGCGCGACTTCAACGCCGACGACGTGCTGTTCTCGTTCAACCGCATGTGGAAGGAAGACCACCCTTTCCATAAGGTGTCGGGCGGCGGCTACGATTACTTCAAGGACATGGGCATGCCCGACCTCCTGAAGTCGATCGAGAAGGTGGACGACCACACCGTCGTCTTCACGTTGAACAAGGTCGAGGCGCCGTTCGTCGCCAACCTGGGCATGCCCTTCGCCGCCATCCTGTCGGCGGAATACGGCGACGCGCTTCTGAAGAAGAAGACGCCGGAACGCATCGACCAGGTGCCGGTCGGCACCGGCCCGTTCCAGTTCGTCACCTATCAGAAGGACGCCGTCGTCCGCTACAAGACGAACGAGGCCTATTGGGGCGGCAAGGCGCCGATCGACAACCTGGTCTTCGCCATCACCACCGACCCGGCGGTGCGGCAGGCCAAGCTGAAGGCCGGCGAGTGCCACATCGTGCCGTTCCCGAATCCGGCCGACGTGGAGGCGCTGAAGAAGGACCCGACGCTGACGGTGATGGAGCAGGAGGGGCTGAACATCGGCTACCTCGCCTTCAACGTGACGAAGAAGCCGATGGACGACGCCCGCGTGCGCCGCGCGCTGAACATGGCCGTCGACAAGAAGGCCATCGTCGACGCCGTCTACCAGGGTGCGGGTGTGCCGGCGAAGAACCCGATTCCGCCCACCATGTGGTCGTACAACGACGCCATCGAGGATTACCCCTACGATCCGGAGAAGGCGAAGAAGCTGCTGGCCGAGGCCGGTCACCCGAACGGCTTCGAGACGGACCTGTGGGCGATGCCGGTGCAGCGCTCCTACAATCCGAACGCCAAGCGCATGGCGGAGATGATGCAGGCCGACCTCGCCAAGATCGGCGTCAAGGCGAAGATCGTGCAGTACGAGTGGGGCGAATACCGCAAGCGCCTGCAGGGCGGCGACCATCAGGCCGGCCTGTTCGGCTGGGTCGGCGACAACGGCGACCCGGACAACTTCCTGCACACGCTGCTGGGCTGCGACGCCGCGCGCGCCGGCGGGTCCAACGTCGCCAAGTGGTGCAACAAGGAGTACGACGACCTCGTCGTGCAGGCCAAGCGCACCAACGACATCGGCGCGCGTACCAAGCTGTACGAACAGGCACAGGTGATCTTCAAGGAGGAGGCGCCGTGGCTCACCATCGCCCACTCTGTGGTTCACATGGTGATGTCCAAGAACGTCGTGGGGTACAAGATGGACCCGTTCGGCATCCACCGTTTCTATGGTGTGGATCTGAAGCAGTGACATTCTGACTTATCGACAAAGCCCCTCTTCCTATGGGAGAGGGGCTTTGCTATTCCAGTTTCCGTCGTTCCTTTCCCCTTTGTCGTCATCCCCGCGCAGGCGGGGATCCATGTTCCCGGCGGCCGAACGCAGCGTGCACATGGATCCCGCCTGCGCGGGGATGACGGTTTGGGGGAACTGATGGTGTGGGTTCCCGGCAGACATGCTTCGCTTTATCCTGACGCGGCTGGGTCTGGTCGTTCCGACCTTCCTGGGCGTCACGCTTTTGAGTTTCGTGCTGATCCGCCTCGTCCCCGGCGACCCCATCGAGGTGCGCATGGGCGAGCGCGGCGTCTCGCCCGAGCGGCTGGCCGCGTTGCGCCACGAACTCGGCCTGGACCAGCCGTTGTGGAAGCAGTTCCTCGACTACGTCGGCGGCGTGCTGTCGGGTGATTTCGGGGAATCGCTGGTGACGCGCAACCCGGTGCTCGGGGAATTCCTGGCGCTGTTCCCGGCCACCATCGAACTGGCGGCGTGCGCCATGCTGTTCGCCGTGCTGGTCGGCCTGCCGGCCGGCATCGTCGCGGCGGTGAAGCGCGGCACGTGGTTCGACCACGGCGTCATGGGGGCCAGCCTGACCGGCTATTCCATGCCGATCTTCTGGTGGGGCCTGCTGCTGATCCTGTTCTTCTCGGTCCAGCTGGGCTGGACGCCGGTGTCCGGCCGGCTGGGGCTGATGTTCTACGTGGAGCCGGTGACCGGTTTCATGCTGATCGACACCTGGATGGCCGGGGATTGGGACGCCTTCCGCTCCGCGTTGCACCACCTGATCCTGCCGGCGGTGGTCCTGGGCACCATCCCGCTGGCGGTGGTGGCGCGCATGACCCGCTCGGCCATGCTGGAGGTGCTGGGCGAGGACTACATCCGCACGGCGCGCGCCAAGGGATTGCGCGAGGTGCGGGTGATCGGCCTGCACGCGCTGCGCAACGCGCTGATCCCCGTGGTGACGGTGATCGGCCTGCAGGTCGGCACGCTGCTGGGCGGGGCCATTTTGACCGAGACGATCTTCGCTTGGCCGGGGGTGGGCAAGTGGCTGGTGGAGTCCATCAACCGGCGCGACTACCCGGCGCTGCAAGGCGGCGTGCTGCTGGTGGCGACCACGGTGATGAGCGTCAACCTGCTGGTCGACCTGCTGTACGGCGTCCTCAATCCCCGCATACGGCACGCGCGGTGACGACGATGACGCAGCGACAGCCATGTGTCCCTCTCCTGCCCCGGGAAAGGTTGGCGCCGGAGGCGCTGGGCGAGGGGAAGGGCAAGGATTCTTGGATGTACCCTCACCCTCCCGCCCTGCGGGCGGGTCCCTCCCTCTCCCGGGGCGGGAGAGGGGTTGGAGGTGCGGCATGACCATGGACGTGCAATCCAATGCGGTGGTGGAGCCGGTCGCGACGTCCACCCCGCCGCACCCGCTGGCCGAGTTCTGGCACCATTTCCGGCGCAACACCGGGGCGGTGGCCGGGCTGGTGGTGATCGTGCTGCTGGCCTTCCTGGCCGTGTTCGCCGACGTGCTGGCGCCGCATTCGCCCATCGCGCAGTACCGGGACGCCATCCTGGTACCGCCGGTGTGGCAGGAGGGCGGGTCGTGGACCTATGTCCTGGGCACCGACGACATCGGGCGCGACGTGCTGTCGCGCGTGCTGTACGGGGCGCGGCTGTCGCTGCTGATCGGCCTGATCGTGGTGACGCTGTCGCTGGCCGTGGGGCTGGCGGTGGGCATGACGGCGGGGTTCTTCGGCGGCGTGGTGGACGTTGCCATCATGCGCCTGATGGACATCCTGCTGGCGCTGCCCAGCCTGCTGCTGGCCATCGTCGTGGCCGCCATCCTGGGGCCGGGGCTGTTCAACGCCATGCTGTCGGTGTCGGTCGTCGTGGTGCCGCACTACGCCCGGCTGACGCGCGCCGCGGTTCTGGCGGAGATGTCGAAGGACTACGTCGTCGCCTCCCGCGTCGCGGGGGCCGGGCCGCTGCGGCTGATGCTGGTGGATGTGCTGCCGAACTGCACGGCACCGCTGATCGTGCAGGCGACGCTGGGCTTTTCCACCGCCATCCTGGACGCCGCCGCCCTGGGCTTCCTTGGCCTGGGCGCGCAGCCGCCGACGCCGGAATGGGGGACGATGCTGGCCTCCTCGCTCCAGTTCCTGCAGCGCGCACCCTGGGTGGTGACGTGGCCGGGTGTGGCGATCCTGGTGACCGTGCTGGCCTTCAACCTGTTGGGCGACGGCTTGCGCGACGCCCTCGACCCCAAGCTCAAGCGCTGATCCCATGCCGCTGCTCGACATCAAGAACCTGTCCGTCGAGTTCACGACGCGCGCCGGGACCTTCCGCGCGGTGGACGGCATCGACCTGACCGTGGAGGAAGGGGAGGTGGTGGGCATCGTCGGCGAGTCCGGATCGGGCAAGTCGGTGACCTCGCTGGCCGTCATGGGCCTGATCCCGGAGCCGGGGCGGGTGGTGGCCGACCGGTTGAGCTTCGCCGGGCGCGACCTGCGCACGCTGTCGCGCGGGCAGCGCCGGGCGCTGACCGGCAAGGACGTCGCCATGGTGTTCCAGGAGCCGATGACCAGCCTGAACCCATGCTTCACCGTGGGCTTCCAGCTGATGGAATCGCTGAAGGCGCACGAGGGGCTGTCGGGCCGCGCG
>NZ_DASPMG010000137.1:0-2069 GCF_035627195.1 Azospirillum sp.
GGTGCGGGTCGCGGCGGTGCGCGGCGCGCCCTTCTTCGCGTCCTCGGCGAGCGCCAGCATGCGCCGGGCGATCTCGGCCCGGGCGGCCCCCATCTGGGCGTCGGTGATGACGCCGCGGGCGCGGTCGCGCTCCAGCTCGCCGAGCTGGTCGCGGTAGACCTCGAGGTCGTAGGAGTCGCGCGACGGGCCGGCGGCCTCGGCCTTCGGGGCCTTCAGCAGCGGCAGCACGATGATCAGCAGCACGGCGGCCGTGAGGGCCGCCGCGAGAATCCAGAACAGCATCAGATCCCGTCCTTGCGCAGAAGCGCGTCGAGGCGCCGGCGCTCGTCCTCGGTCAGCGGCGCGGTGTCTCCGGCCACGGTGCCGGCGGCGCGGCGGTTGCGCAGGTAGGCCGCGGTGCCCAGCGCGCCGAAGGCCAGAATGACGAACGGCCCGGCCCACAGCAGCAGCGTCGTCGCCTTGAACGGCGGGCGCAGCAGCACGTAGTCGCCGTAGCGGTCGGTGACGTATTGCAGGACCTGCTCGTTCGACTCGCCCTTCTTCAGGCGCTCGCGGACGATGACGCGCAGGTCGCGGGCCAGCTCGGCGTTGGAGTCGTCGATGGACTGGTTCTGGCAGACCAGGCAGCGCAGATCCTTGCTGATCTCGCGCGCGCGCCCCTCCATCTTCGGGTCGGGCAGCACCTCGTCGGGGTTCACGGCGAAAGCCGGGAACGCACTCACCGACAGGAACAGAGCCAGCAGAAGCGCCCTCATCCCTTTCGCAGCTCCTTGACCATGGGAAGGATCGTCTGTTCGACCACCTCGGGCGTCAGCGGGCCGACGTGCTTGTAGCGGATGCGGCCCTGGCGATCGATCAGGAAGGTCTCCGGCACGCCGTAGACGCCCCAGTCGATGGACACCCGGCCGTCGGCGTCGGCGCCGATGCTGGCGTACGGGTCGCCGTTGGTCTTCAGCCAGGCCAGCGCGTCGGCCGGCTTGTCCTTGTGGTTGATGGCGCGCACGGGGATGCCGCCCTCGCGCGCCAGACGGGTGATGATCGGGTGCTCCGCCTTGCAGGGGATGCACCAGGAGGCGAAGACGTTGACCAACTGCACGTCGCCCTTCAGGTCGGCGCTGGCCAGCCCCTTGTCGCGGCCGGGCAGCGGCGGCAGGGCGAACTCCGGCACCGGCTTGTCGATCAGCACCGACGGGATCTCCCGCGGGTCGCGCTGGAAGCCGTAGTAGAAGGCCGCCCCGACGATCACGAAGAGGAGCAGCGGCAGGATGTAGAACAGGCGGCGCATGGGTTGGCTCGTCTCACTCCGCGGGCTGGACGGCGCCGGTCCGCGCCGCGCGGCGCTCCGGCGCGCCGACGCGGAAGCGCCGGTCGGTCAGGGACACAAGGCCACCCAGCATCATGCCGACGCCGCCGATCCAGATCCACGGCACCAGCGGGTGGTGGTAGAGGCGCACGGTCCACGCCCCCGCCTCGTTCGGGTCGCCCAGCGCCACGTAGACGTCGGAGACCCAGGTGGTGTGGATGGCGGCCTCCGTCGTCGTCATGCGCGAGACGGGGTAGAAGCGCCGCTCCGGCGACAGGCTGGCGATCACCGCGCCGTTCTTGCGCACCGTGAAGGCGCCCATGTCGCTGCGGAAGTTGTCGACCTCCGACTGGCGCACGCCGTCGAAGGTGATGCTGTAGCCGGCGACGTCGGCCGTGTCGCCCGGGCGCATGGCCTTGATGACCTCCGCCTGCCAGGCCGAGGTGCCGGTCATGCCCAGGATGGCGACGCCGACGGCGGCGTGCGCGATGGTCATGCCCCAGGCGCTGCGCGGCAGGTTGACCGTACGGGCCCACGAGTCGCCCAGCGGGACGCGGAACAGGCGCACGCGCTGTGCCAGTTCGACGATGGAGCCGACCAGCGCCCACACGCCCAGCGCGATGCCGACCAGCGCCAGCCACGGACCGCCGGTCATCCACAGCGCCACGGCCGTCGCGGCCAGCGCGGCCAGGGCGGCGAACCACAGGCGGGTCAGCGCGCCGGGCAGGTCCCCGCGCTTCCACGCCATCATGGGGCCGACGACCAT
>NZ_DASPMG010000138.1:0-31131 GCF_035627195.1 Azospirillum sp.
CCGCCTCGATCCCCGGAATCGGGTGGCCCAGCGCGCCGGGCACGGCGTCCGGCCCGGTGTTGGCCAGCATGATCGCCCCCGTCTCCGTCTGCCACCATGTGTCGCGGAAGGGCTGGCCGAGCACCGCCGCCCCCCAGGTCACCGCCTCGGGGTTCAGCGGCTCGCCCACGCTGGCGCAGGCGCGGAGCGCCGAGAGGTCATGCCGGCGCGGCAACTCGTCGCCCACGCGCATCAGCATGCGGATGGCGGTGGGGGTGGTGTACCAGACGGCGACGCGCTCCTCCGCCAGCACGGCGTACCAGTGCGCCGGGTCGAAGTCGCCCTCGTCGGCCACCAGCGTGGCGCCGCAGGCCAGCGGGGCGAGCACGCCGTACACCGTGCCCGTCACCCACCCCGGATCGGCGGTGCACCAGTAGGCGTCGCCCGCCCGCACGTCCAGCGCGTGGCGCGCCGTGGCGAGCTGCGCCACCAAGGCGCCATGCCCATGCACCGCCCCCTTGGGCGCGCCCGTCGTGCCGCTGGTGAAGTGCAGCAACGCCGGGTCGTCCGGCCCGGTCGGCGCGCAGGCCGCGTCGGGGTCGGCCTCCGCCATGAGGTCGGCCAACCCCCGCGCCCCCGGCGGCGGGTCGTCGATGGTGACGACGTCCAGACGAACGGGCAGCCCCTCCAGCCCGGCGATCCCCTTGCGGCAACACAGCGCCGCCGTGGTCACCAGAACCCGCGCCTGGCCGAGCACAAGACGCCGCCGCAGCGGCTCCGGCCCGAAGGCGGCGAACAGCGGCGCCACGACGCAGCCGGCCTTCAGCGCCCCCAGCATGACGGCGTACAGCGCCGGCACGCGCGGCAGCAGGGTGAACACCACCTCTCCCTGCCGCACGCCCAGCCGGCGCAGCGCGTCGGCGACGCGGTTGCCGTCGGCCGCAAGTTCCGCGTAGGTGACCGTCCGGATGGCGCCGTCGCGCCCGCGCCAGCGCAGCGCGGTACGCGCGCCGTTCCCGGCCGCGACGTGCCGGTCCACCGCCGCCCACCCCATGTTGAATCCGCCGCCGGGCGTGCTCCCCAACTCCTCGCGCGCCGCCGCCCACACGTCCTCAGCCGCGTCCATGGCGCCCTCAGAACACCAGCTTCACGTGCGCCACGCCGGGATCGTCCGCCGTGCTGGTGCGCTTGAAGCCCAGCACCTCGCACAGCTTCAGCATGCCGCGGTTCTCGAACAGCACCTCGCCATACACCTCGCGCAGGCCGCGCACGCGGGCGTGGTCGATCAGCCGGCGCATCAGCACGGGGCCGAGGCCCAGGCCGGCCATGTCGTGCGCCAGCATGATGGCGAACTCCGCCCGCTCGCCGGAGGGATCGCAGGACAAATGCGCCACCCCATGCAGCGCGGCGTGACCGGGCGGGCCGGGGTCGGCGACCGCAAGGCCCATCTCGCGGTCGTAGTCGATCTGCGTCATGCGGGCGGCGGTGGTGTGCGACAGCTCCGCCTTCGGCGCGAAGAAGCGCAGGCGGATCTCGTCCACGGTCAGGCGGTGGAACAGGCTCTTCAGCGCCGGCTCGTCCTCCGGCCGCACCGGGCGCAGCAGGAAGGCGCGGCCGTCCGGCAGGGCGAAAGGGTATTCCAGCTCCTTCGGGTACGGCCGGATGGCCGGCGGCACGCGCCGCCCGCCAAGCCGCACCGCCGCACCGCCGGGGCCGAGCGTCAGCGCCGTGACCTCCCCGTGGTCGCCGACCAGCTGCGCCAGCTTGACCAGCGGCAGGGCCAGCGCCTCGCGCAGCACCACCGGCAGGCCCGGCACCCGCTCCAGCGCCTCGCGCGCCAGCTTGAGGTCGAGCGGCGGCAGGACGGCCACCGGCCCCACGCTCAGCACCGGCCCGAACAGCGGGTCCTCGCGCAGGCGGATGGTGAGGTCGTCGTCCATCGTTCCGGCGATGCCGTAGGACGCCAGCAGCGCCTGCGCCTCCTCCCCCGTCAGCTCGGCGCGGGCCGCCCCGTCGGCGAGGATGCGGGCGGCAGCCGCCGCGTCGGGCACGAACTCCTCCGGCACCGAGGGCGGCGTGGATGTGAGCAGTTCCTGGTTCCGGCGGAAGCGCACGACATGCAGGAAGGCGCGCACGGCGCGGTCCGGCGTGTCGAACACCGGCACGTGGTGCAGCGCCAGCTCGCCCGCCGCCCGCTCCGCGTCGCGCTCGCCCAGCCAGCTGGTCAGCACGCCGACGCGGGCCCCCGGCATGGCTCCGGCCACCGCGTGCGCCACGTCGCCGGCCGCAGCCAGCGCGGTGGGCGCGTGCAGCAGCAGCACCGCGTCCACCCCAGGATCGGCCTGCAGCCGCTTCAGCGCCGCCGCGAAGGCCGGCCCGCCCGCCCCCTCGCCCAGGTCCAGCGGGTTGGCGTCGTGCGCCGGCCGGGCCAGACGCCCGGCACCGTCCAGCAGCGCGTCGGCGGCGAGGCGGCCGATGCCGCGGCCGTTGGCGACGATGGCAAGCCGGTCGCCGCGGATCGGCGTGGCGACGGCCAGCGTCTCCAGCGCGTCGAACAACTCCTCCAGGTCGTGCACGCGCAGCAGGCCGGCGCGGCGGAAGGCGGCGTCGAAGACGGCGTCGGGCGTGCTCTCCGCGTCGTCATGGCGGCCGGTGCGCAGCACGATCACCGGCTTTACGCGCGAGGCCGCGCGGGCGGCGGACATGAAGCGCCGCGCCTCCGTCAGCCCGTCCAGGGCGAGCAGGATCGCTTGGCACTCCGCCTGCCCGGCCAGATAGTCCAGCATGTCGGCGAAACCGACGTCCGCCACCTCGCCCAGCGTCACCACGTGCGAGAAGCCGACGTCGCGCCGCGCCGCCCAGTCCACCACGGCGCTCGCCAGCGTGCCGGACTGGCTGACCAGCGCCACCCGCCCGGCCTGCGGCGCCCGGTGGAAGGCCCCGGCGACCAGCCGCCGCCCCGGCACGGCAAGACCCAGGCTGGCCGGCCCGACAAGGCGGATGCGATGCTCGGCGGCAAGCCCGGCAAGGTCGGCGCACAGCCGCGCCTCCGCCGGATGCGGGCTGATCAGCACGGCGGCTCTGGCGCCGCGCCCGCCCGCCTCCGCCACCAGGGCCGGCAGTTTTTCCGCCGCGGCGACGATGACGCACAACTCCGGCACGCTGCCCAGATCGGCCAGGGCCGGCGCCGCGCCGGGGCCGGTGCCAACGCGCAGCAGCATGCCGCCGCCGGTCCCCAGGTTGCGCGCCACCGCGTGCGCCAGCGGCCCGTCGTCCGGCACCACCAGCGCCACCGCCTTGGGCCGGAACACGGCGTCGAGTTCGCTCACCGACATGGCGCCCCTCCCGGTCGCGGCTTCTGGATCCTTGCCTTTTGCCGGGTGCCCGGCCACGCTTGGAAGGCATGATGCACCCGGGACGGGCCGGGGGGAAGCGGAGGATCCCATGGAAGCGGGCGCGCAACGCCGCAGCGAGATCGACACCGTGATCATCGACGCGCTGACCGCCGTGGCGCCGGACGTCGACCCGGCCGCGCTGGACCCCGCCCAGCCCTTCCGCGACCAGATCGAGATCGACTCGGTCGATTTCCTGAACTTCGTGCTGGGGATCGAGCGGCGCTTGGGGCTGCGCGTGCCCGAGCTGGACTACCCGCAGTTCTCCACCCTGGACGGCTGCCGCGCCTACCTCGCCCGCGCGGTCGGCGGCTGACCACAGGCCTTTTTCCGGCCGGGCGAAAGGTGCTATGACGGCGCCGTCCTGTTGTCTGGCCCGTTGCCTGGAGTGTCTGTCATGCGCGCGATCAAGATCGCCCCGTCCATCCTGTCGGCCGATTTCGCCAAGCTGGGCGAGGAGGTGCGCGCCATCGACGCGGCCGGGGCGGACTACATCCACATCGACGTGATGGACGGCCACTTCGTGCCCAACATCACCATCGGCCCCGGCGTCGTGAAGGCGCTGCGCCCGCACACCGCCAAGGTCTTCGACGTCCACCTGATGATCGCCCCCGTCGATCCCTACGTCCCCGACTTCGCCAAGGCGGGTGCGGACATCATCACCGTGCACGCCGAGGCCGGCGCCCACCTGCACCGCACCATCCAGCTGATCAAGAGCCTGGGCGTGAAGGCCGGCGTCTCGCTCAACCCCTCCACGCCGCTGTCGGCGCTCGACTACGTGCTGGAGGAGCTGGACCTCGTGCTGATCATGACCGTCAACCCCGGCTTCGGCGGCCAGAGCTTCATCGCCTCGCAGCTGCCCAAGATCCGCGAGCTGCGGGCGCGCATCGACGCGCTCGGCAAGCCCATCGACCTGCAGGTCGACGGCGGCATCAACGCCGAGACGGCGCGCCTCGCCGTCGAGGCCGGTGCCGACGTGCTCGTCGCCGGCACCGCCACCTTCACCGGCGGACCCGAGAAGTACGCCGAGAACATCCGCAAGGTCCGCCTGGGGTAATTGCCTACTGCTTCGCCGTCGGCACGCCGGTGCCGGTCATGCTCTGCGCCATCGCCAGATGGTTCTGCAGGATCGGCAGCGTCTGCGCCGCGAAGGAGCGGAACGGCGCCATGTCCGGCGCGGTCGAGTTCGCGGCGGAGGAGAACAGGTTCACCGCCTCCTCGTGGGCGGTCACCTGCCCCACCATGTACGTCCGGTCGAACTCGGCGCCCGAGGCGCGCGACAGCGCCTGGATCTGCTGCTGATGGTCCGGCCGCATGGTGGCCGGGACGGCCATGCCGTTCTGCCGGGCCAGCGCCAGCAGGTCCTGGTTGGCCTGGGTGTGGTCGGTCACCATCTGCTGGCCGAAGCTGCGCACCTGGTCACGGTTGGCCTTGTCCACGGCGAGGCGGCCGGCCTCCACCTCGAACAGGCCGCTGGAGGCGGCGTTCGTCAGGAAGTCGGCGGCCGTCAGGTTCTGCGATACCCTGGCACCCTGCACGGTCACCCTGCCGGCGGGCGTCGAGGTGGTGGTGTCCGGCACCACCTGGGGTGCCACGGGCGTGGTCTGGATGACGGTCGTGCTCTGCGCCAGCGCCGGGGCGGCGAGCATCGGGAGCGCCAGCGCGGCAAGCGCGGCGACTGCCTTGGCATTCATGGGGTTTCTCCTTTTTTCCTCAGGAACTGCAGCCTGGAGGCGTGCGGAGAACATGGCCTCACCGCAAAGGTTCCCCCATCGGCGACACTGAACCATCGCCGGTCCCGCCCGTTATCCCATCGGGCGGAGGCGCCCTGACTGACAGGGAGAGAGTGGCATGGAGATTCTCTGGACGATCATCATCGGGTTCATCGCCGGTATCATCGCGAAGCTGCTGATGCCGGGGCGTGATCCGGGTGGCTTCATCATCACCACGCTTCTGGGCATCGCCGGCGCGTTCGTCGCCACCTACCTGGGCGAGGCGGTCGGCTGGTACCGTGCCGGCGAAGGGGCCGGCCTGATCGGCGCCGTGGTGGGCGCCATCATCATCCTGGCGCTGTACCGCATGTTCGTCGGCCGCCGGACCACGGTCTGAGCGAACATCCCGACGCCAACACGAAAAGGGGGCGGCCCGAACCGGCCGCCCCCTTTTTTTTCGTGCCGAACAATGCGTCCGTCAGGCCAGCGCCACCGGCGTGGGCATGAACACCGCCCGCGAGATGGCGGTGCGGATGGCCTCCACCGTGAAGGGCTTGCGCACGACCTGCCCCAGGTGGCGCGCCCCCAGTTCCTCCAGATCGCCGTCGAAGGCGGTGACGAAGATGGTGCGCAGCGCCCTCTGCTCCTCGCGCAGGCGGCGGGCCACCTCGACGCCGCTGTCACCGTCGGCCAGCCGCACGTCCAGCAGCGCCAGCGTCGGCTGCGCGCTCTCCGCCAGTTCCAGCGCCTCGCGCCGGGTGGCCGCGGTGCCGCACACCACATGCCCCATCTCGGCTACGACGGAGCCGATCTCCAGCGCCAGGATCGGGTTGTCCTCGACCACCAGCACGCGCTGCGTCAGCACCCCGCGCACGCCGTCGCGCGCGCGCTTCAGCCGTTCCGCCGCCACCGGCGGGGCGATCTGCATGACCTGGGCGATCTCGCCCAGCGTCAGACCCTCCAGCGCCGCCAGCAGGTAGACCCGCCGGTCATCCTCCGGCAGCCGCGCCAGCGCCCGCTCGATCGGATGCGGGGAGTTGGCCGGGCGCCCCTCCCCCTCGTCGTCGAACAGCAGGTTCAGCAGCGCGTACAGGGGGATCCGCGATCCCTCCGACAGGCCGAAGTGCGTCGGTGCCAGGATGGCCACCTCCACGCACCGGGTCACCAGGTCGTCGCCGACCTCCGTCGCACCGGTCAATGCCCGCGCGTAGCGGCGCAGGTACGGCAGGTGCTGGTACAGTTCGCGTGCGTAGACTCGCATGTGCCGGTCTTTCGCGCCCATCGGATGTCCCAGGGGCCTTTTGCCCTCAGCCGCGGCACCGGAGTGGTGCCGTCGCGTCATGTCCTTAATCATTCGTTAACGTACCACGCCCCGTGTGGCGGGCGAACCGAAAAAAAGCCGAGGTGCCCTCTCCCGTTGGCAGAGGTCAGCGCGCCTGTTCGCGTAGCCTGCGGGAGCGCCATTGCCACGGTTTTTCCACTTGCCCAGCCCAAAGCCCCATGCGCTTGCTCATGGCATAGGCCTCGGTCTTCTGGTAGGCGCCGGTCAGGCTGCGGTAGGTGAAGGCCCAGCCGCGCGCCACCATGGCACCGCCCAGGTCGACGCCGCGCACCCGGCATTCGCCCTGTTTCTGCCCGTTGCGGTCCTGGTCGGCGACGGTGCACTCCACCTCCTCGTTTTCGATCAGGGTCTTCAGCACGTCGCGCGCGATGGTGAAGCAGTCCAGCTCGTGCCCGTAGCGGTTCTTGCACATCTGCCCGACGTCCGGCGCGTCGACGCCCATCAGGCGCACCGGCGTGCCGTTGACGGACAGCAGGTCGCCCTCAATGGCCATCCCCCGCCCCTTCAGCAGGGTGTTGGGCACGGACGAGGTCTTGCCCGGCACCGTGGCGGCCTGCGCCGGCACCGCCAGCAGCAGAAGCGCCGCCAGCGCCCCTTCACAGCAGCGTCGGCGGGGCATCGAAGGGCACGACGCAGGCGTCGTCGTCGTTGCGCACGTCGTTGACGCGGGTGGACACGGGAACGGCCTCCAGCGCCGGATCCGGCGCCGGGCGCAGCAGGTCCTCCACCATCGGCAGTGGCGCCCGCGGGTCCAGCCACAGGCCCCAGTGCTCCGGCTCCAGCATCACCGGCATGCGTTCGTGCAGGTCGGCGATCATGCCGCCGGCCGCCGTGGTGACGATGGTCACCGTTTCCAGCGGCTGCGGCAGCGGCGCGCCCTTGGGCCCCGGCCAGCGCTCCCACAGCCCGGCGAAGGCCAGCGGCCGGCCGTCGCGACGGCGGATCAGGTAGGGCTGCTTGCGCTTGCCGGCCGCCTTCCATTCATAGAAGCCATCGGCGGGGACGAGACAGCGGCGCTGGCGGAAGGCGCTGCGGAAGGCCGGCTTGTCGGCCACGGACTCGCCGCGCGCGTTGATCATGCGGTTGCCGATCGCCGGGTCGTCCGCCCAGTGCGGCACCAGCCCCCAGCGCAGGAGATCGAGATGGCGGGCACCGTCCTCGCCCAGGCGCACGGCGGCGACGTCCTGGGTGGGGGCGACGTTCCAGCGCGGCCGCAGGTTCGGCGTCTCCGAAAACTCGAAGATCCGCTTCAGCTCGGCGACCGGGGTGGCGAGGGTCATGCGTCCGCACATGCCCCGATTATGGCGATGCCGGAGCTTTCATGCCAGAGGGGGGCGCCACCCTTGAATTGTCATTAACCTTTGCGCACATGCTTCATCAGCGAATGTGCATACGGCACTGGTCGAGACCCCATGAGCACGCCCTACGAGATCCTCGGTGTTTCCCCCAGCGCCTCGGCGGAGGATATCCGCAAGGCGTACCGCAAGCTCGCCAAGACATGGCACCCCGACCTCAACGCCGGCCAGAAGGACGCGGAGCAGCGCTTCAAGGAGATCAGCGCCGCCTACGACCTGCTGTCCGACCCCGACAAGCGCGCCCGCTACGACCGCGGCGAGATCGACGCCCAGGGCCAGGAACGCCCGCAGCGCCAGTACCATCGCAGCCATGGCGGCGGGCCGGGCGGCGGCCCCTGGGCCGGCGCCGACACCTTCGCCGCCGACGACCTGTCGCACATCTTCTCCGACCTGTTCGGCCAGCGCGGGCACGGCGGCTTTGGCACGCGCACGGCCGGTCCCGGCGGCGCCGGGATGCGCATGAAGGGCGGCAACCTCAGCCTGACGCTGCCGCTCGACTTCCTGGAGGCGGTGAAGGGCGGCAAGCGCCGCGTCGCCCTGCCGGACGGGCGCACGCTGGACGTCGATTTGCCGGCCGGGCTGGAGGACGGCGCCACGGTGCGGCTGAAGGGTCAGGGCCTGCCCGGTGCCGGCGGCGGCCCGGCCGGCGACGCCCTGGTCACCGTGCAGGTGCGCCCGCACCCCTGGTTCCGGCGCGAGAAGGACGACATCCACCTCGACCTGCCGGTGACGCTGGCCGAGGCGGTGCTGGGCGCCAAGGTGCGCGTGCCCACCGTCGACGGCGCGGTGATGCTGACCGTGCCCAAGGGGGCCAACAACGGCACCGTGCTGCGCCTGAAGGGCAAGGGCGTGCTGGACCCGCACACGCGGCAGCGCGGCGACCAGTTCGTGACGCTGCGCGTCGCGCTACCCGAAACGCCCGACCCGGCGCTGGAGGAGTTCGTCCGCGCCTGGACGCCGCCCGCCGGCTACGCGCCCCGCCGCACCATGGAGGAGTGAGCGAAGGGACCGTAGGTAAAAGCCCCTCTCCCTTGACGGGAGAGGGGTTGGGGAGAGGGTGGTTACGGCGGAGCCGGAAAAGACTCTTTTGCCGCCGTCCGGCGGCTATCCCCCTCTCCCCAACCCCTCCCCCGCAAGGGGGGAGGGGCTTCTACGCCGCGCGGATGCCGGCCAGGAAGCGCTCCACCTCCGCGCGGAGCTGGTCGTTCTCGCGGGCGAGTTCGCTGGCCGCACCCAGCACGCGCGACGCCGCCGTCCCGGTCTGGCCCGCGGCCTCCGACACCCGGCCGATGGTGCGCGACACTTCCTGCGCGCCCGTCGCCGCCTCCTGAACGTTGCGGGCGACCTCCTGGGTGGCGGCGGTCTGCTCCTCCACCGCGCCGGCGATGGCGGCGGCGATCTCGTTCATGGAGCCGATGGTCTTGGCGATGCCGGCGATGGCGCCGACGGCGCCATCGGTCGCGCCTTGCATGGCCGTCACCTGCGCCTGGATCTCCTCGGTCGCCTTGGCGGTCTGGTTGGCGAGGCTCTTGACCTCCCCGGCCACCACGGCGAACCCCTTGCCGGCCTCTCCGGCCCGCGCCGCCTCGATGGTGGCGTTCAGCGCCAGCAGGTTCGTCTGCGCCGCGATGGAGTTGATCAGTTCGACCACCTGCCCGATGCGCTGGGCGGCTTCGGCAAGGCCCTGCACGGTGGCGTTGGTGTTCTCCGCCTCTTGCGTCGCCTGCCCGGCGATGCTGGTGGAGCGCACCACCTGGCCGGAGATCTCGCGCAGCGTGCCGGCCATCTGCTCGGCGGCGGCGGCGACGGTCTGGATATTTGCCGAGGTCTGGTCGGCTGCGGCGGAGGAGGAGGCTGCCTGCGCGCTGGTGCGCTCGGCCACGCCGGCCATGCCCTGGGCGGTGCCGTCCAGTTCGCGCACGGATGTGGTGACGGCGTCCAGCACGCGGGTAACGGCCGCCTCGAAGTCGCGGGTCATCCGCTCGATGGCCGCGGCGCGGCGCTCGCGGTTCGCCTGCTCCGCGGCCTGCTGGGCGGTCAGGCTGTCCTTGTCGATGGCGTTCTGGCGGAACACCTCGACCGCGCGGGCGATGTCGCCCATCTCGTCGCGCTTGTCGAGGCCAGGGACGGTCACGGCGGTATTGCCGGCGGCCAGCGTGGTGATCGCCTGGGTGATGGCGCGCACCGGGCGGGTGATGCCGATGGTGCAGGCCAGCACGGCCAGCCCCGCGCCGCCGAGCACGCCGATCAGCACCACGGCGATCATCGCCTGCATGCGCGACGCGGCATAGTCGTCCAGTGCCTCGTTCTGGGCGGCGACCTCCTTGGCCTGGACGGCGGCCAGCGCCTGGATGTCGTCGTTCAGCTTCTTGCGGTTGGCGCGGCTGGTATCGTTGTCGCCGAAGGCGCGGGCCTTCTCCAGCGTGTCCTCGCGCGACAGGCGGACCAGCTCCTTGCGGATCTCCACGAACCTGCGGACGCTGTCCATTCCGGCGGCCAGTTCGCCTCGCCGCGCGTCGGGCATCAGGCGCTGCCAGTCACCCATGCGCTGCTCCAGCACGCGCAGGTTCTCCAGGAGCGGCTTGGCGAACTTCTCCGATTCCTGGCGGTCGCGCGACATGTAGATGCCGCGCGAGTCCATGACCACGGCGAGGATCAGGCCGTTGACCTGCTCGCCCAGCACGGCGCGTTCGGAAGCCCGCTGGATGTCGTCAACGCTATTCCCCAACGTGCGAATCGTCGTCAAAGCGATCCCGGCAATCACCATCGCCACCACGGCCAGCAGCCCGACGACCGCATAGACCTTCGTGCCGATCCTCATGTTGCCGACCAGCGAACCCATGGCGCTCTCCCCGTCCGTTCTTCTCGCTGGATCCGGCCGCGGGAGGACCCACGGCCGAATCGGAAACGAAACATCGGGATCAAAATCGCCAGGGAAATCTTAATACTTTGTATTTCCCTCGAATGGATATTCGTGGATTCCATCGGACAAGACGCCGCACCCCTGCCGGCCCGTGGCGTCACTTCACCACGGGCAGCCGCTCGAACTGGTGGAACGGCGGCGGGGAGCTGAGCGTCCACTCCAGCGTCGTGGCGCCGGAACCCCAGTAGTTCGCCCCCACCCGCTTGCCGTACCAGATCGTGTAGAAGGCCGCGATGATGAAGATGATGTGCCCGGTGAAGGAGACGTAGGAGCCCAGCGACGACACCATGTTCCATCCCACGTAGGCGTCCGGATAGTCGGGAATGCGGCGCGGCATGCCGGCGACGCCCAGGAAATGCTGCGGGAAGAAGGTCAGGTTGGCGCCGATGAACGTCATCCAGAAATGCACCTTGCCCCACAGCTCCGGATACTGCCGGCCCGACATCTTGCCGATCCAGTAGTACCAGCCGGCGAAGATCGAGAACACCGCACCCAGGCTGAGCACGTAGTGGAAGTGCGCCACCACGAAGTAGGTGTCGTGCAGCGACTTGTCCAAGCCGCCGTTGGCCAGCACCACGCCCGACACGCCGCCGACCGTGAACAGAAAGATGACGCCCAGCGCGAAGAGCATCGGCGTCTTGAACTCGATGGAGCCGCCCCACATGGTGGCGATCCAGCTGAAGATCTTGATGCCGGTCGGCACCGCGATGATCATCGTGGCCGCCGTGAAGTAGGCGCGCGTGTCGACGTCCAGGCCCACCGTGTACATGTGGTGCGCCCACACCACGAACCCCACCACGCCGATGGCGACGATGGCGTAGGCCATGCCCAGGTAGCCGAACACCGGCTTCTTCGAGAAGGTCGACACCACCTGGCTGACGATGCCGAAGCCGGGCAGGATCATGATGTAGACTTCGGGGTGGCCGAAGAACCAGAACAGGTGCTGGAACAGCAGCGGATCGCCGCCGCCTTCCGGATTGAAGAAGGCCGTGCCGAAGTTGCGGTCGGTCAGCAGCATGGTGATCGCACCGCCCAGCACCGGCACCGCCAGCAGCAGCAGGAAGGCGGTGACCAGCATCGCCCACACGAACAGCGGCATCTTGTGCAGCGTCATGCCGGGGGCGCGCATGTTGAAGATGGTGGTGATGAAGTTGGCCGCCCCCAGCACCGACGACGCACCCGCCAGGTGCAGCGAGAAGATCGCCATGTCCACCGCCGGCCCCGGATGGCTGACGGAGGACAGCGGCGGGTAGACCGTCCACCCCGTCCCCGCGCCCACGCCGACGAAGGTCGAGGCGAAGAGCAGCAGCAGCGCCGGCACCAGCAGCCAGAAGCTGATGTTGTTGAGGCGCGGGAACGCCATGTCCGGCGCGCCGATCATGATCGGCACGAACCAGTTGCCGAAGCCGCCGATCAGCGCCGGCATGACCACGAAGAACACCATGATCAGGCCGTGCGCGGTGACCACCACGTTCCACGCCTGCCCGTCCTCCACCACGTCCACGCCGGGGCTCTGCAGCTCGGCCCGGATGATGGCGGAGAAGACCAGGCCCGCGATCCCCGCGACGATGGCGAAGATCAGATAGAGCGTGCCGATGTCCTTGTGGTTGGTGGAGAACAGCCAGCGCTGCGCGAAGGGCGGCGTGTGCGCGTGGTCGTGGTGGTCGTCATGCCCGTGCGCCGCGGGCGCGGGACCGGTGCGATCGTCGTAGACGCCGACCTTGCGGGGTTCCTCGGCCATGTCGTCCTCGCTTTCAGCGTTCGGCAAGTTGGGTGGGGGCGGCCCCGTTGGGAGCGGTGTCGTTGGGAGCGGCGTTGTTGGAGGCGAACTTGGTCTTCGCCTCCTCGGTCCAGCGGGCGAACTGCTCCTTGGAGACGGCGACCACCTGGATCGGCATGTAGGCGTGGCTGGTGCCGCAGATCTCCGAGCACTGGCCGTAGTAGACGCCTTCCTTGTCGATGCGGATCCACGTCTCGTTGATGCGGCCGGGGACGGCGTCGTCCTTGTTGCCGAAGGCCGGCAGCGCCCAGGAATGGATGACGTCGCCGGCCGTGACCAGCATGCGGATCGTGGTGCCGACCGGCAGCACGACGGGATTGTCCACCTCCAGCAGGCGGCGCTGGCCGGGCTTCAGCTGGTCCTCAGGGATCATGATGGAGGAGAAGGTGAAGCCGCCGTGGTCGGGGTATTCATAGTCCCAGTACCATTGCCGGCCGGTGACCTTGACGGTCATTTCCGCGTCCACGGCGCGGTCGACGTAGTAGAGCAGCCGGAACGACGGCACGGCGATCACCACCAGGATGATCACCGGCACCACGGTCCAGATCACCTCGATCAGCGTGTTGTGCGAGGTGCGGGACGGCACCGGGTTGCGATTGGCGTTGAAGCGCACGATGACGATGCCCAGCAGCACCATCACCAGGATGCAGACGGCGACCATGATCCACAGCAGCAGGTAGTGGAAGCTGTCCATCATCGCCATCACCGGCGAGGCCGGCGCCTGATGCCAGAGCTGCCAGGGGTGCGGCTCGCCCAGCACGGGCGGCGGCTGCTCCTGCGCCCAGGCGGGCGCCCAAGTGGGCCATGCGAGCATGGTTCCCGTCACGGCCGCGGCGAATCCGGGCCAAAGCCTTCCCTTCACGGCGCCCTCCTGCCCTGTGTCGTTTCGAGGCAGGAACAGCGCGGAACGGGGAAAGTTCAGTCGGTGAGCAGCCGCCCCTCGTCTTTCAGCCGGCGGCGGTGGATGCTGGTGGCGGCCAGCGCCGCGTGCCCCATGGCGACCGAGATCTGGTTCAGCCCCTCGACCACGTCGCCGATGGCGTACAGCCCCTCCACGCTGGTCTGCTGGTGCCCGCCCACCGTGAAGCGGCCGGTCGACCCCAGCGCAGCGCCCAGCGGCCGCGCCGGGTCCACGCGCGGCACGGCGCCCAGCGCGGAATACAGCGTGTCGAACACCAGCCGCTCGCCGGACGCGGTGGTCAGCGCGGTGATGCGGCCGGCCTCCGTGTGCACCTCGACCACCGGCTCCTCCACCGCGCGCACGCCGGCCTGGGCCATGCGGCGGCGCTCGTGCTCCGTCAGGTCCATGGTCTGGCCCAGCGTCAGCATCGTGATGTCGGGGGAATAGGTGCGCAGCCACAGCGCCTCCCCCACCGCGTCGGCGCCGTGGCCGATCACGCCCACGCGGTGGTCGATCACCTCGTACCCGTCGCAGATCGGGCAATGGCGGACCAAGCCGCGCTGCACCGCCTGATAGAGGTTGGGTAGCACCGGCTCCACGTCGATGACCCCGGTGGCCATCACCGCCGTGCGGGCGCGGTAGGTACGCCCGTCCTCCGTGCGCACCTCGAAGGCGCCGTCGGCCGCGTCGGCGCAGCGCTGCACGGCGGCGACCACGGCGCGCTCGATGGCGGCACCGTAGCGCTCGGCCTGCGCGCGCATGCGCGCCAGCAGCTCGTTGCCGGTGACGCCGTCGGGGAAGCCGGCGTGGTTGTGCGAGCGCGGGATCCAGGAGGTGCGGCTGGCCCCGGCGTCCAGCACCACGAAGCGGCGCCGGTAGCGCGCCAGATAGATGGCCGCTGTCAACCCGGCCGGCCCGCCGCCGACGATGACGCTGTCCAGCGGGGCTGCGCTCATCCTCGCCGCGCCTGGGCACCGGGCCGGCGGTCGCCGGTGCAGCAGCCGACGGTCAGGCAGCCGGCGTAGACGGCGGCGAAGCCGACGGCGACCGCCAGCACCACCCGCCAGGGACCGGCGAACGGCCCATCCACCAGCAGCAGCACCGCGGCGAACAGCGCGCCGGCCAGCAGCAGCACCCCGACGGTCTGCGCCAGGGGCGGCGCCAGGGACGGTGACGGCCGTTCGTCGCACGGGGTTTGGGATGCCTTCGCCATGGGGGTACCCACCATTGCTCCGTGGACAGCAACGCCGCCGGACGCTCCGCGGTTCCCCGCCCCATCCGGACGGCAGCGTCCTTTCGCCGCGCCCACCCCGGCCCGCCCCGGATTGACCGGCCGTGCGTGCCTGACGATGCTCGAAAATACCTCTCTGGATTGAGCGTCGGCCGATGACTTTCGCCATGACCCATCCCGTGCCGCATGCCCCCCGCCCCGCCGCCGTCGATCCCGACGTGCTGGATCTGGAGCCGATGCTGCGCAACTTCGGCGCCATCAATCCCATGGTCACCGACCTGTACGCGCTGTTCCTGCGCAACGAGGAGGACCTGCACCGCACGATCCGCCACAAGCTGACCGAGGGCGACCTCACCGGCGCGCGGCTGGCGGCGCACGCGGCCGGCGGTGCGGCCCGCACCGCCGGGGCCCGGCAGTTGGCCGCGCTCTGCTCCACCATCGAAGAGGCGCTGGTGCGCGGCGACGCCCCGGCGGCGGCGCAGGAAGCACAGGAGTTGTGCGGGGCGCTCGCCGCCGTCCGCGCCATGGTCGCGCGGATCTGAGGCGCGGCTTAGCTCACGCCATTATTGTTTTGGAAACCATTCGGCGGTACCACAACCGTATGTGGACGGTCGTTCCCGCACGCCGGCAACCGGACCTTGCCGGCCGCGACCGCCCGGACGGAGGTGGTCATGCCGTTGAGCGTCCTTGAGGTGGCGGTCTACGCCATGGTGCTGTCGGCGGCGCAGCCGAAGGCCTATGAATGCGTCGCGGTCCAGCCGGACGGCGTCAACTGCACCAACGGCCTCGCCGCCACGCCGCAGGCCGGCGGCATGAAGTTCAACAACGACGTCAGCGTCCTCGTCACCCGCGACCGCAGCGTGGTGTTCTCCAACGGCATCCGCATCCACCTGGATTCGTCCATGTGGGCGCATTTCAAGCGCGGCGACCAGACGGTGATCTCCGCCCGCCGCATGGACGCGCGCGGCACCCGCTTCAACTTCAACAACGGCTACACCTGCCAGCTCATGGGCAAGGACCAGGACATGGCCCGCTGCTTCAAGCCGTAGCGCGCCCTACCCCACCACCGGCACATGCCCGGCAAGCGCCAGCGCGGCGGCGCCGATGGCGACACCGTAGGGCACCGCCTCCCCCGGCGTCAGCAGGCGCGGCAGCGTCACCGCCCCGCCGCCCGGCAGGTGGGCGAGCAGCGGCGGCAGCGTCTGGCGCGACGCCAGCACCGCCAGCGTCAGCGCCCCGCCCAGCGCCCCCGTCAGCAGCAGGAACATGGCCAGTTGGTCCAACCCCAGCCACAGCGCCGCCGCACCCAGCAGCTTGACGTCGCCGCCCCCCATGGCGCGCAGCGCGAACAGCGCCGCGCCCACGGCGAAGGCGACGGCGCCGGCCGCCAGATGCCCGGCCCAGGCTACACCGTCCGGCGCCACCCCGTCCGGCGCCAGCAGCGCCGCCGGCAGGAAGGCCGCCGCCATCGCGCCGGTCAGCCAGTTGGGGATGCGGAAGGAGGTCAGGTCCCACGCCATCGCCATGGCCAGCGGCACGGCGAACAGCATCAGCGGCAGCGTCGCGGTCATCGTCCCTCTCCCTTTCATTGCCCGGACATGGCGGGACCCAGCATGCGCAGCATCTGGATGGCCGGCGGCAGCATGATCACCGTCACCAGCCCCGGCAGCAGGAACAGCACCAGCGGCACCGACAGCTTGACCGGCAGCTGGTGCGCCTTCTCCTCGGCGCGCAGCATGCGGCGCGTGCGCATCTCGTCGGCACCCACGCGCAGCGCGTCGCCGATGCTGGTGCCCAACCGGTCGGACTGGACCAGCAGGTTGACGAAGGCGTTCACCTCGTCCAGGCCGCTGCGCTCGCCCAGACCACGCAACGCGTCCTCGCGCGAGCGGCCGGCACGCAGCTCCAGCCCCATGATCAGGAACTGCTGGGCCAGCACGGGGTGGATGGGCGCCAGCTCGTCGCCGACGCGGGCGATGGCGGCGTCCAGCCCCAGCCCGGCCTCGACGCAGACCAGCAGCAGGTCGAGCGCGTCGGGAAACGCCTCCCGGATCTGCCGCTGCCGGTCGCGCACCCGCGCCGACAGCCAGACGGCCGGCGCGTAGAAGCCGAAGGCCACGCCCGACAACACCACCAGCGCCAGCACCGCCGTCTCCGCGTCCGGCGGCAGCAGCGGCACGGCGAGCGCCGCCGCCACCCCGCACGTCACCGCCAGCCCCGCGCGGACCGCATGGTAGACGCCCGTGGCGCTGGGCGCGAAGAAGCCGGCACGCATCAGCTGCTGCCGGGTGGCCGAGCGGCGCGCCTCGTCGTTGCCGACCAGCGCCCGCTCCACCGGGGCGACGAGGCGCTGCAGCGCCTTGTTCTCGCGCCGCAGGGTCGGCGCCTCCGCCTCCTCCGCCACCTCGACGGCGCGGCGGCGCGGCTTGGCGGGCTGCGTCAGCGCGCCGATGCCGAAGACGGCCAGCACCGTGGCGGCGAACACCAGCGCCAGCAGCAGCTCCACCGGCCGCTGCTGCGGGCTGGCGGGCACGGCGGCGACGATGATCCCGCCCAGCAGGTCGCCGATCATGCGCACGAAACCGTCCATGGCGGATCTCCCTCCAGAATGCGGGGCTCAAACGCGCAGGTTGACCATGCGCCAGACCATCAGGATGCCGGTCAGCAGCCCGCAGCCGGCCCAGGTCAGCACCACCGGGAACAGCGGGTCGCCCTGCACCTGGCTGAAGTAGTCCGGGCTCAGCAGCGTGATGGCGCCGGCGACCACGACGGGCAGCGCCGTCAGCATCGTCGCCGACATCCGCCCCTCCGCCGACAGGGCGGCGACCTTGCGCAGCATGCCGGCGCGCGCGCGGATGATGCGCGACAGGCCGGCCAGCACCTCGGCCAGGTTGCCGCCGGACTGGTACTGGATCTTGATGGCGACGGTGACGAGGCCCAGCTCGGCGTGGCCGACGCGCTGCGCCATGCGCTCCAGCGCCTCGCGCGTCTCCAGGCCGTAGGTCATCTCGTCGACGACGATGCCGAACTCGCTGCCGATCGGGTCGGCCATCTGCTCCGCCACCAGCTTCATGGCGACCGGCACCGGATGCCCGGCGCGCAGCGAGCGGACGATGACGTCCAGCGCGTCCGGCAACTGGTCGCCGAACCGCTTCAGCCGGCGCTTGCGCGCCAGATTGAGCCACGCCAGCGGCAGCCCGACACCGGACGCCAGCCCGAACACGGCCGCCGTCGGCGGCGCCATCTCCATCTGCGCTCCGCCGATCAGGCCGAACGCCACGGCGGCAACCACCATGCCGATCAGCAGCCGCGCCGTCGCCACCGACGCCCCCGCCTGCTGGACGAGGCGGTCGAGCCGGCGCACCGGCGCCAGTTCGGACAGGCGCCCCGCCTTGCCGCCGTCGCGGCGCAGCAGCACGGCCAGCGTGTCCTCGCGCCCCGTGCCGTTGTCCAGCAGGCGCTGCCGGCGGTTCACCGCGCGCCGCCACATCGGCCGCCCGGACAGCAGCAGGTACAGCCCCTCCACCAGGCAGAGCACGCTGAGGAACAGCGCGCCGTAGAGCAGCAGGTGCGGATCGATGGACATGCGCGTGCCTTCCTCAGCCCAGCGGCCGGTCGGGGGAGAAGATCGCCGGCTCCACCGTCAGGCCGCGCGCCTTCAAATCCTCCAGGCAGCGCGGGCGCAGGCCGGTGGCCCAGTGGCGGCCGTGCACCGTGCCGTCGGCGTCCGTGCGCTCGCGCCGGAACAGGAAGATCTCGTTCATGACGATCACGTCGCCTTCCATGCCGACGATCTCGTGCACGCTGACCAAGCGGCGGCGCCCGTCGCCCATGCGTTCCAGCTGCAGGACGATGTCGATGGCCGATGCGATCTGGCCGCGGATGGAGCGCACGGGCATCTCGATGCCGGCCATGCCGATCATCTGCTCCAGGCGGCCCACGGCGTCGCGGCAGGTGTTGGCGTGCACCGTGGTCATGGAGCCGTCGTGGCCGGTGTTCATGGCCTGGAGCATGTCGAACGCCTCGCCCGCGCGCACCTCGCCCAGGATCACCCGGTCGGGCCGCATGCGCAGCGCGTTCTTGACGAGGTCGCGCTGGGCGATCTCCCCCCTGCCCTCCATGTTGGGCGGGCGCGTCTCCATGCGCGCGACGTGCGGCTGCTGGAGCTGGAGTTCGGCGGCGTCCTCGATGGTGACGATGCGCTCGGCGTGGTCGATGAAATTGGACAGCGCGTTCAGCATCGTCGTCTTGCCCGAACCGGTGCCGCCGGAGATGACGATGTTCTGCCGCCCGCGCACGACGCAGCGCAGGAACTCCGCCATCTCGCGGGTCAGCGCCCCGGCGTCGAGCAGGCGTTCGATGGTGAAGGGGATCTTGGCGAACTTGCGGATGGACAGCAGCGGCCCGTCCACCGCCACGGGCGGCACCACGGCGTTGACGCGGCTGCCGTCCGGCAGGCGGGCGTCGACCAGCGGCTGGCTCTCGTCCACCCGCCGCCCGACGGCCGAGACGATCTTGTTGATGATGCGCAGCAGGTGCTTCTCGTCCTTGAAGCGCACCGGCGTGGTCTCCAGCCGCCCGGCGCGCTCGACGAACACCTGCTCGTGCGTGTTGACCAGGATGTCGGAGACGGTGGGATCCTTCAGCAGCGGCTCTATGGGGCCGAGGCCCAGCAGCTCGTCCAGCAGGTCGTTGACCAGCTGGCCGCGTTCGGCGGCGTTCAGCGCCACCTTCTCGCGCGCCAGCAGCTCGCGCACCATCTCGCCGATCTCGCGGCGGAACTGGTCGGCGTCCAGCTTGTCGATGGCGGCCAGGTTGATGACGTCCAGCAGTTCCTGGTGCAGGCGGACCTTCAGCTGCACGTACTCCGCCGCAGCACCGGACGGCGCCGGCACCGGTTCGGCGACCGGCGCCGGCGCAGGGGCTACGGATGCGGGCGCGGGTGCTACCGGCGTGGCGAAGCGGCTGGCGGCGGGGGTGGCGATGAAGCGGCTGAGCATCGGCGCTCTCCTCACGCGGCTTCGGCGGCGTCGCCGGCCGCGGCGGGCGTGCCGGCCACGGCTTCGGCGATGCGGCGCACCTCGCGGACGATGGCCCGGCCGCGCCCGGTGTCGAACAGCGGGGCGCCGGCCTCCACCGCCTCCGTCACCGCGCGGTAGTCGCTGGGCAGGTGGTACCGCACCTCGCAGCCCAGCGCCTTCTCGGCGTCGCGCAGTTCCGGGTTGCGGCCGAAGACGCGCGGGGCAAAGCGGTTCAGCACCGGCACCAGCGGCACCGCCCCCAGCCCCTCCTCGCGCAGCGTCTCCACCTGACGGCGGGCGTGGCGCAGTGCCGGCAGCGTCGCCTGGAGCACCAGCAGGATGGTGTCGGCGGCGCCCAGCGCGGCGCGGGTCCAGGCGGTCCAGGCGTGCGGCAGGTCGATGACCACGTGTTCGTACTCGCTGGCCGCCGTCTCGATCAGCGCCAGCGCCATCTCCGGCGTCAGCGTCTCCAGCGGCGTCACCGCCGCCGGGGCCGGCAGCACGTCCAGGCCGGAGCCGTGGCGCGCCATGGTGCCGCGCAGCAGCGCCCCGTCCAGCCGGTCGAAGGCCGGCACCAGCTCGGCGATGCCGGCCTTGGAGTCCAAATCCAGGTGAAACCCGGCGGAGCCGAACTGGAGGTCGAGGTCCAGCAGGCAGACGCGCCCCGCGTTGCGTTCCCGCCGCGCGAGTGCCGAGGCCAGCAGCACCGCCACCGTGGTGGCGCCCGCACCACCGGTGGCTTTCATGGTCGCCACCACCCGGCCGCGGCGGCGCCGCGCCGCCTGCGCCCCGCGCACGGCGGCCAGCGCGTCGGCGACGGCGGCCAGCAGGTCGGCGCGGCGGATCGGCTGCGGGATCAGGTCGGCGATGCCCAGGCGCAGCAGCGCGCGCATGCCCTCCACGGTCGGCTGGCGTGCCGTCACCAGCACCGGGATGCGGTTGCGGAAGCGCTCGATCACGCCGGTCAGCGCCGCCAGTTCGCCGGTATCCCCCATGTCGATGTCGAGGACCAGCACGTCGGTGGCGCCGTCGTCCAGCCAGGGGTCGTCCGCCCCGGCCAGCCGGCCCAGGCGCACGCGCCCGGCCAGCCCGTCGGCGCTGGTGAGGGCGGTGGTCACCGCCTCGTACGCCTCCTCGCTGCGCACCAGGACGGCAGCGGTCTTCATGGCGTGGGGATGGACGGCACGGGAACGGGCGGCGATCATCGGTGCAGGCTCCCCTTGGCGGGCCGTTCGGTGACGTCGTTGCCGGACGCCGCCGGCCGGGTGACGGTGATGGAGGCGGCGACCTGCACGTCCTCCACCTTGGCGCCGCGCACCACGCGGACGATGTTGGGCGGCACCTCGGCCACCGCGCCGTCCGGCAGGCCACCGCCCAGGTCGGCGAGGCCGATGGTGCGCGGGTCGGCGGCGGCCCCGTCAGCGAGGTTGCGCAGCGACAGGCTGAGCGAGCCGATGGTGGCGCCCAGCGTCAGCTTCTGCCCCTCCTCCGGCGTCACCTCCAGCGTCACGGCGCGGGCGAGGATGGCCATCTCCTTGCGGTCCTCCACCTGCTGGTCGACGGCGAGGACCTTGATGTTCTGAAGCAGCAGGTCGGTGACCGGGAATTTCGGGTCGGTCTGGCGGGTCAGCAGCAGGTCCACCCGGTCGCCGGGCAGGACGAAGCCGGCCACGCCGTTCACGTCGTTGACGCGGACGGTCATCGCCCGCTTGTCGGCGGCCACCAGCATGGACAGGGCGGCGCGCGCCCCCGGCGCGCTCAGCTTTCCGGTCAGCACCGGCTCACCCGGCGTCAGGGCACCCAGCACCACGCGCGGGCCGTCCCTGGTCACCTCGGCGATGGAGGAGAAGGCGCCCGGCGGCACGCCGTCGAGCGGCCACGGCGCCTCGCGCAGGTCGGCGGCGGTCAGCGGCTTGCCGAAGGGCAGCGCGGAGGCGGCAACCACCACGGTGGCGTGCTTCGGCGGCTCCGGCTTCGCGGCGACGGGAACGGGCGGCGGCTGGATGAGCGAGCGGGCGGTGACCACCGCGAGGCCGCCGAGCCCGACGGCAAGCCCCAGCATGACGAGCGCACGGGTGTTCATGCGGCGATCCTCGATAGGAACCGTATGGAAAAGGCGCCTCCGCCCCCTTGCGGGGGACGGAGGCCGAAGGACCGGCGGCCGTGAAGGAACGGGCCGCCGGTTCGCCCCAGGGGGAGGGAGACGGAAGACGCGGGTTACGGCGCCACGCCGTCCAGGTCGCCGCCAATGCGCCCGAACAGCGCGCTGATGCGGCCCTGAAAGGTGGTCAGCGCGGCGATGCAGGCGACGGCGATCAGCCCGATCAGCAGGCCGTACTCGACGAGGGCGGCGCCCTGCTCGTCCTTGGCCAGGCGGGAAGCGAAAGCGGTGATGCGGTTCATGGGACACTCCAGGGGATGGTGGGGAGGATGGTGGCGCCCTGCCGCGGTGGTTGCCCGGCGTGGGCTGGGCCAAGCATGCCGGCTTGGGCAATCCGGTGCAGCGGGGCGAAGGGAGGGATTCGCCAAAAATTCGAGGTATGTTCGCCCGGATGGGGAGCCCCAAGCGCGGAACCCCCGGCGATGCACCCCCAAGCGTGGGGCAAGGGTGCCGAACGCGGCATCCCCATCGCGACGGCGCCTCCCCCGTCCACGCCCGACCACTCTCCGCGATTTCGGATAGCCTTGGCGCCACGCCCTCGCTTTCGGGGGTCTTCCGACAGGATTGCGCCATGACCCGAGTTGCGTGGATGCCAAGCGCATGCCGGCGGCTGGCCGGCGACCAGTCCGGCGCGGTCGTCGTGCTGATGGCGGTGGCCATGGTCCCGCTGCTGGCCCTGACCGGCGTGGCGGTGGACAGCGCGCGGGCCTACTTCGTGCAGTCCCGCCTGTCCCGCGCGCTGGACGCCGCCGGGCTGGCCGGCGGCCAGGACTACGACGACGCGGCCAAGCGCGACGCCGCCATCCGCAAGTACTTCGACGTGAACTTCCCGCCCGGCTTCCTGGGCGCGCGCGTCACCGGCCTGACCTGGACCATGAACGACGAGGCGCGCGAGATCACGCTGACCGCCGGCGCGGCGCTGGACACCACGATCATGCGCCTGGTCGGAAAGGACAGGGTCGACGTCGCCGCGCGCTCGGTCATCAAGCAGCAGGTCCGCGGGCTGGAGCTGGTGCTGGTCATGGACAACACCGGGTCGATGATCAACAAGGTGAACGGCGTCCGCAAGATCGACGCCATGAAGGCCGGCGCCGCCGACCTCGTCGCCGAACTGTACGGCAAGCAGGAGGTCGTGAAGAACATGTGGGTCGGGCTGGTGCCCTTCACCACGACGGTGAACATCGGCCGGCCGCGCACGAACTGGCTGACCGGTTACAACCCCGACGACTTCAAGATCAGCCCGCTGGGCTGGAAGGGCTGCATCGAGGAGCGCGTGCCGCGCACCGAAGCGCCGCACAACGAGCCGCGCGCCGGGACCGGCCCCACCGGCGTGCCGCTGTCGCGCGACATCACCGACGACCCGCCGAACATCGAGTCCTGGCGCCCCTTCCGCTACGCCAGCGTCAAGGACGAGAACTACTACCCCAAGGCAAAGGACGTGACCGAGGTCGACTACAACAACGGCGGCACCAACGACGGGACCGGCCCGAACAGGAGCTGCCCGCCGCCCATCACGCCGCTGGTATCGCCGAAGACCACGGTCCTCAACGCCATCACCGCCATGGGTGCCTTCAGCAGTTCCAGCGGCACGATGAACCACGTCGGGCTGGTCTGGGCGTGGCGCATGCTGTCGCCGCGCTGGCGCGGCCTGTGGGGCGGCGAGATGAACCAGGAAGGCATGCCCTTCGACTACGGCGACCCGAAGCGGAGCAAGGCCGTGGTCATCCTGACCGACGGCGACAACACCTTCCCCGACGTCTACACCTCCTACGGGCGTCAGGAATACAAGCGGCTCATCGCCTCCGGCGGGGATTCGGACCGCAAGGCGGAACTCAACAAGCGCCTGACCCAAGTCTGCAATTCCCTGCGGACGCAGGGCATCGTCGTCTACACGATCACCTTCGGCGTCGGCTCGTCGAACCCCATCTGGACGCTGTTCCGGGGGTGCGCGACCAAGCCCGAGTATCACTTCGATTCCAAGGACTCCGAAGGGCTGCGCCGCGCCTTCCGCACCATCGGCGGGCAGCTCGCCAACCTCCGTGTCGCGCAATAGGAGGCCCCCGGCATGACCCGACGCCCCCGCCTGCTCTCCTGCGAACGCGGCGCCAGCATCGTGGAATTCGCGCTGGCCGCCCCGGTGATGCTGCTGGCCATGCTGGCGGTGATCGAAGGCACGTTGACGCTGTTCGTCAGCGCCGCGCTGGAAGGCGGCGTGCGCAGCGCGTCGCGCTACGGCATGACCGGCCACGTGCCGGCCGGCACCTCGCGCACGGCCGAGATCGTCGAGAGCATCCGCCGCCGCACGCTGGGCCTCGCCAACGGCACCAACACCACGGTCAGCATGCGCGTGTACAAGGACTTCGCCGCGCTGAAGGCCGGCGGCGCCGGATCGGCCGGGCCGGGCAACGCCGGGGAGGTGGTCGTCTACACGGCCAGCTTCACCGCGCCGGTGTGGACGCCCGTCGCCGCCTTCATGCACGGCGGCGGGCCGCTGCGCCTGTCCGCCACCACCGTGGTGCGCAACGAACCCTACGACGACGGGGTACAGCAATGATCCATGCGTCCTTTAATTTCCGGAGCCTGACCGGGTGCGAGCGCGGCGGCGTGCTGGTGGAACTGGCGCTGGCCGTGCCGGTGCTGATGCTGGTGCTGACCGGCGGCTTCGAGGTGTCGCGCTACGGCGTGCTGCACCTGAAGCTGGAAGGGGTCGCCGGCACCCTGTCCGACGCGGTGGCCCGCATGGGCGAGGCGCGCGCGGCGGAGGTCGACGCCATCCTCGCCGCCGCCGACGACATCGCCAGCCCCTTCGACTTCACGCGCCAGGGCGCGGCCATCGTCACCTCGGTCAGCTGGGACGGGCCGGGGCGCGCCAAAGTGAACTGGCAACGCAAAATCGGCAGCGTCTCCGCCGGCAGCGGCCTGGGCAAGGCGGGCGGTGCCGCCACCCTGCCGGCCGGCTTCACGCTGGCGCAGGACGAATCGGCCATCATCACCGAGGCCGTCTACGACTACCGCCCGTTGTTCGCCACCGCGCTGCTGCCGCAACGCACGCTGCGGCAAACGGCCGTATTCCGCCCGCGCCTGGGCAATCTCGACACGCTGCAATAGCACGGCCCAAGTATATAGCCGTTCCGCATAGAACTAACGGGGCGATCTATTTGCGATTGTGCCGCGTCAATGTCCCTTCCGGCGTATGGCGTCAACGCCGGAGCACAGTCAATTGGTTGAGATTGACCGGTTTCGAGCATCGGTATATAGCCGAAACCAGTGGCGCGGCGCATTCGAGACCCTTCGGCAGACCGACACGGCGCCGCGCCCCACAACCGGAGGCTAGGGGATCCCCACCTCCGGATCGGGACCGGAACCGCAGAAGACCCACGTGCACGACGACACACCCGAAGCGACCGAACCGCAGGATCACCCGACCGAAGCCGGCACGCCGGCGGATGCGCCGGACACACCCGCCAGCGATGAACGCCCCTGCTGCATCGTCGGCATCGGCGCCTCGGCCGGCGGGCTGGAGGCCCTGCAGCGCTTCTTCGACAGCGTGCCGCCCGACAGCGACCTCGCCTACGTCGTCGTCCAGCACCTCTCCCCGGTGCACAAGAGCCTGATGGTCGACCTGCTGGCCAAGCACACGAAGATGGACGTGGTGCAGGCGGTCGACGGCGTGCAGGTCGAGCGCAACATGGTCTACCTGCTGCCACCGGGAAAGCACCTGAGCATCGAGGGGCGCCGCCTGCGCCTGACGACCAAGGACATGGGCTCCACCATCAGCCTGCCCATCGACATCTTCTTTTCGGCACTGGCGCAGGACGCCGGGTCGCTGTCGATCGGCGTCGTCCTGTCCGGAACCGGATCGGACGGCACGCGCGGCCTGCTGGCCATCAAGGCGGCCGGCGGCTTCGCCGCCTGCCAGGAGCCGGAAACCGCGCAGTTCGACGGCATGCCGCGCAGCGCCATCGCCACCGGCAAGATAGACGCCGTGCTGGCCCCCGACGCGCTGCCCGGGCGCATCGTCGAGCACGCCCGCAAGGCGATCACCCGCGCGCCGAAACTGCCGGTTCCCACCGTGCGCGACCGCGACGCCGACCCGCTGGCGCAGATCGTCGCCGCCATCCGCGCCGCCACCGGCGTCGATTTCTCGCACTACAAGCTGGCCACGCTGCTGCGCCGGATCGAGCGGCGCATGCACGGCGCCGGCCTGGACTCGCTGGAGGACTACGCGGCCCTGCTGAAGCGCAACAACGCCGAGGCGGTCAGCCTGTACAAGGAGATGCTGATCGGCGTCACCCGCTTCTTCCGCGACGAAGCCGCCTTCCAGGTGCTGGCCGACCGCGCCGTCGCGGCATTGGTGGCCAAGCGCCCGACCCTGGAGGGCATCCGCGTCTGGGTGTGCGGCTGCGCCACGGGGGAGGAGGCGTACTCCATCGCCATCCTGTTCGCCGAGGCGATGGAACGGCTGGGCGTGTCCATCGACGTCAAGCTGTTCGCCACCGACATCGACCAGGATTCGATCGAGTTCGCCAGCGTCGGCGAATACCCGCCCTCGATATCCGAGGATGTGTCGCCGGAACGGCTGGAGCGCTATTTCACGCCGCGCGGCGACAAGGTCTGCGTGGCGCGCGACATCCGCCGCATGGTGGTCTTCGCCACCCACAACATCATGCGCGACCCGCCGTTCACCAAGATGGACCTGGTGAGCTGCCGCAACCTGCTGATCTACATGGACACGCCGCTCCAGCGCAAAGTGCTGAGCCTGTTCCAGTACGCGCTGCGCCAGGGCGGCTTCCTGTTCCTCGGCAGCTCCGAGACGCTGGGCGACCTGTCGGCGGAGTTCCATACGGTGGACAGCCGCAACAAGCTGTTCCAGTCGTTGCGCGCCGGCTCCTACCGGCTGTCGCGGCTGCTGGTGCCCTCGGTCGCGGCGGCGCACGCGCGCGGCGGCGAGGACGCGGCGGCACCCGGCGCCGACGAAACGATCGCCATCGACGAGGCGATCGGCACGCTGCTCAAGTCCTACGTGCCGCCGTGCCTTCTGGTGAACGAGCAGCTGAACATCCTGCACGTCTTCGGCGACGCCGGGCCGATCCTGCGCGTGCCGCCGGGCGAGGCGACGCTGAACGTGCTGAAGCTGCTGCCGGGCGCGCTGTCCATGGTGCTGGGCACGGCGCTCAGCCGCGCCTTCCGCTCCAACGAGGACTTCGCGCTCTCCCACATCCCGGTGAAGGACCGCGAGGGGATCGGCGCCATCACGCTGCGCGTCAAGCCCTTCGCGTCGCGCAAGACGGCGCGCCGCTTCGCGCTGGTGCTGCTGGAGCCGTCGCGGCCCAGCGCGCTCCCCTCCCCCGACACCGAGTTCGACCTGAACGCCGACACGGCCGAGCGCATCCGCGGCCTGGAGCAGGAACTGCTGTCGCGCGGCGAGAACCTGCAGGCCACGATCGAGGAGCTGGAGACCGCCAACGAGGAGCTGCAGGCCACCAACGAGGAACTGCTCGCCTCCAACGAGGAGCTGCAGAGCACCAACGAGGAGCTGCAGTCGGTCAACGAGGAACTCTACTCCGTCAACGCCGAGTACCAGGCGAAGGTGGAGGAGCTGACGGAGATCACCAACGACCTCGACAACCTGCTGCGCTCCACCGAGATCGGCGTGGTCTTCCTCGACGGCGACCTGATCATCCGCCGTTTCACCCCGGCGGCGGCGAGCTTCATCAACATCATCCCGCGCGACGTCGGCCGCTCGATCACGCACCTGTCGACCAACATCGACTACCCCGACTTCCTCGACGACATCCGCACCGTCTTCGACGACAACGACCCGGTCGAGCGGCACGTGCAGGTCCGCGACGGGCGCTGGATCCAGATCCGCATCCTGCCCTACCTGACCGACAAGAACCTGACGGCCGGCGTGGTCGTCACCTTCGTCGACGTCACCGCCGCCAAGCACGCCGAGATGCGCCTGCAATCGCTCATCAACGCGCTGCCGGAGCACATCGCCGTGCTCGACCGCGACGGGTGCATCACCATGGTGAACGACGCGTGGCGCCGCGCCGCCCCGGACCTGGGCGAGCCGGCGGAGGTCGGAGCCGCCTATCTGGCCGCCTGTCCCGCCGTGGCCGTGCGGGACGGCCTCAGCCGGGTCATGACGGGTGACGTGGAGCAGTTCACCATCGAATACCCCAGCCATCGCGGGCCTGACCGGCGCTGGTTCCTGCTGAACGCCGTGCGCCTGCCGGACGGCAGTGGCGGCACGGTGGTGAGCCGCATCAACATCACCAACCGCAAGCTGATGGAACTGACGCTGGCTCCGGAACCGGCCGCGCAACAGGCGCCGGAGGGCAGCCCGTGACGGAGGAGCGGCACGAACGCCTGCGCCGCCGGGCCGAGAAGATCCTCAACGACGGTGCCTTCACCGCGGCCGGGCTGTCGTCCTCCTCGGTGCAGGAGGTCGTGCACGAGCTGTACGTCCATCAGGCCGAGCTGGAGATCCAGAACGAGGAACTGCGCACCGCCCAGCAGGCGCTGGAGGTGTCCCGCCTGGAGTACGTGCAGCTCTTCCAGTCGCAGCCGCTGGCCTGCTTCACGGTCAACGCCGCCGGCATCGTCGGCGAGGCGAACGCCGCCGCCGAGCGCCAGTTCGGGCTGCCGCACCGCCAGCTGAAGGGCCGGCCGCTGACCCTGCTGGTCGACGCGGCCGACCACGGCCGGCTGCTCGCAGCACTCGCCCGCCTGCGCGAGACCGGCGCCTGGGTGCGGCAGGAGTTCCAATACCGTACCCCGCACGGCCTGATCGACGGGCTGACCGATGGCCGGCAGGTGTCGCTGGAGGACGGCGACAAGGGCGACCTGCTGCTGACCGTCACCGACGTGACCGAGCGCAACGCCTGGGTGCGCGAGGTGCAGGCGGCGCGCGACGCGGCGGAGCGCGCGCAGGCCGCCTACCACCACATCCTCCAGGCGGTGGCCGACGGCATCTTCGGCGTCGACGGCAACGGGCTGATCACCTTCGCCAACGCCGCCGCCCAGGCGATGACCGGCCACCTTGCGGCCGACCTCGCCGGCTCCCCGCTGGTCGAGCTGTTCGCCGGCGGCGGGACGGAGGGGCCGCAGGCCATCGTGCAGTCGCTGGCCGACGGCGAGCCCCGCCACATCGAGCAGCAGCGCTTGCGGCGCGCCGACGGCCGCGTCATCACCATCGCCTTAACCGTCGCCCCCATGACCGAGCACGGCCGCATCACCGGCGCCGTCATGGCCTTCCGCGACGTCACCGCGCATCTGGCCGCGGAGGCGGCGCTGCGCCTCAGCGAGCAGCGGCACCGCACGCTGGTGCAGTCGCTGCACGAGGGGCTGGTGATGCGCAACGCCGACGGCACGGTTCTGGTCTCCAACGCCATGGCCGACCGGCTGCTGGCCGGCCCGGCCGCCGTCCTCCTCGACCCGCGGGCGCCGCCGCTGGACGAGGCGCCGCGCAAACGCACCACGGCGGAGCGCCGCTTCATCGGCGCCGACAGCTTCCGTCTGAAGGGCCTGCCGCCGGCCGCCCAGGCCTACCGCAGCGGCGAGCCGGTGATCGAGCAGGTGGTCGGCATCACCGGCCCCGACGGTCCGGGCGGCCCCACCCGCTGGCTGCGCGTCAGCAGCCACCCGGTGCACGACAGCCAGGGCCATGTGGAGGCGGTGGTCTCCAGCGTCACCGACATCACCACCATCAAGGCCATGGAGCGCGCCCTCAACGTCGCCCTCGACGCCAAGGAACGCTTCATGGCCTCGGCCAGCCACGACCTGCGCCAGCCGGTGCAGGCGCTGATGCTGTTCTCCAACCTGCTGCTCAAGGAAGACCTGGGCGAGGGTGCCCGCCGGCTGGCCGAGCAGCTGCGGGAATCGGTGGGCTCGCTCGGCACGCTGCTGGACGGGCTGCTCGACATCTCCAAGCTGGAGGCCGGGCTGGTCAAGCCGGTGCCGGCGCGCGTCGACGTCGGCGCAATGCTCGATCGCCTGAACGCCGAATTCGCGCCCCTGGCCACCGCCGCCGGCCTGCGCCTCACCACCGTTCCGGCCCGCCTGAGCGTGCAGACCGACGGCACCCTGCTGGAACGGGTGCTGCGCAACCTGCTGGCCAACGCGCTGCGCTACACCAAGGAGGGCCGCGTGCTGTTCGGCGTGCGCCGCCGCCCCGGCGTGGCGCGCATCGAAGTGTGGGACACCGGCATCGGCATCGCCGAGAACCAGATCGACCGCATCTTCCAAGACTTCTACCAGGTGGGCAACGCGGCGCGCGACCGGCGCGAGGGGCTGGGCATGGGCCTGTCCATCGCCAAGCGCCTCATCGTCATGCTGGGCGGCACGCTGGACGTGCGCTCGACGCCCGGCAAGGGTTCCTGCTTCACCGTCGGCCTGCCGACCCGCGCGGAGGACGAGGCCGCGCACGCCGCACCCCGCGCCGCCCGGTCCACCGACGAAGCCCCGGCGGAGGATACCGATGCACTGGTCCTGCTGGTCGAGGACGACGCGGTGATCCGCATGGCGCTGGCGATGATGCTGGAGGGCTGGGGCTACCGCGTGGTGGACGCCGGCTCCGTCGCCGAGGCGCTGGAGCACATCACGGCCGGGGTCGAGCCCGACCTCGTGCTCGCCGACTACCGCCTGCCGGACGGCGAGACGGGCCTGATGCTGATGGACACGGTCCGCCGCCGCCAGGGCCGCGACACGCCGGGCGTCCTGCTGACCGGCGATACGTCCGCCGACCGCCTGCGCGAGGCGGCGGCCGCCCAATGCGCGCTCCTGCACAAGCCCATCCAGCCGACCCTGCTGCAGGACACCGTACGCAAGAGCCTGGCGGGCGGCGGGTAATGCTTCTCCCCTCCCTCGCCGGACGCGAGGGAGGGGCTGCTTCACTCCTCCGTGTGCTTGTGCCCGTCGTCCTGGTTGAGCTCCTCCTCGGTGGCGCGTTTCAGCGCGTCCAGGCGTTGGGCAGCGGCATCGCGGGTGTAGGGGCCTTCCACGTCCATGCCGAAGCTGACGTAGTGTCCGTCCGGGCGGGCAATGTGCGTGCCCGTGGGCAGGTAGCCGTCGTCGGCGTCGTCGTTGTCCACCACGACGCCGCCCCGGATCTCGACGATGTGCGCCATCACTGACCTCCCTGCCCCGCCCCGCCCCGAGTTGCCCCGCCTTGAATCGTTTGGTCCGGACGCCACTGCGCGATGCCCGTCATGTCGGGCAGGCGGTGGGCGATGCCCTTGTGGCAGTCTATGCACGTCATCCGGCCGCTGAAAAGGAACTCCTCGTGCGCGCGGGCGGCGCGGGGGGATTGCTTCGTGATGTCCATGGACTC
>NZ_DASPMG010000139.1:0-41395 GCF_035627195.1 Azospirillum sp.
GGGAGGTGTTCCGCAGCGGCTGCGCGTGGCGGCGCGGGCTGGGTCGCATCTTCTACTTCCGCCCGGGGCACGAGACGTTCCCCACCTACCACCACCCCGGCGTCCGGCGCGTGATCCTGAACGCCGTGCGCTGGGCCGCCCCGCCGGCCGGCCTCCAGCCGCCGGTGCGCGGAAAGCGGGAGCCGCTCGAACCGTTGAGTTGAGGGCCGGATGCAACACGGGCGCGGTCTGCGGCGTTAGTTAGATCCCAAAACAATTTGCCAAAACAACACCGCCACCATGAAGCGCCCGGCCGAAGACGACGGCCAGACATCGCCGCAGGATGCCCTCCAGGCCAGCCTGCGGCACCAGCGCCTCCTGACGGAGTTCGGCACGCGGGCTCTGGCGGAAAGCCGCGTGCCCCTCCTGCTCGACGAGGCGACGCACCGGGCGGCGAGCGGCATCGGCTCCGTCCGCTCGAAGGTCATGCGCCACCGCCCGGAGATGGACGACCTGCTCATCGTCGCCGGCGTCGGCTGGCGCGACGGGGTGGTCGGCCACGCCACGGTGGCCGCCGACCGGCAGTCGCCGGCCGGCCGGGCGCTGCACACGCGCCAGCCGGTCGCGGTTCCCGACCTGCGCGCGGCCGGGGACTTGCGCATCCCGCCGGTGCTGGCGCAGCACGGCGTCGTCGCCGTCCTCAACGTGCCCATCGGCACCGACGGCGCGACGTGGGGCGTGCTGGAGGTGGACGGCGACCAGCCCCGCCGCTTTTCCGAAAGCGACGTGCTGTACCTGCAAGGCCTCGCCCACCTGCTGGGCGCCGCCCTCCAGCGCGCGGGGGCGGAGCAGCGGGCGGGGCTGGAGCGCGCGCAGCTCGACGCCGTGCTGGCGCAGATGCCCTCCGGCGTCGCCGTCGCCGAGGCGCCGTCCGGCCGGCTGCTGATGCACAACGCCAGGGCCGTCGCGCTGCTCGGCCACCCGCTCCTCGAATCCGACAGCTACCAGGGCTACGTGCGCTATGGGGCGCTGAACGAGGACGGCACGCCGCTGCCGCCCGAGGACTACCCGATCGCCCGCGCCGCGGTGGCCGGGGAGACGGTGGTCCAGCAGCACATGCGCTACCGGCGCGGCGACGGCCGGATCACGCATTTCCTGGTCAGCGCCGCCCCGGTGCGCGACGCCGACGGCAACGTCGCGCTGGCCGTCAGCACCTTCGAGGACGTGGACGAGCGCGTGCGCATGGAGGCGGAGTTGCGCACCGTGCGCGACCGCCTCTCCCACGTCTTGGAGAGCACGACCGACTGCGTGGCGGTGCTCGACCGCGACTGGCGCATCCTCTACCAGAACCAGCGCACCCGCGACCTGCTCAACGGCGGGCGCGACGTCACCGGCGAAACCCTCTGGGAGACGTATCCGGCCGCCATCGGCACCGTCTTCGAAACGCGCTTCCGCGCCGCCATGGCCGACCAGGCGCCGGTGGAGTTCGAAGGGCACTACCCGCCGCTCGACCTCTGGCTGGAGTGCCATGCCCACCCCTCGCCCGACCGGCTGAGCGTCTTCTTCCGCGACGTCACCGGGCGCCGCCGCCAGCGCGAGGCCCAGGCCGAACGCGACGCCCGCTACCGCGCGACGTTCGAGCAGGCCGCCGTCGGCATGGCGCACGTCGACCTGGACGGCCACTGGATCCAGATCAACGAGCGGCTTTGCGAGATCACCGGCTACCCGCGCGAGGAGCTGTGCCGCATCAGCTACCGCGACATCACCGTGCCGGAGGACCTGCCCGCCGACATGGCGCACGGCCGGCGCCTGAAGGCCGGCGAGATCGACAGCTACACGCTGGAGAAGCGCTACCGCCGCAAGGACGGCACCATCGTCTGGGTGAACCTGACGGTGTCGCTGGTGCGCACCGCGGACGGCCAGCCGCTGCACTACATCGCCGTGATCGAGGACATCTCCACCCGCAAGCGCGCCGAGGCCGAGCGGGAGGAACTGCTGCGCCAGCAGGACCTGCTGATGCGGGAGATGAACCACCGCATCAAGAACTCGCTGCAGATGGTCGCCAACCTCGTCTACATGCAGTCCGTCGACCTGAACGACCCGGACGCCCGCTGGCGCTTCCAGGAGACGGCGAACCGCGTCACCACCATCGCCCGCGTGCACGAGCGTCTCTACCGCTTCAGCGACGTGACGGCGGTGGACTTCGGCCCCTACCTGCGCGACCTCTGCCACGACCTCGCGGGGTCGCTGGGACTGGGCGGCGTCCGGCTCACCGTCGACGCCGTCGGCGCGACCCTGCCGCCGGACACCGCCCTACCGCTCGGCCTGATCGTCAACGAGCTGGTGACCAACGCCGCCAAGTACGCCTACCCCACCGGCGCGCTCGGCCCGGTGCGCGTGACCCTCGACCGCACGGAGGGCGGCCGGCTGCGCCTGTCCGTCTCCGACGAGGGGGTGGGCCTGCCGCCGGGCTTCCGCCCGGAGGCGTCCAGCGGTCTGGGCATGCGCGTCCTCCAGGCGCTGACCGCCCAACTCGACGCCGACCTGCGCGTGGCCGAGGGCGGGCGCGGCACCTGCTTCCAGGTGATTCTGCCGACGGGGTGAGGGCGCGCCTGTTCACGTGGTGCGCCGGTCCCCGGCGCCGCGCCGAACCGTTTCGAGAACGACGATTTCCTCGCCATCCTCCAGGCTGATCCGGTATCGGATGTAGAACTGTTCATAACCGGCCACGGGAATTCTTCGCCTGCCGTTGGCTCGAGGCCGATGGCGCCGGACCATGGTCGCCAGTGAATTGCCGGTACGGATGATCGCGTCATAGACGCGCTCCGCCGCGAGTGGATCTCTTTCCCGAATCCAAAGGAAAAGCACCGCGGCAGATCGCAGAGCGGCGATCGTCCACTGCACACGCATCAGGCGCGCCGACGCACACCGGCAGGCCGGGAAGCCGGAGCCAGCTCCGGGTAATCCGCAAAATCGAAGGTGCCTGCGACGATCTTTTCGACGATTTCGCCGAGGTAGGCCTTCGCCTCCTCATGGCTCATGGTCCGCCCTTCGAGGAAGTCGCGTTCGGCCTCGTCGAGTTCGGCCTGCTCCTCAGGCGAGATATAATCGTCGTCGTCCTGGGGGAGCCGCCTGCCGTGCACCGCCATGTTTCCCTCCGCGCCAGCGTCCCATGGAATATGGCACGGCGGCGGTGGCGCTTGAAGCCCCGCCTTCGGATGCGCCTACACCCGCTCGCCGAAGCTTTCGGCCGCCGCGTCGATGACGGCGGGGTGGTTGCGCACGGCGTCCACCACCGCGTCCGGGTGGTCGTGCTCCACCCGGACCGTCACGATGGTGTCGGAGCCGCCGCCGCGCTCGGCGTCGCGCTCCTCCGTCTCCAGGGGCTCGGCGGAGCGGAAGCGGGCGCGCAGCAGGCCGAGGATCTCGGCCTGCACCGCCTCGCCCTGCTCGGTCGCGTAGGCATAGACCAGCTTCATGACACGCCCCTCACTCCTGCGGCGCGAAGACGACGCGCATGCAGTTGTCCTGCTTCTCCTTGAACATGCGGTAGCCGCGCGGCGCGTCGTCGAGCGACCATTTGTGCGTCAGCAGGTAGGAGGGGTCCAGTTCCCCCTTCTCGATGTGGGCGAACAGGCGGGCGGCGTAGCGCTGGCCGTGCTGCTGACCCATGCGGAAGGTCAGGGCCTTGTTCATCGCCGCCCCCATGGGGAACTTGTCGAGCCAGCCGCCGTAGACGCCGACGATGGACAGCGTGCCGCCCTTGCGGCAGCACTGGATCATCTGGCGCAGCACCGCCGGCCGGTCGCTCTCCAGCCCCACCGCCTGCTTGGCGCGGTCGTACCAGTACTCCACGCCGGTGTCGAAGCCGTCGGCCTCCATGCCCACCGCGTCGATGCACACGTCCGGTCCCCGCCCGCCGGTCATGGCGAGCAGCGCGTCGTAAACGTCGACGCGGGTGTAGTCCAGTGGCTCCGCCCCCGCCTTCATCTGCGCGGCGCGCAGCCGGTCCGGGTAGCGGTCGATGCCGATCACCCGCTCCGCCCCCATCAGGGCGGCGCTCTTCATCGCCATCTGGCCGACGCCGCCGCAGCCCCATACGGCGACGATGTCGCCCGGCCTGATGCCGCCCATGTCGGCGGCCATGTAGCCGGTCGGCACGGCGTCGGACACGAACACCGCCTGCTCGTCGCTCACCCCGTCCGGCACGCGGAAGCAGTTGTTGTCGGCGAACGGCACCCGGATGTACTCGGCGTGGCTGCCGGCGTAGCCGCCGAAGGCGTGGCTGTAGCCGAAGATCCCTGCGGTGCAGTGCCCGTACGCCGCCTCCTCGAAATGCGGGTGCGGGTTGGAGTTGTCGCACAGCGAGTACTGCTCGTTCTCGCAGTACCAGCACTTGCCGCAGCCGATGATGGAGATGGTGATGACCCGGTCGCCGCGGTTCAGCTTCAGGACCTCCGGCCCCTTCTCCACCACCTCGCCCAGGAACTCGTGGCCCAGGATGTCGCCGGGCTTCATGGTGGGGACGTAGCCGTCGATCAGGTGCAGGTCGGAGCCGCACACCGACGACAGCCGCACCTTGATGATCACGTCGTGCGGCGCCAGGATGCGCGGGTCGTCCACCCGCTCGACCCGCAGGTCGTTGACGCCGTTCCAGCACAGCGCTCTCATGGGGCAATATCTCCTGCCATCAGCTTCATCGTGCCGCGGCGCGCGCCGTGCGGCTGCCCGTCGATGGTGGGCACCTCGCCCGCCTCCATGACCTGTTTCAGCCGCCGCAGCGCCTCGCGCGCCTGCACGCCGGGCGACGCGCCGAGCATCCGGGCCACCATGCGCCCGCCCTGCCCGCCCGGCGGGTGGTAGGCGATGGTCAGCCGCACCTCGGTGCCGCGCCCGCCGGGGGCATCGCGGAACTGCACCTGCCCCCGGTGCGGCAGGTCGGCTCCTTCTTCCGTGTGCCAGGAGATCAGCTCGTTCTCCTGCTCCTTGTCGATTTCGGAATGCCAGACGACCTGCATGCCGCCGGGTCCCCGCGCCTTCCAGCAGGAGCGGGTGCGGTCCAGCACCTCCACCGTGTCCAGGTGGTCCATCAGCTTGGGCAGGTTGCCGAAGTTGCGCCAGTGGCGGAACAGCCGCTCGCGGTCGGCGCGGATGGTCACCACCGCCTGCACGGTGGTCGGCTCCTCGCTTGGCGAGGGGAGCAGGCTGGCGACGCGGGCGCCGCCCAGTTCGCGCACGCCCTGCACCACCGGCACGCCGGCCGCCCCGGCGAACAGCAGCCCGCCGCCCATGGCCGCGAGGCCGAGGCCCACCCAGTCGCCGCGCCGCAGCCCGGCGACGCCCAGCACCGTGCCCGCCATGATGGCGGCCCAGCGGTCGGCCGGGCCGGCGGTGCCGTGCCCGCCCGCCGGCCCGCCGCCCTGCCAGATCCGCTCCTCGCTCATGTCCGCTGCCCCGGCTGCTGCCCCGGCTGCTGGTCGCCGGGCATGAGGTCGAGCGCGAAGAGCCCCTTCATCAGATAGTCGTGCAGCTCGATCTTCTCGGCGATGTCGTCGTAGGCGGAGGCGTCCGGCGGGCTGGCGGCCCCGTCCAGCGCCTTGTCCCACTCGTTGCCGGCGTAATCGCCGCGGCCCACCAGCATGACGGCGCGCAGTTCCACCCGCTCCTCCGCCGTCAGGCCGGACAGCAGCTGCTGGAGCTGGTCCAGCGCCTCGCTGGCCTCGGCCGGCATGATGTTGAGCGCGTCGAGGTCGGTGGGGTTGCGCGAGCCGCGTTCCTGCTCCTGCTCGCCCAGGTCGATGTTGCGCATCCCGGCGACGTAGCGCTGGCGATCGGCCACCGCTTCGTACGCGAGGTCGGCGGCGCGCTTCACGGTGTCGACGGAGATCCGTTGGAGATTGGGCATGATCAACCTATGGATTGGTCGAAGAGTGTCTGGGAATGCCAACAGCGGAGGTGGGGCATCGTCGCACACGTTTTGCCCCGCTCCGGCCGTCCGCCTTTACGAACTCCCCCTCACGAACTGCGCCGCCGCGTCTCCTCCGACGCGCCGCGCGAGCCGCCGGAGCCGGCGCCGCGCTCGCGCCCGGCGGAACCGGACTGGTTCTGCTCCGGCTTGTTGCCGGCCTTGTCGGGGTCCACGTGGGCGCTCTTGGCCGCCTTGCCGGGGCCGCCGGACTGGTGCTTTTCCTGCTCGGTGTCGCGATTGTTGCGGCTCATGGCTTCGCTCCCGTCTGAGTTCCCGGTAATCTGGTTTTCAGCGGCCGCCGCCTCGGCGGCCGGCCGTGTCAGCGACAACAGGCCGGCGGCGGGAGCGTCCTGCCCGCCCTTGTCCGAATCCCGCCGCCCACCCTCGCAACCGCCCACCACCGCAACGGCCCCTCCCCGCGCGTGTTGAAGGGAGAACCGGAACGACGGGAAGCCTTCCATGCCGACTCAACCCGACCTCACCGCCGACGGCTTCACTTCCGACGGCTTCACCCCCGTCGTGCTGGACAGCGCCCGCGGCCCGGTGGAGGCGCACCACTACGTCGTGCCGAACGCGCGGCGCGCCGCGCTGTGGGTGGGCGGCGTGGGCGGCGGTTTCGACACGCCGGCGCGCGGCCTCTACCCGCGCCTGTGCCACAGTCTGCGGGACCAGGGCATCCAGTCGCTGCGCGTGCGCTTCCGCCGCTCCACCAGCCTGCCGGATGCTGTGGCCGACGTGCTGGAAGGGATCGAGCACCTGCGCCGGCACGGCGCGTCGGCGGTGGCGCTGACCGGCCATTCCTTCGGCGGCGCCGTGGTGGTCCAGGCGGCGCTGTCGGCACCGGACGTGGTGCGCACCGTGGTGACGCTCGCCTCCCAGGGGTTCGGCGCCGACGGCATCGTCAACCTGCACTGCCCGGTTCTGCTGATCCACGGCGAGGCGGACGAGGTGCTGGCGCCCAAGTGCTCGCTGCTGCTGCACCGGCTGGCGCCCGAGCCCAAGCGGCTGGTCCTGATGCCCGGTGCCGGACACTGCCTGGACGAAACCGCGGAGGCGGTATGCCGCGAGGTGGAGGATTGGATCGTGCGCCAGCTCGGCGCGCCGTAGTATGCACCGCAGCATCCACCGCCGCTCCACCGCCGGAGACCCTCCATGCTCGGTTCCCTCACCATCCTGCTTCTCTGCCAGCTGGCGGGGGAGCTGATCGCCCTTGCCCTGAAGCTGCCGGTGCCGGGGCCGGTGATCGGCATGCTTCTTCTGTTCATCGGCTTGGCGGTGCGCGGCGGCGTCCCGCGCGGGCTGCACGACACGGCCGGCGGGCTTCTGCGTCACCTGTCGCTGCTGTTCGTGCCGGCCGGCACGGGCGTGGTGGTGCACCTCGGGCTCCTCGGCAACGAGGCAATGCCCATCGCCGTGTCGCTGATCGGCAGCACCGTGCTCGCCATCGCCGTCACCGCCTGGATCATGGCCGCCCTGCTGCGCCGGGCCGGCGGGGAGGACCGGGCATGAACAACACGCTGCGCGACGTCTGGGTCTATCTGGCCGCCAACCCGCTGGCCGGGCTGACGGTGACGCTGGTCGCCTACCAGATCGGGCTGTGGCTGCACGAGCGCTGCGGGCGCACGCCGCTGGTCAACCCGGTGCTGATCGCCGTGCTGGTGCTGATCGCGCTGCTGACGGCGAGCGGGATCGAGTACCGCACCTATTTCGAGGGCGCGCAGTTCGTGCACTTCCTGCTGGGTCCGGCCACCGTGGCGCTGGCGGTGCCGCTGTACAACCAGATCAACCAGGTGCGCCGCTCGCTGGGTGCCTTGGCGGTGGCGCTGCTGACCGGGTCGGTGACCGCGGCGGGCAGCGCGGTGGCGCTCGGCTGGCTGCTCGGCGCGTCGGAAAAGACGCTGCTGTCGCTGGCGCCGAAGTCGGTGACGTCGCCGATCGCCATGGGCGTGTCCGAACAGCTGGGCGGCCTGCCGTCGCTGACGGCGGTCTTCGTCATGCTGTCGGGGATCGTCGGCGCCGCGCTGGGCACCTGGACGCTGAACCTCGTGCGGGTGAAGGACTGGCGGGCGCGCGGCCTGGGCATGGGCGTGGCGGCGCACGGCATCGGCACCGCGCGTGCCCTGCAGGTGAACGAGGTGGCCGGCGCCTTCTCCGGCCTCGCCATGGGCCTGAACGGCCTGGCGACGGCGGTGCTGCTGCCGCTGCTGTGGCGGCTGTTTTCCTGATGGCGGCCTTCTATGCCGTATCCCGGCTTGACAGGCGGGCGCGAGCCTTCCAGATTACGCCGCATGACGACCATCGACCGCACGAACGCGCTCCTGCGACTTATCGGCCCGGCGCTCTGACAGCGTCCGGGTTTTCGCGCGTTCCCTTTCCATATCCACAGGTCGCCGTCATTCCGTCATGAGCACCCACAGTACGATCGCCCGGCCGAGGCCGGGGCTGCGACTTACCTACGGCCGTTGAGCCCGCCCGGCGGCTCGGCGGCCGGACCGTCAGCCGGTTTCCTCCCAAGAAAACCTTCAGACGAGTTGCAGTCCATGACCCACATCGCCCGACCGAACCCGGCCCAGAAGTACACGCCCTTCCCGCCCGTCGTCCTGGCCGACCGCCAGTGGCCCGGCCGCACGCTCACCAAGGCGCCCATGTGGTGCTCGGTCGACCTGCGCGACGGCAACCAGGCGCTGATCGAGCCGATGGGCTCGGAGCGCAAGCGCGCCATGTTCGACCTGCTGCTGCGCATGGGCTTCAAGGAGATCGAGGTGGGCTTTCCCGCCGCCTCGCAGACCGACTTCGACTTCTGCCGCGAGATCATCGAGGGCGGCGCGCTGCCCGACGACGTCACCATCCAGGTGCTGACCCAGTCGCGCGAGGAGCTGATCCGCCGCACCTTCGAGGGGATCAAGGGGGCCAAGCGCGCCATCGTCCACCTGTACAACTCCACCTCGGAGCTGCAGCGCCGCGTGGTGTTCGGCCTGGACAAGGCCGGCATCATCGAGATCGCCGTGAACGGCGCCAAGCTGATCAAGCAGATGACGGCCGAGCACCCGGAGACCGAGGTCATCCTCCAGTACTCGCCGGAGAGCTTCACCGGCACCGAGCTGGACTTCGCGGTGGAGGTCTGCGAGGCGGTGGCCGAGGTGTGGGGGCCGACGGCCGACCGGCCGATGATCCTCAACCTGCCGGCGACGGTGGAGATGTCCACCCCCAACGTGCACGCCGACCAGATCGAGTGGTTCTGCCGCACCATCAAGGGCCGTGAGCGCTTCATCATCAGCCTGCACCCGCACAACGACCGCGGCACCGCCGTGGCCGCCGCCGAGCTGGGCATGCTGGCCGGCGCCGACCGCGTGGAAGGCACGCTGTTCGGCAACGGCGAGCGCACCGGCAACGTCGACATCGTCACGCTGGCCATGAACCTGTTCAGCCAGGGCGTCGATCCGGGGCTGGTGATCGACGACATCAACGAGGTCGTGCGGGTGTCGGAATACTGCACGCAGCTGCCCGTGCACCCGCGCCACCCCTACGCGGGCGAGCTGGTGTTCACCGCCTTCTCGGGCTCGCACCAGGACGCCATCAACAAGGGGCTGAAGGCGCTGTCCAAGTCGAACAGCGGCAAGTGGGAGGTGCCCTACCTGCCCATCGACCCGGCCGACCTGGGCCGCAGCTACGAGGCGGTAATCCGCATCAACAGCCAGTCGGGCAAGGGTGGCATCGCCTACATCCTGGAGTCCGAGTTCGGGCTGCAGATCCCGCGCCGGCTGCAGATGGAGTTCTCGAAGGTCGTGCAGCACATCGCCGACGAAACCGGCAAGGAGCTGACGCCCTCCGAGATCCACAAGGCCTTCAAGGCCGAGTACCTGGACGTGGAGAAGCCGCTGGCGCTGGTCGAGCACGGCACCGAGCCGCGCGGCCCGGGGTCGGGGCCGCGCACGCTGACCGCCGTGGTGCAGAAGGACGGCCGCCCGGTCACCATCCGCGGCAAGGGCACCGGCCCGATCGACGCCTTCCTGGCCGCGCTGCGCAACGACGCCGGCATCGACATGCACGTGATCGACTATCACGAGCACGCCGTGACCACCGGCGAGGATTCGCAGGCCGCCGCCTATGTCGAGGTGCGCACGGCCGACGGCCGCACGCTGCACGGTGCCGGCATCGATCCGGACATCGTCACCGCTTCGCTCCGCGCCCTGGTGAGCGCGGCCAACCGGGCAGCCCGCTGACGGTGCCGTGCCGCCAGAGCGGGCGTCGCTCCCCCTCCCCCGCCTCGCGCGGGGGAGGGCCCGGAGCGGCCCGGCTTCGGGTGGTCAGAAGCGTTCCCGGTCAGAAACGTCCGGTTAGCGCCAGGATCAGCACGACGATCAGCAGCAGGCCGAGGATCCCGCTCGGCCCATAGCCCCAGCCGCGGCTGTGCGGCCAGGCCGGGACCGCGCCGATCAGCAGAATGATCAGGATGATGAGCAGGATGGTGCTCATTCCGTCCTCCGAGAGGTCATTGCAAGCGTCTCGGAGAAACGGAAGCTAGACCGCTTTGTTCCCGCCCGGCTCAGGCTGCCCCCCACTCTTCCGGCGGGACTGCGGGCGCGACGGCGCCTTTTCCGGCAGCGGCGTCTGCGGGATCGTGCCGGGCGTGGTCTCGATGGACGGGATCTGCTGACCGTCCACGTCGTTGGCGAAGCTGGGCTCGTCGCGGTCGCGCGTCATGGGGGACCTCCGGTGCGGTGGTTCGTCCCCCGTCAACAGCGGATCAGACGAGCGCGTCGCGCTGGTCCCAGAACGCCTCGGCCTCGGCGACGAGACCGCCGTGGTCCTTGTCGGTGCGCCCGTCGGAGTCGCGGTGGCACATGCTGACCTTCCACTGTGCGTACTCACCGTCGTCCTCGCGCGGGTGGATGACCGGGATGGTCTTCGCCACGCCGTAGCTCAGCCCCTTGCCCCCCACGTCGCGCAGGTACTGGCCGTCTTCACCGGCGTAGACGCCCATGCGCCGGTAGCCGCCCACCATTTCCCACGTCTGCCGGCTGGTCAGCCAGCAACCGCCGGCGATGCCCGCCGCCCAGTCGGGATGCACGATCGTCTCCTCGCCGCCCAGGCAGCCGGGCACGATGACCGTGTGGTCGTGGATGCACGGGTTGTGCACGTTGCCCTCCAACTGGTCGGGCGCCAGCAGTCCGAACGGCTTGCCGACCAAGGCGGAGAAGCGTTCCGCCGCATCGACCAGCCGGTCGATCAGGCGCGGCCGGTCGAGCGGATAGGCGATGTCGGAATCGGCCAGCAGCAGGTAGCGCGTCTCCGGCATCCGCCCCTTCACGACGGTGTCGTACAGGTCGTTGACCACGTGCGCCTTGCCGAAGTTGCGCTCGTACAGGCGCACGACGGCGTCCGGGAAGCGGTCGGCGATCAGCCGCGCGATCTCCCCCACGAAGGGCTCGCGCCCCCAGCCGCCGAACACCGCGCGCAACGGCCGTTCGCACGGGTACGCGGCAAGGTAATCGGCGAAGCTCTCCAGCGATCGGCGGTTCCGTTCGAACTGGCGGGCATCGGGTGCGAAAATCGGCTGAATGTAGACCACACCGTCCATACCGGAACCTCGTCGCCTCTCGTGATCGTCCGCGGCCCAGACCATAGCCGCACTCCATCCTACAAAGGAGAGAAAGTTGGGACATGCCGGCCCGGCGGGAACCGGGTGACACCTCATTAACCATACCGGTCCAGGTTGACGCGAATTTTAGGCAAACCCCCGCGCCAGCCACGAGGGACCGATCATGGCTCACACCACCGCCGCCCCGCCCATTACGGCACCCGTTCCGGCCCTCACTGCGGCCAACGACCACGCCAGGCCGCACCGCACGCCGGAGATCTACCGCCGCGTGTTCCGCGAGGCGAAGCCGTTCCGCCTGCACCTGTCGGCGCTGCTGGCGCTTGGCCTGCTGGGCACGCCGATCGGCCTCTTGATGCCGCTGCCGGTGACCATCGCGGTGGACAGCGTGATCGGCGGCAAGCCGCTGCCGGCTGCCGTCGCGGCGGTGGTGCCGGAGGCGTTGACGGTCGGGCCGCAGGCCGCACTGCTGCTGGCGGCGTCGCTGGTGCTGCTGACCGCGCTGATCGTGCAGGTGCACGGGGTGGCCGACCGCTTCCTGCGCGACTGGACGGGGCAGCGCATGGTGGCGGCCTTCCGCGCCAAGATGTTCCTGCACGCCCAGCGCCTCGCCCTCCAGCGGCACGACAGCAAGGGCACGTCGGACTCGCTGAACCGGATCGAGGACGACGCCGGGGCCATCCAGTGGCAGGTCAGCCACGTCATCCTGCCGTTCGTCACGTCGCTCGCCTACTTCGTCGGCATGGTGTGGGTGACCTCGCTGCTCTCTCCCAAGCTGGCGCTGGTGGCGCTGGCGGTGTCGCCGCTGTTCGCGCTGCTGACGGCGCTGTCGCACACCCGCCTGCGCGACCGCTGGCAGGCGGTGTGCGAGCGCGACAGCGCCGCCAAGGCGGTGCTGCACGAGACGCTGTCGGCCCTGCGCGTGGTGCGCGCCTTCGGCCAGGAGCCGCGCGAGGTGAAGCGCTTCGCCGACCGCACCGACGCGCTGATCTCCGCCTTCTTCGGTGCGGTGCGGGCGGAGAGCCTTCTGGGTTTCTGCGTCTCCATCCTGCTGGCGTCGGGCACGGCGGCGGTGCTGTACATCGGCGTCGGCGACGTGGTGGCCGGGGCGCTGACGGTGGGTGAGCTGCTGCTGGCGCTCAGCTATCTGGCGCAACTGTACCAGCCGCTGCAGAACATGGGCCATCAGGTCGCCGCCCAGCAGAAGCTGATGGCCAACCTGCAGCGCAGCTTCGCCCTGCTGGACGAGACGCCGGACCCGGCGGAGCGGCCGAACGCGCTGTGCCTGAACCGCGCCCGGGGCGACGTCGAGTTCCGCAACGTCGCCTACGACCACGGCACCGGCCGCGACATCCTGGCCGGCATCGACTTCGCCATCCCGGCCGGCAGCCGCGTAGGCATCGTCGGCAAGTCCGGATCCGGCAAGACCTCGCTGATCGGCCTGTTGACGCGCCTCTACGACCCGCGCACGGGTTCGGTGCGGCTGGATGGCGAGGATCTGCGCGACTGGAAGCTGGCCGACCTGCGCCGCCAGTTCGCCATCGTCGGCCAGGACACCACGCTGTTCTCCACCACGGTGGCCGAAAACATCGCCTACGGCCGCCCCGGCGCCACGCGCGAGCAGATCGTCGCGGCCGCCAGGGCCGCCGACGCGCACGACTTCATCAGCCGCCTGCCCAATGGCTACGACACCCCGGTGGGCGAGCGCGGCATGTGCTTCTCCGGCGGCGAGCGCCAGCGCATCGCGCTCGCCCGCGCCTTCCTGTGCGACGCTCCGGTGCTGATCCTGGACGAGCCGACCAGTGCCCTGGACCAGCGCACCGAGAAGGTCATCATGGACGCCGTCGAGGAGTTGATGGAGGGCCGCACCACCTTCATGATCACGCACCGCCTCGCCACGCTGCGCGACTGCGACATGCTGATCGAGATGGAGGCGGGCCGCGTCGTCCGCGTGACCAGCGACGTGCACGGCCACGTCGCCGGGCTGACGGCGGCGGCCTGACGACGAGGGCGGCCTGACAGCGATGGCGGCGGCGGAATAGCAGCCTCCCGCCGCCGCGCCCTTGCCCTCCCCGCTTCGTCTGCGTCATGCTCGGCGCAACGAAAAATGGGAGGACGAGACATGCTGAAGCCCGACGCGGTGACGCGCGTCGCGGTCGTCGGCGCCGGCACCATCGGCGCCAGCTGGACGGCCCAGTTCCTGGCCCGCGGCCTGACCGTCGCGGTGACCGACCCGAACCCGCAAGCCGAAGCCTTCGTGCGCGCCTACGTCGAGAAGGCGTGGCCGGCGCTGGAACGCCTTGGTTTGGCTGCGAACGCCGACCCCGTCGCATGGCGCTTCCACGCCGACCCGCGCGCCGCGGTGGCCGGCGCGGAGTTCGTGCAGGAAAACGGCCCCGAGAACGCCGACATCAAGCGCATGCTCTACGCCGAGATCGAGGACGCGCTGGATGATTCGGCGATCCTCGCCTCCAGCACCTCCGGCCTCATCATGAGCGAGCTGCAGCAGGGTTGCAGGATGCCGGAGCGATTCGTCGTCGGCCACCCGTTCAACCCGCCGCACCTGATCCCGCTGGTCGAGGTGGTGGGCGGGGCGCAGACGGCGCCGGAGGTCATCGACCGGACCATGGCCTTCTACCACGCCATCGGCAAGCGGCCGATCCGGCTGAACCGGGAGGTGCCCGGCCACCTCGCCAACCGCCTCCAGGCGGCCTTGTGGCGGGAGGCGGTGCACGCCGTCGCCTCCGGCCTCGCCAGCGTCGAGGACGTGGACCTCGCCATCTCCGAAGGACCGGGGCTGCGCTGGGCGCTGATGGGGCCGCACATGATCTTCAACCTCGGCGGCGGGACCGGCGGGATGGAGCACTTCCTCCACCACCTCGGCCCCAACATCGAGACGTGGTGGCGGGATCTCGGCACCCCGTCGCTGACGCCCGACGTGGCGGAGACGCTGATCACCGGCTGCCGGGAGGCGGCGCACGGCCGCAGCAACGCCGAACTGGCGGCGGAACGCGACCGGCTGCTCATGGCGCTGCTGGAACTGCTGCAGCGCGAACGCGGAACACAGAACTGAAAACAGGGAGAAACGGAACCATGGCGAAGTCACCGCGCAAGGTCATCATCACCTGCGCCGTCACCGGCGGCGTGCACACCCCCACCATGTCACCCCACCTGCCGATCACGCCGGAGGAGATCGCCGAGCAGGCAATCGACGCCGCCAACGCCGGTGCGGCCATCGTGCACCTGCACGCCCGCGATCCGGAGACCGGCAAGCCGTCGCCCTCGCCCGACGTGTTCGCCCGCTTCCTCCAGCGCATCAAGGGCGAGTCGGACGCGGTCATCAACATCACCACCGGCGGCGGCCACGGCATGACGCTGGAGGAGCGCACCGCCGCCGCCCGCTGGGCCAAGCCGGAGATGGCGTCCCTCAACATGGGCTCGATGAACTTCGGCCTCTACGAGATGGCCGGCAAGTACACGACCTGGAAGTACGACTGGGAGCCCGCCTACCTGGAGATGACGCGGGATTTCATCTTCCGCAACACCTTCAAGGACATCGAGTGGGTGCTGAAGGAGATCGGCGAGGGCTGCGGCACCCGGTTCGAGTTCGAGTGCTACGACATCGGCCACCTGTACACGCTGGCCCACTTCCTGGACCGCGGGCTGATCAAGCCGCCGGTGTTCGTGCAGACGATCTTTGGCATCCGCGGCGGCATCGGCAACGACCCGGAAGACCTGATGCACATGCGCCGCACCGCCGACCGGCTGCTGGGTGACGACTACCAGTGGTCGATCCTGGCCGCCGGGCGCAGCCAGATGCCGCTGGCCACCATGGGCGCCATCATGGGCGGCAACGTCCGCGTCGGCCTTGAGGACAGCCTGTTCATCGGCAAGGGCCAGCTCGCCACCTCCAACGCCGAGCAGGTGGCGAAGATCCGCCGCATCGTCGAGGAACTGGGCCTGGACATCGCCACGCCGACCGAGGCGCGCGCGATGCTGGACCTGAAGGGCGGGAACCAGGTGGCGTTCTAGAACCGCACTGCCCCCTCCCGCCCTCTGCTGGCGCTCCGGGCACCCTCCCCCTCTACGAGGTGGAGGGTTCTGTGCCGAAGCGGCGGCAGTCCCCTCCACCGCCTCAGCGGGGGAGGGTTAGGGAGGGGGCAAAACCTTACCGCGCCAGCCGCCCCACCGCCGCCTTCGTCTCCTCCACCAGCCGCCCCATCAGCTCGGCCGCCGTCTGCCGGCGGGCCATGCGCACGCCCTGCCCGGCCCACAGCGACAGGAACTCCGCCCGCCCCTGCTTCGCCGCGGCGGCGCGCAGCGGGCGGGTCAGCGCGTTCTGCATGGGGAACGGCAGCGCCGCGTCCTCCACCGCCTCCATGAAGCGGTTGGCGATGCCGCGCGCCGGGCGGCCGGAAAAGGCACGCGTCAGCCGCGTTTCATCCTCCCGGGCCTCCAGGATCGCCTGTTTGTGGACCTCGGCGATGCCGGCCTCGGCGCAGGTCAGGAAGGCCGTGCCCAGCTGCACGCCGCAGGCACCCAGCGCCAGGGACGCCGCGATGCCGCGCCCGTCCATGATGCCGCCGGACGCGACCACCGGGACGGACACCGCGTCCGCGATCTGCGGCACCAGCGCCATGGTGCCGACCATCGCCGCCTCGAACGGGCCGCCGAAGGTGCCGCGGTGGCCGCCGGCCTCGGCCCCCTGCGCCACGACCAAGTCGACGCCCAGGCGCTCCAGCGCGACGGCTTCCTCGACCGTGGTCGCGGTGCCGGCCAGCAGCATGCCGCGCTCCTTCGCCGCGCGGACGGCGGCGTCGGGCAGCAGGCCGAAGGTGAAGCTGAGCACCGCCGCCCCGCTGTCCAGCGCCGTCGGGAACAGCGCGTCGAAGGAGGTCCCGGCCGGTACCGGCGCCTCGGGGGCCGGCAGCCCCAGTTCCGCGTAGAACGGCGCCACGCGCGCCAGCGCCGGGGCCATGTCCGCCGGTGCGGCGGGGGCCGGCAAGGGTGCGAACAGGTTGACGCCGAACGGCCGCGCCGTCTGCGCCCGCACCGCCTTCACCGTGTCACGCAGCTGCTCCGCCGTCAGGTAGGCCGCACCGATGGAGCCGAGCCCGCCCGCCTCGCTGACGGCGGCGACCAGGGCCGGCGTGTCGCCGCCGCCGGCCATCGGCGCCTGGATGATCGGGTGCGCCAAGCCAAGCCGCTGCGTCAGGGCCGTCTGAACGGGCATGTCGTCCTCCTCGTTGCCGTCTTGGTGACGACGCTAGGCCGCCGGGCCGATCGTGAAAAACGGTTTTGTCTGATAGGGGCTATCGGGCCGGGCGATAGGCGCCCTCACTCCGCCGCATCCGCGTGGCGCATCGTGGGACGCGCGTGCTCCAGGAAGGCCGACAGGGCGCTGGAGACGTAGGCGTCGCGGCGGCGGATGAACACCGTCTCCACGTGGGCCTGGGCCGGCGGCAGGTCGTGCAGGGTGACGAGGCCGTTCCAGGCCGGGCCGACCACGCCGCGCGGCAGCAGCGTCACGCCCACCCCCGCCGCGACGCTGCCGAGAATGCCTTCCAGCGAGCCGAACTCGATCTGCCGCACCCGCACGATGCCGCGCCCGGCCAGCAGGTTTTCCAGCATCTGGCGGTAGGTGCAGCCGGCGCGGAAGACGACGATGCGCGGGTCGCCGCGCCGGGCAAGGTCGTCGATGGAACGCACCGTGCGCGCGGTGACCAGCGTCAGCTCCTCGTGGAAGACCGTCTGTTCGGCCAGTTCCGGGTGGTTGACCGGCCCGCTGACGAAGGCGCCGTCCAGCCGGTGCTCCAGCACCTCGCCGATCAAACCGGCCGAGGTGTTCGTGCGCAGCACGAGGTCGACCTCCGGGCAGGCGGCGGCGTAGCCGGCCAGGATCGGCGGCAGGCGCAGCCCCGCCGTGGTCTCCAGGGAGCCGAGCGTCAGCGGCCCGCGCGGAACCCCGTCGTCCTCCACCGCCCGGCGCGCGTCCTCCAGCAGTTGGCGGACCCGCACGGCGTAGGGCAGCAGCCGCTGCCCGGCCGCGGTCAGCGCCACGCCGCGGCTGTGCCGGTGGAACAGCGGCGTGCCAAGCTGGTCCTCCAGCAGACGGATGCGGGTGGTGACGTTGGACTGCACGGTGTTCAGCTCGCCCGCCGCGCGGTTCATGCCGCCCAGCCGCGCCACCGCCTCGAACACCTTGAGGTCGCCCGCGTCCATGGACCTATCTCCCCAGGCGATTGCCGATCCCGAATTCCATCACCGTCCGGGATCGGCAATCAAGGGAGTTTATTTCACCAGCGGGCATCCTCCCTTGTCGAGCGGGCGGTAGGCCTGTTCGCCGGGAATGGTCGCCAGCACCTTGTAATAGTCCCACGGCCCCTTCGATTCGGCCGGGGTCTTCACCTGCATCAGGTACATGTCGTGCACCATGCGGCCGTCGGCGCGCAGCTTGCCGCCCTTGGCGAAGGCGTCGTTGACCGGCGTCTCGCGCATCTTCGCCATCACCGCCTTGGCCTCGTCGGTTCCGGCGGCCTCGATCGCCTTCAGGTAATGGCGCACGGCGGAGTAGTTGCCGACCTGGATCATGGTCGGCATCTTGCCGGTCTTCGCCATGTACTTCTTGGTGAAGGCCCGGCTCTCGTCGTCGCGCTCCGGGTTCCAGCCGTCCACCAGCACCAGCCCCTGCGCGGCCTGAAGCCCCAGCGCGTGCACGTCGGTGATGAACATCAGCAGGCTGGCCAGCGTCTGCCCGCTCTGCGTCAGGCCGAACTCCTGCGCCTGCTTGATGGCGTTGATGGTGTCGTTGCCGGCGTTCGCCAGCGCCACGACCTTGGCGCCCGATCCCTGCGCCTGCAACAGGAAGGACGAGAAGTCGGAGTTGTTGAGCGGGTGGCGCACCGCGCCCAACACGCGGGCGCCGTTGGCCTTCACCACGTCCGACACGTCCTTCTCCAGCGCGTGGCCGAAGGCGTAGTCGACGGTGAGGAAGTACCAGCTGTCGCCCAGCGTCTTCACGCCGGCCGTGCCCATGCCCTGCGCCTGGGAAAAGGTGTCGTAGGTCCAGTGCGCGGACGTGGGCGAGCAGGCGGCACCCGTCAGCTGCGCCGCACCGGCGCCGGAGATGAGGAAGACGCGGTTCTTCTGCTTGGTGATCTCCTGCACCGCCAGCGCCACCGACGAGGTCGGCACGTCGACCACCACGTCCACCTGCTCCACGTCGATCCACTTGTTCACCAGCGCCGAGCCGATGTCGGGCTTGTTCTGGTGGTCGCCGGAGATGAGTTCGATCGGCTTGCCGGCGACCTTGCCGCCCATCTCCTCGATGGCGATGCGCACCGCCTCGACCGAGCCCATGCCGGACGGCTCGGAATAGACGCCGCTCATGTCGTTCATCACGGCGATCTTCACCTTGTCGTCCGACACCTGTGCACCGGCGGTGCCCGCCATCAGGCCCAGCGCGCAGACTCCGGCCATGAGAAGCGATCGCTTCATGAACCCTATCCTCCCACATCGTTGTTCGTTGAGCGGCGCCGGCCGGCATTCCGATGGCGTCGCCGATGGTTGCGCATGCAACCATACGCAGCCTATCTTCGCAGGCAAAGCCGTCAAGGCCAAACGGGAGGGTGGACATGAAGATCGAAGCGGCCGGCAAGCGCGTGGTCATCACCGCCGGCGCCGCCGGCATCGGCCGCGTGATGGCCGAGCGGTTCAACGCCGAGGGTGCCCGCGTCTGGATCTGCGACATCGACCAGGCGGCGCTGACCGACTTCCGCGCCGCGAATCCGGCCATCGGCGCCGTCGCCGCCGACGTCGCCGGCGAATCGGACATGGACCGCTTCTTCGACGAGGCGCTGGCCGACCTGGGCGGGCTGGACGTGCTGGTCAACAACGCCGGCATCGCCGGCCCCACCAAGCCGGTGGAGGAGGTGACGCTGGAGGAATGGCGGCGCACGCTGTCGGTGAACCTGGACAGCATGTTCCTGGCCACCCGCCGCGCCGTGCCGGAGCTGAAGAAGGCCGGCGGCGGCGCCATCGTCAACCTGTCGTCCATCGCCGGCCGGCTGGGCTTTCCCAAGCGCTCGCCCTACAGCACGTCGAAGTTCGGCGTGGTGGGCTTCACCGAGACGCTGGCGATGGAGTTGGGCGCCTTCAACATCTCGGTCAACGCCATCCAGCCCGGCGTGGTGGAAGGCGAGCGCGGCCGGCGCGTGATCGAGGCGAAGGCCCAGGCGCTGGGCAAGAGCTACGACGAGATGGAGGCGTTCTTCCTGCGCCACGTGTCGATGCACACCAAGGTGTCGCCCGACGAGATCGCCGACATGGCGATCTACCTCAGCTGCGGCCCCGGCCGGCGCATCTCCGGCCAGAGCATCAGCATCTGCGGCAACTTCGAAACCTTCAGCGAAGCCTGAGCGGGGCCGGCACTTTTTCCCGGCGCGGCGGCGAAAGCGTTGCGCTATGCTGCCGCGCAACGGGGGAGCACGGCCCCGCCCGAGAAGGGCGCGGCTGAACGGTATGGATCGTTTTGGGAGGTCTCAGGATATGGAAACCCCGCTTTGGCGCCCGTCGGACGAGCGTGTGCGCGCCGCCAACATCACCACCTTCTGCGAGGCGGTGAACGCGCGTTTCGGCACGCACCTCGCCGGTTATGACGACCTGTGGGACTGGTCGGTCGCCCGCAAGGAGGACTTCTGGCGCTTCCTGTGGGATTGGGCCGGCATCAAGGGCGAACCGGGCGACACCGTGCTGCGCGACGGCGACAAGATGCCCGGCGCCCAGTGGTTCCCGGACGCGAAGCTGAACTACGCCGAGAACATGCTGGCCCGGACCGGCGACGGCGACGCCGTCGTCTTCTGGGGCGAGGACAAGGTGAAGCGCCGGTGGAGCCACGCCGAGCTGCGCGCCGAGGTGTCGCGCCTGCAGCAGGCGCTCAAGGCCGCCGGTGTCGGCGTGGGCGACCGCGTCGCCGCCTGCATGCCGAACCTGCCGGAAACGCTGGCCGCCATGCTGGCGACCGCCAGCCTGGGCGCGGTGTGGTCGTCCTGTTCGCCGGACTTCGGCGTGCAGGGCATCGTCGACCGCTTCGGCCAGATCGAGCCGAAGGTGTTCTTCGCACCCGACGCCTACTGGTACAACGGCAAGGCGCACGACGTGCGCGCCAAGGCGAAGGAGGTGCTGGAGCAGCTGCCCACCGTCACCACCGCCGTCATCGTGCCCTACGTCGCGGAGGACGCCGACCTGTCCGGCATCCGCAACGGCGTCGGCTACCGCGACTTCCTGAAGCCGCACCAGCCGGCCGAGCTGACGTTCGAGCCGCTGCCCTTCAACCACCCGCTGTTCATCCTCTATTCGTCGGGCACCACCGGCAAGCCGAAGTGCATCGTGCACGGCGCCGGCGGCACGCTGCTCCAGCACGTGAAGGAGCACCGGCTGCACTGCGACATGCGGCCGGGGGACCGGTTCTTCTACTTCACCACCTGCGGGTGGATGATGTGGAACTGGCTGATGACGGGTCTGGCCAGCGGCGCCACGCTGCTGCTGTACGACGGCTCGCCCTTCGCGCCGGACGGCAACATCCTGTTCGACTACGCCGACGCCGAGGGCATGACGCTGTTCGGCACATCGGCCAAGTACATCCAGTCGCTGGAGAAGTTCGGGCTGGAGCCGGCGAAGACGCACAAGCTGACGACCGTGCGCGCCATGACCTCCACCGGTTCGCCGCTGATGCCGGAGAACTTCGACTTCGTCTACCGGTCGATCAAGCAGGACCTGCACCTCGCCTCGATCAGCGGCGGCACGGACATCGTGTCGTGCTTCGTGCTGGGCAACCCGACCGCTCCGGTGTGGAAGGGCGAGATCCAGTGCCGCGGCCTCGGCCTCGCGGTCGCCGCCTTCGACGACGAGGGGCGGCCGGTGCAGGGCGAGAAGGGCGAGCTGGTGTGCACCAAGCCGTTCCCGTCGATGCCCGTCGGCTTCTGGAACGACCCGGACGGGGCCAAGTACCGCGCGGCCTACTTCGACCGCTTCCCCAACGTCTGGACGCACGGCGACTTCATCGAACAGACCACGCACGGCGGCTGGGTGATCTACGGCCGCTCCGACGCGGTGCTGAACCCCGGCGGCGTGCGCATCGGCACCGCCGAGATCTACCGCCAGGTCGAGCAGTTGCCCGAGATCATGGAAGCGGTGTGCATCGGCCAGGACTGGGACGGCGACGTCCGCGTCGTGCTGTTCGTGGTTCTGCGCGAGGGGATGAAGCTCGACAAGGCGCTGGAAGACACCATCAAGAAGCGCATCAAGGACAACTGCTCGCCGCGCCACGTGCCGGCGAAGATCGTCCAGGTGACGGACATCCCGCGCACCCGCTCGGGCAAGATCACCGAACTGGCGGTGCGCGACGTGGTGCACGGCCGGCCGGTGAAGAACACCGAGGCGCTGTCCAACCCCATGGCGCTCGACGAGTTCCGCGACCGGCCGGAACTGTCGGGGGCGTGATCTTGCATCGGCAGGTTGGGTTGAGCGTAGCGAAAACCCAACCTGCCGGCCCTGCCGATGACGAAATCCAAGCTCTTCCTCGATCTGGACGGCGTGCTGGCTGACTTCGACCGCGGCGTGAAGGCGGTGACCGGCAAGCGGCCGGAAGACCTGCCCATGAAGGTCATGTGGCGCGAGCTGTCGCGCCACCCCGACTTCTTCGGCACGCTGGAGTTCATGCACGACGCGCAGGAACTGTGGGCCTTCTGCGCGCCGCACGAGCCGGTCATCCTCACCGGCCTGCCGCTGGGGTCCTGGGCGCCGGAGCAGAAGCGGCGCTGGGTCGCGCATATGCTGGGCCCGCACGTGCGCGTCATCACCTGTATGGCGCGCGACAAGCACCGCCACGCCGGCCCCGGCACGGTGCTGGTGGACGACCGCGAGAAGGCGCGCGCCCCCTGGGTGGCGGCCGGCGGCATCTTCATCCTGCACACCAGCGCCAAGAACAGCATTGCCGAGTTGAAGAAGCTGGGCTTCTAACGCGCGGTGATTCGGCGCGATTCGCCTGGACGAACCCGACATTCACGAAACGGCCGGCCCAAACGCCGCAGCCAAGGGGCTGCTGCGCCGCAAAACGCATAAAATGCCGCCAAGCATTGATGCATCCAGGCCACACGTGAGCCAAGAACACGGCCACGGGAATAAATTGTCAGTTGCCTCGGAGCCATTGGCTCTTGTGCAGATGGTTTCCTTCTGCCAATAACTCGGTAAAGCCGTAATCGTTTGCTTACCATAAAGGGAGTCCTTCATGAACCAGGCCGAGTTGATCGAATCCGTCGCCAATGCCGCCGGCATCAAGAAGACCGAGGCGGCCAAGGTCGTCCAATCGGTGTTCGAGGGCATCTCCTCGGCGCTGGGCAAGGGCGAGGAAGTCCGTCTGGCCGGCTTCGGCATCTTCGAGGTGGCCGAGCGCGCCGCCCGTGAAGGCCGTAACCCGCGCACCGGCGAGGTCGTGAAGATCGCCGCCTCCAAGGCGCCGAAGTTCAAGCCTGCCAAGCAGCTTCGCGACGCCGTGAACGGCTGAGCCAACGCCGTCGACAGCGGAGAGCCGTCATGCCCATCGAGCAGTCCGAGTTGCAGGTCCTGACCGCCAAGGTCGTCGCGGCCTATGTCGGCAACAACATGGTGTCGGTCAACGACCTGCCCACGCTCATCAACAACGTCCAGACGGCCTTCCGTGGCCTCGGCGAAGAGAAGTCCGCACCGACCAAGTCGGAACAGGCCCCGGCCGTTCCGATCAAGAAGTCGGTGACGCCGGACTACATCGTCTGCCTGGAAGACGGGAAGAAGCTGAAGATGCTGAAGCGGCATCTGAAGACCGTCTACGACATGTCGCCCGACGAATACCGGGCGAAGTGGTCTCTCCCGCCCGAGTACCCGATGGTCGCCCCGAACTACGCCAAGGCGCGTTCGGAGATGGCCACCAAGCTGGGTCTCGGCCGCAAGCGCGCCGTCCTGGGCTGATCCGCCGGCCGCTTCGTGCGGCGGTGATCTGAAAGCGCAAGCAGGCGCGCCCTCACAGGCGCGCCTGTTTTGCGTTTCGCGCTACCCGGCGCCCAACATTAGAAGATGAACATATGTGACATTTGCATGGCACATGCGACAAACCGCCTGTGGTGTCGTTGTGCGCTGCGAAATAAACTTTGGGCATACGCCTTTGGAGCGTTTCCTCCCTAACCTCGGGCCGTCGGCGACCGCCGACGGCCTTTCTTTCATTCGGGAAGCGTGCCGTCGCCGGGACCCAACGGGCGCTGCATCAGCACGCAATCCACCCAGCGCCCGAACTTGAAGCCGACGGAGTGCAGCAGCCCCGCCTGCGTGAAGCCGAGGCTGGCGTGCACCCCGATGGACGCCGCGTTGCCGCTGTCGCCGATGACGGCGATCATCTGCCGGCACCCGGCCGCCGTGGTGCGCTCGACCAGCGCCGACAGCAGCGCCCGGCCGACACCCATCCCGCGGCAGTCGTCGGCCACGTAGATCGAATCCTCCACCGTGAAGCGGTACGCCCGCCGTAGGCGGTACGGCCCGGCGTAGGCGAAGCCCAGCACCTGGCCGTCCCGCTCCGCCACCAGATGCGGCATGCCGCGGCCGAGCACGTCGGCGCGCCGCCGGCCGAGTTCCTCCATATCCGGCGGCTCCTCCTCGAAAGAGGCGAGCCCGTGCAGAACGTGGTGCGCGTAGATCGCCTGGATGCGCGCCAGATCGTCCGGCCGGGAGTCGCGAATGAGCATGTCAGCCCTCCATGGCTCCAAAGACTAGTACCGAAAGGCTAGCACGCGTCATCCCCCCTTCAAAAGCCGGACGGACACCCCATGTCTTCCGTTGTGCCGGTGGTGAGGACAGACATCGCGCCGAAGACCCCGGCCAAAGCGGAAGAAGGCCTTAGGGCAGAGCCTTCTCCGAAAAGTAAAGTACGGTACACTGCCTCTACCGAAGGTAAGTCGGCCGTATCCGCCCAGCAGAGCCAAAGGTTCACCTCCACCGGGCCGCCCCGGTGTTGAGAGAATAGCCCGGACATACGCCGAAAAACCTTAGAGCCTGACGGTTTAAGGGGTTGATTCCGCGCCTCTGCGGGACCACATTTGGTCTTGTCTGTTGGGCACATCTCAGACAATTTCGGCAACTCCCCATACAACAACCAAACAGCCGAAGCGGTGGAAACCGTGGGTGCACCTGTGCGCCTGCAGTCCTCACCCTGGGAATGCGCCACCGGATCTTGGGGGTTAGTGAGAGGAGGCATTGGAGTGCTCAAGAAATTACTGACGGGCGAAAACGCCAGCCTGACCCGCTATGTCGAAGAGTCGAAGCGCTATCCCATCCTGGCGCCCGACGATGAGCGCGAACTGGCCGTCGCCTGGCGGCAGCGCGGCAACCCGCGCGCGCTGGAACAGCTGGTGGGCAGCCACCTGCGCCTGGTCATCAAGATCGCCCGCGGCTTCGCCGGCTACGGCCTGCCGCTTCCCGATCTGGTGGCGGAGGGCAACGTCGGCCTGATGCAGGCCGCCCAGAAATTCGATCCGGAGCGCGGCTTCCGCTTCGCGACCTACGCCACGTGGTGGATCCGCGCCGCGATCCAGGAATACATCCTGCATTCCTGGTCGCTGGTGAAGATGGGCACCACCGCCGCGCAGAAGAAGCTGTTCTTCAACCTGCGCCGGCTGAAGAGCCAGATGGAGGAGTTGGAGCAGGGCGACCTGTCGCCGGAGACGGTGGCGGCCATCGCCACCGAACTGGACGTGCCGGAGACCGAGGTGGTCGAGATGAACCGCCGCCTGGCGTCCTCCGACAGCTCGCTCGACGCGACGCTCAGCGCGGACGGCGAAACGAATTGGCTGGAGTTGCTGGCGGACGACCGTCCCTCGCAGGAAAGCCTGATCGCCGACGCGGATGAGCTGGCGCTGCGGCGCAAGCTGGTCGGGCAGGCGCTGGAGCGCCTGGACGACCGCGAGCGGCGCATCCTGTTCGAGCGCCGGCTGAAGGACAACCCGTCCACGCTGGAGGCGCTGAGCCAGCAGTTCTCCGTGTCGCGCGAGCGCGTCCGGCAGATCGAGGTCCGCGCCTTCGAGAAGCTTCAGAAGGCGGTGCTGAGCGCCGCGCAGGCGCTGCGCCGCCCGGCGACGGCGGCGGCCGCCTGACGGCCGCGACCGACTCCAGCAAGCCTCCAACACGCCTCACGGCCGGCGGCCGCCCGAAAGGGTGCCGCCGGCCTTATTTTTTGTCGCGGCCACCTGCCGAAGGCGCGCCGGAAGCGTGCCGGCGCGCGCAATCTCATATCCCCGTATGCGGCCAACCGATCCGCGTGTGCGACAATTTGTTGCGTTTGCGAGTAACGCCGCCGTGTGCACTATCGCGCACCCGGTGGTATTTTTCTTTGAAAAAGCCTAAAATTGTAAATAACCTGCCGCCGACGCCCTGCCGGAGCACGCACCACCCATGTCGAACGCCGCCCAGTCGCAATCGATCGCCGAGCGTATCCGCTTCCTGCGCATCGACGAACCCACCAAGGCTGCCCTGCGTGAGTTCCAGCCGCACCTCGCCGTGCGTATCGACTCGATTCTGGAAGACTTCTACAGCTACCTGCGCACGGTGCCGGAAACCGCCGCGCTGGTGTCCAACCCCTCGGCGGTGTCGCGGGCGCGGGACGCGCAGAAGCAGCACTGGCTGCGCAACGTCTTCACCGGCACCTTCGACGAAACCTACATGGCGCAGGTGCTGCGCATCGGCCAGAGCCACCAGCGCATCGGACTGGAGCCGCGCTGGTACACGGGCGCCTACTGCTTCACGCTGAACCGGCTGATCGAGGTCGCCGCGCAGATCTACCGCAAGAAGCCGGAACGGCTGGCGCAGGTGCTGCAGGCCATCAACAAGGCCGTGTTCCTCGACATGGACCTCGCCACCTCGGTCTACGTCGACCTGAACACCGCGGCCATCATCTCGCGCGAGTTGGGCAGCACCGCCGATTCGTTCGAACGCGAGGTGAAGGGCGTGGTGCAGGCCGTCGCCTCGGCCGCCACCCAGCTCCAGGGCACGGCGCAGACGATGTCCCGCACCGCCGAGGAGACGAGCAGCCGCTCCACCCAGGTGGCCGCCGCCGCCGAGGAGGCCTCGGTCAACATCCAGACGGTCGCCGCCGCGGCCGAGGAGCTGACCGCGTCGATCGGCGAGATCAGCCATCAGGTCACGCAGTCCGCCCGCATCGCCAACGACGCCATGGCGGAGGCCGAGCGCACCAACGCCACCGTGCAGGGCCTTGCCGACGCGGCCAGCAAGATCGGGCAGGTGGTCAAGCTCATCCACGACATCGCCAGCCAGACCAACCTGCTGGCGCTGAACGCCACCATCGAGGCGGCGCGCGCGGGCGAGGCCGGCAAGGGCTTCGCCGTCGTGGCGTCGGAGGTCAAGTCGCTGGCCAACCAGACGGCCAAGGCGACCGAGGAGATCAACGCGCAGATCGGCGCCGTCCAGGGCGCCACGCAGGAGGCCGTCGGCGCCATCCGCAGCATCACGGAGACGATCTCGCGCATCAACGGCATCTCGACCAGCATCGCCACCGCGATGGACGCACAGGGCGCCGCCACCAACGAAATCGCCCGCAACGTCCAGCAGGCGTCCATCGGCACGCGCGAGGTGAGCGAGACGATCGTGCGCGTCAACGCGTCGGCCACGGACACCGGCCAGGAAGCCCGCAACGTCCTGCAGGCGACCGGCGACCTGACCCGTCAGGCCGACACCCTGCGCAACGAGGTCGACCGCTTCCTGGCCCGCGTGCGCGCCTGCTGATCCGGCGCGCCCACGACGTCGCGGGGAGCGCCGTCAGGCGTCCGGGATCAGTGCACCGTATGGAGAACGTGGTCGGCGACGGCCGCGTTCTCTTTTTTTGCGGCCGCGCGCAGTTCGTCCAGGCTGTTCCACCAGCTCCGGCCACCCAGCGACGCCAGCGTGCCGCCGTTCATCACCACATACAGGCCGGTCCGCCCCAGGTTGACGATGCGCAGCATGACTTTCCCCTTCCATCCCGAAAACAGTGCATAAAACTTTACGCAAAGGCCGGCGTTCTTTTGTCCGGCATCAATTGCTTGTTTAGTGTCTTACCAAAGGACTGCCGCCGGAGTCAATTCATGTCTTCGACATAGGGATTCGCCCTTTGATCTATCATTTGCAGCGGCATGGCGCGGCTTCCATAAAGGCAATTGAAGACACGGGCATATCGGCGCAATCATCGGGCTCCTTCGCCCCAGGGCGCCCCAGGGCGCCCCAGGGGCCTCCCGCCAACCGGATCGCCAGCATGAAAGCACGCACCACCGCCATCAGCATGACGCCGCTGGGTCGCGACCGGCTGCGCGGGCTGCTGGCGACGATGGCGGTGGCGGTGGCGGCGAGCGCGGCCGGCGTGGCCGGCGGCGCCGCGTGGCGGGATCACCATCCCTCCTTCCCCGGCGCGGCGCTGCTGGCCGCCATCGCGGTGGCCGTGCTGGCAGCGGTGCTGGTCCTATGGATGCGCCGGCTGGAAGCGGCCGAGGTCGCCCGCCGCGCCGCTGAGGACGCCAGCCGCGCCAAGTCCGACTTCCTGGCGCTGATGAGCCACGAGCTGCGCACGCCGCTCAACACCGTGCTGGGCTTCGCCGAGATGATCCGCGACCGTGCCTGGGGCACCGGCCCGCAGGCGGAGGAGCGCTACGTCGAATACGCCGGCGACATCCACGCAGCCGGCGTCCACCTGCTGGACGTCCTCAACGACGTTCTCGACCTCGCCAAGATCGAGGCCGGGCGGATGAGCCTGTCGCCCGAGCCGATGGACGCGGCCGACCTCGCCCAGGCCTGCCTGCGCCTGAACAGCGGCCAAGCCCGCGCCTCGGGCGTGACCGTGTGCTTCGAGGTGGCGCCGGGCACCGGCGCGCTGCACGCCGATCCGCGCGCCGCCAAGCAGATGCTGGTGAACCTGCTGTCCAACGCCTGCAAGTTCACCCCGCGCGGCGGCACGGTCCGGCTGGAGATCCGCGGCCTGCCCGGCGGCGGCACCCAGGTCGCCGTCAGCGACACCGGCGTCGGCATGACGGCCGCGGAGATCACCACGGCGCTGCAGCGCTTCGGTCAGGTGGACAACCTCCACACGCGCCAGCACGCCGGCACCGGCCTCGGCCTGCCGCTGGTCAAGGGGCTGATCGAGCTGCACGGCGGCACACTCGCCGTCGCCAGCATTCCCGGCACTGGAACGACCGTGACGCTCACCTTCCCACGCGGCCCGCACGCGGCCTGACCCCGGGCAGCTTGACGCCGGGCAGCTTGACGCCGGGCAGGGCCGCCGCCACGGCCTCGACCACCGACGCCCAGTCGCCGGGGTCCGGCTGGCGGAACAGGCGCATGGTCGGGTACCAGGGGCTGTCGTCGCGGCCCAGCATCCAGCGCCAGTCGGCCTCATGGCTCAGCAGCGTCCACACCGGCACGGCCAGCGCCCCGGCGAGGTGCGCCACCATGGTGTCCACCGACACCACGAGGTCCAGCGCCTGCATCATCGCCGCGGTGTCCAGCACGTCGTCGGTGCGCGGGCCATGGTCGCTGAAGGTCATGCCCGCGCCCGCCTCGGCCAGCGCCGGGCCGCGCTGCAGGCACACCCAGTCGACGCCCGGCACCGCCATCAGCGCGCCCAGCCGTTCCGGCGGCAGCGACCGGTGCCCGCCGTCCCACGCCCCCGCCGCCCAGGCGATGCCGACGCGCAGCCGCCCGGCGCCGCCCAGCCGCGCCGCCTGCACCGCGACCCGCTCCGGCTCCACGGTCAGGTACGGCACCGCGGCGGGCAGCGTGGCGAGCGTGCTGCGGAACGCGTGCGGCAGCTCCATCAACTCCGCGTCCACGTCGAAGTCCGGCAGCGCCACATCGTCGCCGAGCGGGAACACGGCCCGCACGCCCGGCAGGCAGGCCAGCAGCGCGTGCATCGCGTCCGGCGCCTGCACGGCCACGCCACGCGCGATGCCGGCCAGCAGCGGCAGGTAGCGGCAAAAGTGGATGATGTCGCCCAGCCCGTGGTAGCAGCGGACCAGCACCCGCCGGCCGGCCAGGGGCGTGCCGTTCCACACGGCGCGCCGATGGAAGGGACAGTCGCGGCGGTTGAAGCTCGCCGGGTCGGCGCGGGCCAGCACGGCGTCGCTCACCGCCCACGCCCCGGCGAAATCGCCCAGCAGCATGCAGGCCTGCCATCGCGCTCCGCCGGTGTCCAGCGGATCGGCGCCCAGCGCCTCGGCGCGGTCGAGGAGGTCCAGGCACTCCCGCACCCGGCGCCGGCGCAGCCGCTCCCCCGCCCGCTCCAGCAGGATCGCCACGCCTTCCGCCGCGTTCCACCGCGCATCCACCCGCCGCCTCCGTGCCCGTTGGCCCCGGGGATGAACGCCCCGCCCGGCCCCCGGGGTCCCGACGCGGAACGCACGCCGCCGGAACCCGTTGAGCGCTCAGGACAAAGCGGGAGGGCGGCATGGACGGGTGGAACAACGACGGCGTGATCGCCCGCACGACGATCGGCATGCCGGTGACCATCCGCCGCTGCCGCGCCGACGACCTGCCGGCCCTGGAGTGGTACGGCCTCTACACCCCGCACCGCGAGATCATCCAGACCACCTTCCAGGCGCAGGAGAGCGGGAACGCGGTCATGCTCGTCGCCGACGTGCGCGGCTTCCCGGCCGGGCAGGCGTGGCTGGACTTCGCGCGTAAGCGCGCAATGGGGCTCGCCACGCTGTGGGCGCTGCGCGTCTTCCCGCCGTTCCGGCGCGCCGGACTTGGCCAGGCGCTGATGCGGGCGGCCGAGCGCACGGTACTGGACCAGGGCGTGGGCGCCATGGAACTCGGCGTCGACCGCGACAACACCGGCGTCATGCGCTTCTACGAACGGCTGGGCTACACGCGGGCGGGCCGCGAGCGCGGCCAGTACAGCTACCGCACGCCGGACGGCGACCTGATCGAGGTGCCCATCGACCAGCTTCTGCTGCGCAAGACCCTGGCCGCCGCCCTCCCGCGCCGCGCGGCGCGCTGAACTTTTACTCGGCGGCCATCGCCGGACGGTACGCGGCACCCCGCCGGAAGGGCAGGAACACGCCCGCCCCCGCCAGCGCACGCCCGAAGTCGCGCGCGGAGGCGGAGACCATGCACAGCGCCACCAGCGGCAGCCAGTTGTCCAGCAGCATCATGCCGTCGGCGTCCTCGCCGTGCTGGAAGGCGCCCAGCGCCTCCAGGAACGCCATCTCGTCCGACGCCACGCGCACCGTCGCGGGCGCCTCGACGCGCATCGCGCGGGAGCTGTCCGCCGCCAGCACGCCCAGCATGGCGAACAGCGGCAGCAGCGCCTCCCCCGGAATGCCCGCACGGCTGAGCGCCGTGCGGATCGCCGGCATGGTGCGCGCCGTGCCCGACCGGAACCACAGCCGCACCGCGGCGAGCACCGCCCCTTCCCCCTCCGTCAGGTCGTCCACGGTCCACACGATCGATCCGGGCATGTCCTCGCCTCCCCTGCCAGTCCGAGGCGACCCTAGCGCACTTCGGCACAAATTGCGAGTCATTCTCATTCGCACGTTTCTGCGGCGGACTGCCGCAGCGCGCCCAGCCATGCTCCCCTCCCGCCCCCCTGCCATGCCAAGGCTGTGAACTGTGACATTTCCCGGACCCGCGGCGGCCGGCAAGCTTGCGTTAACCTCGATCTAAAATCCTGGGCCTCGCCCGAACGCGGTACCCCCGGGCGCGGAGCGTGGAAGGATGATGCGCAAGCTTGGCATAGGTTTTCTGGGTCTGCTGATCGCCGGTACGCTGGCCTGCGCGGCCATACCGGCCGCCGCGCAGATCCGCCTCAACCCCGCCTATGGCGAGGCGTCGCTGCAAGGCCCGGCGAAGGCGATGGGCGCCGTGGTGTGGAGCCACGGCCGCTCGGTGGAGGTCGAGGATTCCAACGCCCCCACGCCGCTCTACATGCAGGTCCTGCGCGAGGCGGGCTGGGACGTCTACCGGCTGGATCGCATGCGGGTCAGCGACACGCTGCCCAACAGCTCGCGGGCACTCGCCGCCCAGGTCGACCAGTTGAAGGACCGCGGCTACAAGCGCGTGGTGACGACGGGCCAGTCGTTCGGCGCCTTCATCTCGCTGCTCGCCGCCGGGCTGACCGACAGGCTGGACGCGGTGATCGGCACCGCCCCCGCCGCGTTCGGCAACTTCTCCGAGGCGTACGACAGCTACCGCGAGAACGCCACCCAGCTCTGGCCGATCCTGCGCAACGTGCGCTCGGCCCGGGTGATGCTCTTCTTCTTCCACGGCGACGACTTCGATCCGGGGGGACGCGGCGAGAACGCGCGCGCCATCCTGGCCAGCCGGGGTCTGGAGCACACCATCATCGACCAGCCGGCCAACCTGACCGGCCATGGCGCCTCCACCACCGGCCTGTTCGTCCGCCGCTTCGGCGCCTGCATCCTGCGCTTCGCCGAGACGGCGCCGCGCCCGACCGACCCGCCGTGCGACGACTCCTGGGGCCGCAGCCCGAGCCCCAGCCTGATGCGCGCCGCGATGACGGGCAGCCAGCGGTCCGCCACCGACACCGTCGCCGGCGCCCGCCCGTTCTTCGGCGCGTGGTACGGCACCTACGTCAACGGCCGCGAGCTGGTGCTGAACGTCGACCGGGTGGAGGGCGACGCCGTCTATGCCGACTACGTGCTCGGCCCCGGCGTGGAGCCCGGCGACGACATGGAGCGCGTGCGCCGCAGGGGCCGCATCGAGGGCGACACGCTGGTCTTCGACGAGAAGGGCCGCAACGTGCTGCGCTACCGCCTGCGCCCCGACGGCAAGCTGGCCGCCGCCTGGATCGACAAGGCCGGCAAGGGCCGCCTGGACACCGTGCTGCGCAAGGTGGAGTAGGCTTCCGGAGCAGGCTCCCGACGTTGGGTTTTCGCTGCGCTCAACCCAACCTACGACGCATCCGTAGGTTGGGTTGAGGCGTCAGCCGCAAAACCCAACGACCAGCCCGTCACGCCCCGTCGCTCTGCCCCTCCCAACGCGCCGCCGCGTCGTCGTCGCTGTCCTTGGCCTCCACCCAGTGCTCGCCCCCGGGCGTCTCTTCCAGCTTCCAGAAGGGCGCCCTGGTCTTCAGCCAGTCGATCAGGAAGTGGCAGCTCTCGAACGCCGCCTGGCGGTGGGCGGAGGCGGTGGCGACCAGCACGATGCGGTCGCCCGGCTCCAGCCGGCCGTAGCGGTGGATGACCAGCACGTCGTCCAGCGGCCAGCGCTTCCGCGCCTCCGCCTCGATGGCCTCCAGCTGGCGTTCGGTCATGCCGGGGTAGTGTTCCAGCGTCATCGCCCGCACGGCCTCGCCGCCGGCCCCGTCCTTCCCGACATAGTCCCGGACGTAGCCGATGAAGGTCGTGACGCCGCCGATGGACGTCTTGCCGCGCGTCAGCGCGTCCAGCTCGGCGCCGGGGTCGAAGTCCTCGCGCTGCACCTTCACGGTCATGGTATACGGTCCTCTCCCTGAACGGTGCCGGTTGTCAGAACATGGGCGCGGAAACCGCGCGGCGGTAGAGCATCAGGCGCGTCACGGGCACGCCGGCCAGCGTCGCGGCCACGCCGCCCGCCACCGCCGAATGCGGGACCACCTGAACATACACCGACAGGAACAGCCCCCAGAGGATGGCGACCTCGGCGTAGAAGGAGCCCTTGAGGATCGGGTTGTGGGCGTCGGCCCGAAACACGTCGCGCAGCATGGCCCCCAGGCTGGCGTTCATCATCGCCAGGATCGGCCCCCACAGGGCCAGCGGCTGACAGTTGAACTGGATGGCGGTGAACACGCCGGTCACGGTGAAGCTGGCGAGCCCGATCGCGTCGAACAGGACGAGCGCCGTCCGCGGCGGCAGGCGCCGGGCCACCATCAGGTACCAGCGCACCACGTCGAAGAAGAAGACCAGCCGCCCGCGCGCATGGTCCACCGCCCACAGCCCCAGCCGCGCCGCCAGCACGGTCACCAGGATGGCGTACATATAGGCCGGCTGGGCGAGGATGGCCGGCGGCGTGCGCCCGACGATGAGGTCCATCACCAGCCCGCCGCCCAGCGCCGGCAGCCACGCCAGCACCAGGGCACCGAAGATGGAGTAGCGCTCCGAACGCGCGATGGTGATGCCGGACAGCGCGAAGGCGACGGTGCCGGCCATGTCGACCGCGAGAAACCACGGCGTGTCGACCACCTCGCCGAAGGCTTGCGAAATCAGGGATTGAGGCATGGGCGCTCAGGATGGAAAAGGCACCCCTTTCTGGCAAGACACGCGCCGGCCCGTCAAGGCGCCCTCAGCCGCCGGTCACCGGCGGGAATAGGGCCACCTCGTCGTTGGCCGACAGCGGGTGGTCGTAGGGCACGTATTCCTGGTTCACCGCCACCTTGACCACGGCGGTGTTGGCCAGCGCCTCGGCGTGCTTCGGGCTGCGGGCCTTCAGCCAGTCGACGAGCGACCCGACGTCGCGCACCTCGGCCGGCGGCGCCACCTCTTCCTGGGCGACGCCGATCTTGCTGCGCAGCCACGCGAAATAGAGAACCTTCATCACCGCACCTCGCTGAAGGGCAGGAAATCCACCACCGCCCCGGGTTCCAGACGCGTCAGATCCTCGGGCAGTTCGACCAGCCCATCGGACTCAACCATCGACGACAGGATGCCGGCACCATCGCGCGGGTGCTTGAGCGCGGTCAAGACACCGTCCTCGCCGCGGGCCAGCTGGGCGCGCACGTACTCCCGGCGCCCCGGCTTCTTCTTGTAGGCGAAGCCCGCGCGCACGGGGAACAGCGGCGGCGCCTTCTCCTCCGCCCCCATCAGGCGCAGCAGCAGCGGCCGGGCCACGCGCAGGAAGGTGATCATCACCGCCACCGGGTTGCCCGGCAGGCCGATGAAGGCGGTGCCGCGCACCTGCCCCAGCGCCACCGGCCGCCCCGGCTTGATGGCGAGGCGCCAGAAATGCAGGGAGCCCTGCGCCTCCACCGCCGCCTTGACGTGGTCCTCCTCCCCGGTCGAGACGCCGCCCGAGGTGACCAGCACGTCGTGCGACGCGGCGGCCTCGGCCAGCGCGTCGCGGATGGCGTCGCGGCGGTCGGGCAGGATGCCGAGGTCGGTGACCGCGCAGCCGAGCTGCGCCAGCGCCGCCATCAGGGAGAAGCGGTTGGCGTCGTAGATGCACCCCTGCGGCAGCGGCGCGCCCGGTTCCCGCACCTCGTCGCCGGTGGAGAAGACGGCGGCGCGCAGCGGCCGGCGCACCGCCAGCTCGCGCCGGCCGACGGAGGCGGCGAGCCCGATGTCCTCCGGCCGCAGTCGGCGCCCGGACGCGAGGATGACGGCGCCCGCCGTGACGTCCTCGCCCGCCTCGCGGCGGTTGGAGCCGCGCTTGATGCCGGACGGGATGGTGACGGCGCCGCCCCGGCCCGGCTCGCCCTCCGCCCGGCAGTCCTCCTGCATCAGGACGGTGTCGAAGCCCGCGGGCATCGGCGCGCCGGTGAAGATGCGCACCGCCTCCCCCCGCACGCCCGGCCGGCCGAGCGTCTGGCCGGCGGCGACGCGGGCGGTGACCGGCAGCACGGTTTCCGCCCCCGGCGTCAGGTCGTCGAAGAAGACGGCGTAGCCGTCGACGGCCGAGTTGGCGTGCGGCGGCACGTCGAAGGGGGCCACCACATCCTCCGCCAGGATGCGGCCGAGGGATTGGGCCAGCGGCACCGTCCCGGCCTCGGTCACCGCGTGCAGGCGGCCGCGCAGCGCGTCGAGCGCGGCGTCCACGGGCATCAAGTCGCCGCCGAAGGCGAAGCAGTCGTCACTGAGCTGGGCCATGAGGAGGATCGCAACCTGTTCTTGCGCCACGATTTTGCCGGTTCGGTGCCGCGCGATGCAAGCCCTGCGAAGGTACCGGACGACGGACGGATGTTACGGGATGATACGCGGTGATACACCCCATAGCCCCGCGTCACATCGGCCGGCTTGACCAAAATCAGGTTCCGGACCGCGCCTGCGTCAGCAAGTCGCAAGACAGACGCAGAATTGCGCCCAATCTATTAACCCGCCAACGGCAATCTAATATCACAATAGAACTCCCAAACTTCTTAGAACGCATAAAAAGACACGAGGAAACGCCATGAACATCATGCTGTCCGATTCGCACGCAATGTTCCGCGACGGCGTTCGCCCGTTTCTTTCATCGCTGAATTCCGGAGCCTTGATTGCCGAGGCAGGAACGTTCCAGGAAACAGTGGCGATTGTTGCCAGCAGAGATAACATTGATATCGCCGTCGTTGCCAACACGCTTCCGGACCTGGACCTGCCCGCGCTGATGGGGCTGCTGCGCAAACGCCACCCCTGCGCCCGGGCCGCCCTGCTGACCACCGGCGAATGCCAGCGGGAAGCCGTGGAAGCCGTCGGCCTGGGATTTTCCGGCTATATCCCCAAGCGGCTGCCGATGAGCGCGTTCCTCGCCGCGCTCAACCTGATCCACTCCGGCGAAATCTTCGTACCGGCCGCGCTGTTGGCACCGCGCGCCAAGCACCCCGACCGCGCGCCGGCTCGGCCCGAGGTCGACCTGACCCCGCGTGAGTCGGAGGTGATGGAACTGCTGCGCCAGGGCCTGCCGAACAAGGCCATCGCCCGCACGCTGAACATCAGCGACGTCACGGTCAAATGCCACCTTGGCCACATCTTCGACAAGCTGGGCGTCAAGAACCGGGTGCAGGCGGCGCGCTTCTCGTTCGGGGACGATTGAGGGGGCGAAAGCCGACATCGGTCCGCCCCTTGCGGCCGGCGGTGGCGTCTCCTATAGTCCGGTTCCGCGACGTCATGCCTCGCCGAGGCCGTGAACTGGATGAATTACTCAGCGCGCGCCCTGGCACCCACAGTCGATCCACGCCCGTCCTCTTGCGCAGCCCTTAAGGAACTGCGCGAAGGCGCGCGCCGCCTCGCCGCGAGTCGCCATACCGACTTGGATCGTCTGCGCTTTTCCCAAGGTTTCATGACCTTCGTGGCCGAGCATTACTGGAACACGCTGGCCCCGGATCTTGAATGCCCGGCCCGCCCCGCGCGCGCCGGCCGCGCGGCGGTGAGCAAGGCCGAACAGCGCGTCGCCGCCGAGATCGCCGCCAAGGCGGCGGAGATGCCGCCGCTGGAGGCCGGCTACGCCGTCGGCACCATCTACACCGCCATGCTGCCGGAGGCGCACCGCGGCGACTTCGGCGTCTTCTACACCCCGCCCGCGCTGACCGAGCGGCTGCTGGATCAGGCCGAGGCGGCGGGGGTGGACTGGCGGACGGCGCGGGTGCTGGACCCGGCGTGCGGCGGCGGCGCGTTCCTGGCGCCGGTGGCGGCGCGCATGGCCGCCGCGCTGGCGGGCGCGCCCGGAGAACAGGTGCTGGCGCATGTCGAAGCGCACCTGTCAGGCATCGACATCGACGCGCTCGGCGCCTGGATGTCGCAGGTGTTCGTCGAGGCGGCGCTGCTGGACGCCGCGCGCGCCGCCGGACGGCGGCTGGCGCGGCTGGTGGAGGTGCGCGACAGCTTGGCCATCGACGATTTGGAGATCGCGGAGCGCGGCGGCTACGACCTCGTGGTCGGCAACCCGCCGTACGGGCGCGTCACGCTGGACAAGGAGGTGCGGGCGCGCTGGGCGCGCAGCCTGTACGGGCACGCCAACGTGTACGGCCTGTTCACCGACCTCGCCGTGCGGATGGCGCGGCCGGGGGGCGTCATCGCCTACGTGACACCCGCCGGCTTCCTCGGCGGCGAGTACTTCAAGAACCTGCGCCGGCTGCTGGGCGAGCGGGCGCCGCCCGTCTCCATCGACTTCGTCGACGCCCGCAAGGGCGTCTTCGCCGACGTGCTGCAGGAGGCGCTGCTGGCCGTCTACCGCGCGGATTCGCCACGCGTTTCCGTATCCTTCCTGGGGGCGCGCGAGACCGGGGACGTGGCGGTGACGCCGGGCGGCGGCTTCGCCCTGCCGGCGGATCCGTCGCGGCCGTGGCTGCTGCCCCGCCACGCCCGCAACGTCGATCTCGCGCACCGGCTGCGCGCCATGCCCGGCCGGCTGGCCGACATCGGCTACGAGGTGTCGACCGGCCCGCTGGTGTGGAACCGCCACAAGGCGAAGCTGCACGATCACAAGGTGCGCGGCGCCGTCCCGCTGATCTGGGCGGAGTGCGTGGCCGCCGACGGCTCCGGCCGGTTCGCCTTCAAGGCGGTGACGCGCAACCACAAGGCATGGTTCGTGCCCGGCCCGGCGGACGAGCCGAACATCGTGCGCACCGCCTGCGTCCTGGTGCAGCGGACCACCGCGCTGGAACAGGCCCGCCGCCTGATCGCCGCCGAGCTGCCACAGGACTTTATCGACGAACACGGCGGCGCCGTGTCGGTGGAGAACCACCTGAACATGGTGAAGCCCATGCGGGGCTCCGTGCCGCTGATCTCCGCCCAGACGGTGGCGGCGCTGCTGAACAGCGCGGCGATGGACGAGGCGTTCCGCTGCATCAACGGCACGCCCGCCGTGTCGGCCTACGAGATCGAGGCGACGCCGCTGCCGCCGGTGGCGGAGTTGAAGGCTCTGGACCGGATGATCGCGCGCAAGGCGGGCAAGGACACGATCGAGAAGCGGATCTGGGAGATGTACGGGGTACAGGTCCGCGAATCATGACCCAGCCCGACCTCTTCGGCTTCACCGCTGCCCCCGCCCCGCCGCCGGAGCCGCCGCCCGCCGCCGTCATCACCCCGGCCGAAGGCACGCTGCCGCCGCTGGCCGACGTGGTGACCATCAAGCGTCGGCTGGCCGAGGTCTTCCCGGAAGGGTTGGCCGACCGCAACTACGTCGTGCGCGAGATGGCGGCGCGCACCGTCTTCGCCCTGCTCTACGTCGGCGCGGTCGAGGGCAGCGGCGTCTGGCTGGCGCCCACCCAGGTCTGCCGGATGAGCGACGCCCAGGCGGCGCTGACCGACTCCGCATCCCGGCTGGCCTTCCGCACCGCCTCGACCCGGCCCGGCTTCGCGCCGCCGGGCGAGCCCTGGTACAAGGACAACACGCGCGAGCCCATCCGCGACGAGACGCTGCGCCAGGGCCTGATCACCTACAACGCCGTGGCGCTGCGCGAGGGAATCGCCACCACCAGCAGCCTCGGCCGCTACGCGCTGAAGCGCAGCTTCGCCGCGCTGATCACGGCGCCCGAGGAGGGATTCGCCGGCGCGGCGCAAACATGGGCGGCGACGCACCTGAGCGCCGACCAGCTGGCCCGCACCGCCATCCTGCGCGACCGCGTCGCCGGGCGCGAGGCGGTGGAGGTGCGGCTGCCCAAGGGCGGCTCGCGCGTCATGAGCCCCGGCACCAGCTCGGTCCTGACCAAGGCGGTGGTGGAGGAGTTCGCCCCCCGCCACCTGATCGAGCCGGCCGTGCTGTGGATCAGCGAGAGCGCCACCAAGATCGTGGCGCAGGACGACGCGCTGATGCGCCGCATCGGCCTGCCCATCGACCAGCAGAAGCTGCTGCCCGACGTCGTGCTGGCCGACCTGGGCGGGGAGCGCATGCGGCTGGTCTTCGTCGAGATCGTCGCCACCGACGGCCCCTTCACCGAGGATCGCAAGGCGGAGCTGCTGGCGACCACGCGCGCGGCCGGCTTCCCCGACGATCAGGTGGCCTTCGTCAGCGTGTTCGAGCACCGGGGGGCGGCACCGGCCAAGGCGCGCTTCCCCAGCATCGCCGTGAACTCCTACCTGTGGTTCATGGCGGAGCCGGATCTGTTGGTGTGGCTGAAGGCGGGCAAGGGGTTGTAGTGCCGATGCCCCCTCCCGGCCTGCGCTGACGCTCGGCCACCCTCCCCCTCTTCGAGGTGGAGGGTTTTCAGGCTGGCGGAGCCAATCCCCTCCACCGCAACGCGGGGGAGGGTGCCCGCGAAGCGGGCGGGAGGGGGCCTACGCCCTCAGCCCGCAGAACTCCACCACGAACGCCGCCATGGCCTCGGCGTCGTCGATGTGGAAGACCGGCACCCGGGCGTCCGGCACCGGGCCGTCGCTGGCGATGGCCACGACGGTGGGGTCCTCGGCGGCGATCAGCGGCTTGCCGACGCTGGGGCGCCAAACCTCCAGCTTGGGATGCCGGTCGCGCTTGAACCCCTCGATCAGCAGCAGGTCGACCGGCTGGAGCTTGCGCACCAGCTCCTCCAGCGTCGGTTCCGGCTCGTCGCGCAGTTCGTGCATCAGGGCCCAGCGCTTGGGCGAGCTGACCAGCACCTCGGTGGCGCCGGCCATGCGGTGGTTGTGGCTGTCCTTGCCGGGGTGGTCGATGTCGAAGCCCTTGTGCGCGTGCTTGATGGTGGACACGCGCAGGCCCCGGCCGATCAGCGCCGGCAGCAGCTTCACCGCCAGCGTCGTCTTGCCGCTGCCGCTCCACCCGGTCAGCCCGAAGATCTTCATGCGGGCCCCTTCATGCGGATCGGGCCTGTTTGGCGGACGCGGGCGGGCGGGCGGGTTCCGCGGTCATGTGCTTCAGGCCGGCGCGCATGTAGTCCCAACCGGTGACGAAGGTGAGGATGGCGGCCGCCCACAGGCCGGTGATGCCGATGACCGTCACCGGGATCTCCCGCGGGCCGTAGTCGCCGACGATCAGGAAGCCCAGCGCCACCATCTGGATGGTCGTCTTCCACTTGGCCAGCCGCGTGACCGGCACGCCGACGTTGAGGCCGGCCAGATACTCGCGCAGGCCCGACACCAGCACCTCGCGCAGCAGGATCACCACGGCGGCCAGGATCGACAGGCCGGTCAGCCGGCCGAATCCGACCAGCATGATCAGCGTCGCCGCAACCAGAAGCTTGTCGGCGATGGGGTCGAGGAACTTGCCGATCACCGATTCCTGCTCCCACGCGCGGGCGAGGTAGCCGTCGAAGTAGTCGGTGATGCAGGCCGCCGCGAACAGCGAGCACGCGCTGTACGCGGCCCACGCTTCGGGCACGTAGAAAAGCCCGACCACCAGCGGGATCACCGCGATGCGCGACAGGGTCAGCAGGTTCGGAAGGCTGGTCATCATGGCTTGTGAGGCTCGCAACGGCGGGCCCATTCTAACCATCCGGATGGAAATGATCGTAGATCTTTTTCGCCACCGTACGATTGATCCCCTCAACGGCCTCCAGGTCGGCCAGCCCGGCGCGCGCCACCGCCTTGCCGCTGCCGAAATGGTGCAGCAGCGCCTTCTTGCGCGCCGGGCCGATGCCGGGGATCTCGTCGATGGGCGACTTGGTGATGGCCTTGGCGCGGCGCGCCCGGTGGGTGCCGATGGCGAAGCGGTGCGCCTCGTCGCGCAGGCGCTGGAGGAAGTACAGCACCGGGTCGCGCGACTCCATCTGGAACGGCGCCCGGTCGGGCATGAAGAAGTGCTCCCGCCCGGCGTTGCGGTCCGGCCCCTTGGCGATGGCGACCAGCGGCACGTCGGTGATGCCCAGCTCGTCGAACACCTGCCGCGCGATGGAGAGCTGCCCCTGCCCGCCGTCGATCAGGACGAGGTCGGGCCAAGTGCCGCCCGTGCGCTCCGGATCCTCCTTCAGGGCGCGGCCGAAGCGGCGGGTCAGCACCTCGCGCATCATGGCGTAGTCGTCGCCGGCCGCCTCTTCGGAGCGGATGTTGAACTTGCGGTAGGCGTTCTTCATGTAGCCCTCGGGCCCGGCGACGATCATGCCGCCGATGGCGAAGGCGCCCTGCACGTGGCTGTTGTCGTAGACCTCGATCCGCTCCGGCGGGGCGTCCAGCCCGAACACCTCGGCGACGCCCTCCAGCAGGCGCTGCTGGGAGGAGTGCTCGGCGAGG
>NZ_DASPMG010000140.1:0-17331 GCF_035627195.1 Azospirillum sp.
GCCGATCCACGATTCACTCAACGAGTGTGGCGATGAAGACCTTCAATCTGAAGCCGTCCGAGATCGAGAAGAAGTGGTACGTCGTCGATGCCGACGGCCTCGTTCTCGGTCGGCTTGCCAGCATCCTGGCGAACATGCTCCGCGGCAAGAACAAGCCGACCTACACCCCGCACATGGATTGCGGCGATCACATCGTCGTCATCAATGCCGAGAAGGTGAAGCTGACCGGCAACAAGCGGAAGGACGACATCTTCTACTGGCACACCGGCTATCCGGGCGGCATCAAGGGCCGTTCGAAGGGCCAGATCCTCGACGGCAAGTACCCCGAGCGCGTCATTGAGAAGGCCGTGGAGCGCATGATCCCGCGCGGCCCGCTGGGCCGCCGCCAGATGACCCACCTCAAGGTCTACAAGGGCGCTGCCCACCCGCACGAGGCGCAGCAGCCGACCGTCCTCGACGTCGGCGCCCTGAACCCGAAGAACAAGCGGAGCGCGTAATCCAATGGCTCAGGTCACCACCACCCTCTCCAGCCTGAAGGATCTGGCGGGCGGCACGCAGCCGGCCGTTGCCTCCGCCGAGACGAACGAGCCGAAGCTCGACCAGTTCGGCCGCGCCTACGCCACCGGCAAGCGCAAGGACGCCGTCGCCCGCGTTTGGATCATGCCGGGCACCGGCAAGATCACCGTGAACGGCCGCGACGTCGAAGTGTACTTCGCCCGTCCCGTGCTGCGCATGATGATCAACCAGCCGTTCGGCATCGCCGGCCGCGACGGCCAGTTCGACGTGCTGTGCACCGTCACCGGCGGCGGCCTGTCGGGCCAGGCCGGTGCGGTTCGCCACGGCATCTCGAAGGCGCTGACCTACTATGAGCCGGGCCTGCGCCCGCCGCTGAAGGCCGCCGGCTTCCTGACCCGCGACGCCCGCGTCGTCGAGCGTAAGAAGTACGGCCGCGCCAAGGCGCGCCGCAGCTTCCAGTTCTCGAAGCGCTAAGCCCGCACGCGGTCTCTGCACAAGTCTGGTACGAGCAGGGGGCGTCCCACGCGGGGCGCCCCTTTTGCTATGTTCATCCCTTCACGCGAACAGGGAAGACCCTTCCATGGCCAACACGACCACCCCGATCCGCGTCGGCATCCTCGGCGCCAGCGGCTACACCGGCGCGGAACTGGTGCGCATGCTGCTGCGCCACCCGAACGTCGAGATCTGCGCGCTGACCGCCGAGCGCCAGGCCGGCAAGCCGATGGCGGAGGTCTTCCCGCATCTCGGCCGCTATGGCCTGCCCGGCCTCGTGAAGATCGAGGAGGTGCACTGGGACAAGCTGGACGTGGTCTTCTGCGCCCTGCCGCACGGCACCACGCAGGAGGTGGTCTCCGGCATCCCGCACGGGCTGAAGGTCGTCGACCTGTCCGCCGATTTCCGCCTGACCGACCCGGCCGAGTACGCCGCGTGGTACGGCCATGAGCACCGCGCCGTGGACCTGCAGAAGGAAGTCGCCTACGGCCTGACCGAGTTGAACCGGCAGGGCGTGCGCAAGGCGCGCGTGGTGGCCAACCCCGGCTGCTACCCGACCAGCGCGCTGCTGCCGCTGATGCCGCTGCTGCTGGGCGAGCTGATCGAGCCGGGCGGCATCATCATCGACGCCAAGTCGGGCGTGTCGGGCGCCGGCCGCGACGCCAAGCAGGCCAACCTCTTCTCCGAGGTGTCGGAGGGCTTCAACGCCTATGGCGTCGGCCACCATCGTCACATGCCGGAAATCGAGCAGGAGCTGCGGCTGGCCGCCGGCCGGCCGGTGACCGTGTCGTTCACGCCGCACCTCGTGCCGATGAACCGCGGCATGATGTCGACCATCTACGTCCGCATGGCCGACGGCGCCAACGCCGACGACCTGCGCGACGCGCTGGTGAAGCAGTACGAGGGCGAGCCGTTCGTCGGCGTCGTGCCGGCGGGCGTGGCCCCGGCGACGCGGCACGTGCGCGGTTCCAACCACTGCCTGATGGGCGTGTTCCCCGACCGCACCCCGCGCGGCGCCATCATCGTGTCGGTCATCGACAATCTGGTGAAGGGCGCCTCGGGCCAGGCCATCCAGAACATGAACGTGATGCTGGGCCTGGGCGAGACCACCGGCATCGATCAGGCGCCGATGTTCCCGTAAGGCGGTTTGCTCCTCCCCCCTTCCCCGTTTCGGCGGGGGAGGGGCGTGGGGCGCGCGAGTTGGAGAGCGTTCATGTCCGGCCTCATCCTGCCCTTCAAGGGCGTCGTCCCGACCATCGACCCGACGGCGTACATCGCGCCGAACGCCGCCGTGATCGGCGACGTCGTCATCGGGGCGGACACCAGCATCTGGTTCGGCTGCACCGTGCGCGGCGACGTGAACGAGATCCGAATCGGGGCGCGCACCAACATCCAGGACGGCACTGTCATCCACGTGGCTTCGGCCGGGCAGGGCACCTACATCGGCGACGACATCACCGTGGGGCACATGGCGCTGCTGCATGCCTGCACGCTCGAATCGGGCTGCTTCATCGGCATGAAGGCCTGCGTGATGGACGGCGCCTACGTCGAGTCGGGGGCCATGGTGGCCGCGGGCGCCCTGGTGACCCCCGGAAAACGGGTCAAGGCGGGGCAGCTTTGGGCCGGTTCACCCGCCCGACCCATCCGCGAACTCAGCGAAAAGGACCTTGCGTACTTCCCAGTATCTGCGCGTCAATACGCGGCACTGGCGCAGACCTATCGGGAAGCGTAAACTACGCCGGTGCCCGTAGCGTCCGCGCGACGGGAAACCCGCAGGGGGCTGCGGTTTTTCGAGTTGCTTAGGGCGTACGGGCTATTGGCGGGAACATCGCGAACGACGACTTGTTTCGGGAAATGCTGTCCACCCCGTGCGGCGAAGGGGCGCGTTGGCGCGGTCCGCTTCTCCTACAGCACGAATCATCCACTGGAAGCGATATTGGAGGAAGTGGAGCTATGAACATGGGTATCCGTAAGGCGTGGGCCGTTCTGCCGGCCGTGCTCGTGGCCGGCGGCCTGATGGCCGGCGCCGCGCAGGCGCAGACCGCCGCCGCCACCGACGTGTGGTGCAACCCGGTGATCGGCTGGGGCAGCACGCCGCTCCGTACCGCCAGCGGCGGCTACGTCATCCACAACGGCAGCTATCCGTGCCCGGCGCAGACCACGGCCGCCACCGCCCCGGCGGCGCCCGGCCTGCAGAACGAGTACCTGGTGTTCTTCGACTGGGACAAGGCGAACATCACCCCGGCTGCCGACCGCATCATCAGCGACGTCGTGAACGCGCTGGGTGCCAACCGCAGCACCGCCCGCGTGCAGGTCATCGGCCACACCGACACGTCGGGCAAGCCGAACTACAACCAGCGCCTGTCCATGCGCCGCGCCACGGCGGTGAAGCAGGCCCTGGTCGCCAAGGGCGTGCCGGCCAACAACGTCACGACCGAGGGCAAGGGCGAGACCCAGCTCCTGGTCAAGACCGGCGACAACGTGCGCGAGCCGTCGAACCGCCGTGCGCAGATCCTGCCGCGCGTCGCCGGCCCGACCTCGTAAGGCCGTCGGCGGTCCCGCCGAAAGAAAAGGCCCCGGGGAGCGATCCCCGGGGCCTTTTTCTGTGCGGCGTTGGTGACGTTGGGTTTTCGCTGCGCTCAACCCAACCTACGAGGGCGTCGTAGGTTGGGTTGAGGCGGCAGCCGAAAACCCAACGCGATCAGACACTACGCGATCAGACGATGCGTTCCTTCACGTAGGAACCGGGCGCCTCGTCCAGCACCTTCAGCTTGCCCTTGGCCGGATCGCGGGCCGGCACGGTGCCGTTGGCGAAGCCGGCCACCCAGCGCTGCCACTCCGGCCACCACGAGCCGGGGGTCTGCTGCGCGCCCTTGAACCAGTCGTCGGAAGCCTTGGGCAGCTTGTCGTTGGTCCAGTAGCAGTACTTCTCCGCCGCTGGCGGGTTGACCACGCCCGCGATGTGGCCCGAGGCCGACAGCACGAACTTGATCGGGCCGGAGAACAGCTGCGTGCCCTGGTAGGTGCTCTTCCAGGGCGCGATGTGGTCCTCGCGGGTGGACAGGAAGAAGGTCGGCAGCTTCACCGTGCGCAGGTCGATCGGCACGCCGCCCAGCGTGATGCCGCCCGGCTCGCGCAGCAGGTTCCGCTGGTACATGTTGCGCAGGTAGAAGCTGTGCATCGCTGCCGGCATGCGTGTGGAATCGCTGTTCCAGTACAGCAGGTCGAACGGGAACGGGTCCTTGCCCAGCAGGTAGTTGTTCACCACGAACGACCAGATCAGGTCGTTGGCGCGCATCATGTTGAACGTGGTGGCCATCTTCGCGCCGTCGAGATAGCCCTTCTCGTTCATCTGGCCTTCGATGTAGTTCAGCTGCTCCTCGTCGATGAAGACGGAAAGCTCGCCGGCCTCGGCGAAGTCCAGCATGGTGGTGAAGTAGGTGGCCGACACGATGCGGTCGTCACCCTTCGCCGCCATATACGCCAGCGTGGAGCCCAGGAGCGTGCCGCCCAGGCAGTAGCCGATGGCGTTGACGTCCTTCTCGCCGGTCTGCTTGGTGATGGCGTCCAGCGCCGCCAGCACGCCCTCGAACATGTAGTCCTCGAAGGTCTTCTTGGCGAGGCGCTCGTCCGGGTTGACCCAGGACAGGACGAAGACCGTGTGGCCCTGGTCCACCGCCCACTTGACGAAGCTGTTCTTCTCGCGCAGGTCGAGGATGTAGTACTTGTTGATCCACGGCGGCACGATCATCAGCGGCCGCTTGGCAACGTCCTTGGTGGTGGGCGTGTACTGGATCAGCTGCATCAGGTCGGTCTGGAAGACCACCTTGCCCGGCGTCACCGCGATGTTCTTGCCGACCTGGAAGGCGTCGTAGTCGGTCATGGAGATGCGCAGCTCGCCCTTGCCGCGCTCCAGGTCCTTCAGCAGGTGCTCCAGGCCCTTGACCAGGTTCTCGCCGCCCGTCTCGATGGTGGTGCGCAGCACCTCCGGGTTGGTCATGACGAAGTTGGACGGGGCCATCGCGTCGACGAACTGGCGGGTGTAGAAGTCCACCTTGCGCGAGGTGTGGTCGTCCAGCCCCTCGACCTCGTTGACGGTCGACTGCATCCACCGGGCCGACAGCAGGTAGGACTGCTTGATGAAGTCGAACAGCGTGTTCTCGTCCCAGGCCGAGTCCTTGAAGCGGCGGTCGTCCTTGGCGGGGGTGATGACCGGCTCCGCCTCCTGGCCCAGCAGGCGCTGGGTGGTGCGCTGCCACAGCGTCAGGTAGTCCTGCCACAAGGTCATCTGCGCCTTCATGAGCTTGGCCGGGTCGGCCATCATGCGGGCGGTCATCTCGAGGAAGGCGTGGCCCACACCCATGGGGTCCGGATTCGCCGCCGGCGCGGCGCCGTCGGCGGCCTGACGCGACAGGAAATCGGTGACGAGGCGTTGGCTCTGCTCGGCGATGCGGGTCATCGCGCGCGACAGCTCGACCGGATCGGGCAGCTTCACGTCGGGGGCCTGTTGGTCGGCCATGGTTCCGTCCTTTGCGTGTCGTTTGTGCTTCTAGGTGGGGCGCAGTCAGGTTTATACAAAGCCTGCCGGTTTTTGAAATGGCCACGTGTAGGATTATGCCGGGTTTGCACGGGCTGCGACACTCCTACACGCCTAATGTGAACGTTTGATGGACCGTTTCGGCTCATTTTTTGGCCGGACGGGGTGCAACGAAGGGATCGGGAAGGGGTTCGGGCTATGGCGAAGGGCTGGGGCAGGGCGGTTTCGGTGGCCGTGGCGGCGTGTGGGCTGCTGCTGGCGGGGTGCAGCGAGCGCACGCTGGACACCGGCCTTGTCGGCGCCGTGACCGGCGACAACCCGCCGCCCAGCGCGCCGAGCCCGATCCGCACCATGAGCGGCGAGAAGGCCGAGTATCCGAACCTCGCCACCGTGCCGCCGCGCCCGACCGACCTCAGCACCGAGAAGCAGCGCGCTGCGCAGATGAAGAGCCTGGAGCAGGACCGCACCCGCTCGCTGGCCCGCAAGAAGGCGCTGGAGGACCAGTACAGGCCCCTGGAAGCCCCGCCCAAGCCGAAGATCACGCCGGGCCGGCAGGGGTAGGGTCGTCTCCTTTCTTATTGGAGGTGGCCAAGGGATAGAGCCGCCAAACGCAACCTGCGCACCTCACACCCGCGAAATTTGCCTCGCTTATCCTCGGGCGTGGCGGTAGAAAAGGGTCCCGGTCCGCCCTGTTTTGGTTGGTCCCGCGGCCGGTGAGGTCCCGGAGCGTCCATGAGCGATTCTGAATTCCACCGCATCAAGCGTCTGCCGCCCTACGTGTTCGCCGAGGTCAACGCCATGAAGGCGCGAGCCCGCGCCGCCGGCGAGGACATCATCGACCTCGGCATGGGCAACCCGGACCAGCCGACCCCCCAGCACATCGTCGACAAGCTGGTCGAGGCGGTGCGGAACCCGAAGACGCACGGCTATTCCAACTCGCGCGGCATCCCCGGCCTGCGCCGTGCCCACGCCGCCTACTACAAGCGGCGCTTCAACGTCGAGATCGATCCCGAGACGGAGTGCATCGTCACCATCGGGTCGAAGGAAGGCCTCGCCAACCTCGCCAACGCGATCACCAGCCCGGGCGACACCATCCTGGTGCCGAACCCCAGCTACCCGATCCATCCGTTCGGCTTCATCCTGGCCGGCGCCTCGATCCGCCACCTGCCCATGGGCCACGACGGCGGCGACACGCCGAACGTCGACCAGTTCATGGAGGTGCTGGAGCGCGCCACGAAGCACAGCGTGCCCAAGCCGCTGGCGCTGGTGCTGAACTACCCGTCGAACCCGACGGCGCAGGTGGCCGGGCTGGACTTCTACCGCCCGATCGTGGAGTTCTGCCGCAAGCACGGCATCTACATCCTGTCGGACCTCGCCTACGCCGAGATCTACTTCAACGGCGAGCCGCCGCCCTCCATCCTGGAGATCCCGGAGGCGCGCGAGGTGGCGGTCGAGTTCACCTCGATGTCCAAGACCTACAACATGGCGGGCTGGCGCATCGGCTTCGCCACCGGCAACAAGAAGCTGATCACCGCGCTGGCGCGCATCAAGTCGTACCTGGACTACGGCGCCTTCACGCCGATCCAGGTCGCCGCCACCGCCGCGTTGAACGGCCCGCAGGACTGCGTGGAGCAGATCCGGCAGATGTACAAGCAGCGCCGCGACGTGCTGATCGAGGGCCTCGCCGCCGCCGGCTGGCAGGTGCCGACGCCGCCCGCCAGCATGTTCGCCTGGGCCCCCATTCCGCCGCAGTTCGCCCACCTGGGCTCGCTGGAGTTCTCCAAGCTGCTGCTGCAGGAGGCCAACGTGGCGGTGTCGCCGGGCATCGGCTTCGGCGAGTACGGCGACGGGCATGTCCGCCTTGGCCTCGTCGAGAACGTGCACCGCATCCGTCAGGCGACGCGCAACATCAAGGAGTTCTTCCGCTCCAACGCCGCCGGTGCGGCGCAGAGCCGGGACCCCGAGGCACGGCGCGAACTCCTGGAACCGGTGAAGGCGAAAGCGTCGTGAGCGGCCAACCCCTCAAAATTGCCGTCGCCGGCCTGGGTACGGTCGGCGCCGGCGTGCTGAAGCTGCTGTCCCAGCAGGCGCAGATCCTGGAGCAGCGCTGCGGCCGCAAGGTCGTGGTGACGGCCGTCAGCGCCCGCGACCGGAGCAAGGACCGCGGCGTCGACCTGTCGGCCGTGCGCTGGTTCGACGACCCCGTCGCCATGGCCGGTGCGCCGGACATCGACGTGTTCGTCGAGCTGATCGGCGGCTCCGACGGGGCCGCCAAGGCCGCCGTGGAGACGGCGCTGGAAACCGGCAAGCACGTGGTGACCGCCAACAAGGCGCTGCTCGCCAACCACGGCACCGCGCTCGCCGAGCGCGCCGAGGGGCGCGGGCTGTCGCTGGCGTTCGAGGCGGCGGTGGCCGGCGGCATCCCCGTCATCAAGGCGCTGCGCGAAGGGCTGGCCGGCAACCGGGTGACGGAGGTGCACGGCATCCTCAACGGCACCTGCAACTACATCCTGACCGAGATGCGCACCACCGGCCGCGCCTTCGCGGACGTGCTGGCCGAGGCGCAGACGCTGGGCTACGCCGAGGCCGACCCCAGCTTCGACATCGACGGCGTGGACGCGGCGCACAAGCTGGCCGTGCTGACCTCGGTCGCCTTTGGCTGCCCGGTCGATTTCGCCTCGGTCCATGTGGAGGGCATCCGCCACATCTCCGCCGTCGACATGGCGTACGCGGAGGAGCTGGGGTACCGGATCAAGCTGCTGGGCATCGCGCGGCTGACCCGCCTGGGCGTGGAGCAGCGCGTGCACCCCTGCATGGTGCCGAAGGACGCGCCGATTGCCGCCGTGGACGGCGTGTTCAACGCCGTGGTGGCGCAGGGCGACTTCGTGGACCGCGTCTGGCTGGTCGGCCGCGGGGCCGGCGCCGGCCCGACCGCGTCGGCCGTGGTGGCCGACATCGTGGACGTGGCGCGCGGCCGCTCCACCCCCACCTTCGGCGTGCCGGCCGGGCAGTTCGCCCGCCTGGAACCGTCGCCGATGGAGGCGCGGACCGGGGCGTACTACGTACGCCTGATGGTGGTCGACCGCCCCGGCGTCATTGCCGAGGTTGCGGCGGCGCTGCGCGATCACAACGTTTCGATGGAATCGTTCCTGCAGCGCGGCCGGGCGCCGGGCGAGGCGGTGCCGGTGGTGCTGACCACGCACGACACCGACGAGGCGTCGATGCAGCGCGCCCTGGCCGCCATCTCGGCCCAGGCCGCGGTGCTGGAGCCGCCGCGGATGATCCGCATCGAGCAGTTCTGATCCCTATCTACAAACGCACAAAGCTCAGGCTGAACCGAACCGAGCTGAATTTCGGGGGATAGCAACCAATGGACCACAAAGTCGACCTGTCCGGGATGGACCGGAACCTGGCGCTCGAAGCCGTGCGCGTCACCGAGGCGGCGGCGCTCTCCGCGTCGCTGCTGATGGGCCGCGGCGACGAGAAGCTCGCCGACCAGGCCGCCGTCGACGCCATGCGCCAGGCGCTCAACACCCTCTACATCGACGGCACCGTCGTGATCGGCGAGGGCGAGCGTGACGAGGCGCCGATGCTGTACATCGGTGAGAAGGTGGGCGCCGGTATCGGCCGCGGCGCGCCGAAGGTCGACATCGCGCTCGACCCGCTGGAGGGCACGACCATCACCGCCAAGGGCGGCCCGAACGCGCTGGCCGTCATCGCCATGGCGGAGGAGGGCGGCTTCCTGAACGCCCCCGACGTGTACATGGACAAGATCGCCGTCGGCGGCGGCCTGCCGGAAGGCGTGGTCGACCTGGACGAGAGCCCGGCGACCAACCTGAAGAACCTGGCCAAGGCCAAGGGCACCGACGTCGAGGAGCTGGTGGTCTGCATCCTGGACCGCCCGCGCCACGCCGAGCTGATCGCCAAGGTCCGCGAGGCCGGGGCGCGCATCATGCTGATCTCCGACGGCGACGTGTCGGGCGTAATCGCCACCAGCCAGCTCGGCACCGGCGTGGACATGTACGTTGGCTCCGGCGGCGCGCCGGAAGGCGTGCTGGCCGCCGCGGCGCTGCGCTGCATCGGCGGCCAGTTCCAGGGCCGGCTGCTGTTCCGCAACGACGACGAGAAGGCGCGCGCCGCCCGCTGGGGCGTCACCGACCTGAACAAGAAGTACTCGATGGTCGAGCTGGCTAAGGGCAACGTCATGTTCGCCGCCACCGGCGTGACCGACGGTGCCATGCTGAAGGGCGTGCGCCGCTTCCCCGGCGGTGCGGTGACCCACTCGGTCATCATGCGGTCCAAGTCGGGCACCGTGCGCTACATCGAGGCGCACCACAACTTCAAGCGCAAGCCGGGCGTGGCGAAGTAACGCTTTCGACCCAGGGGAAGAGAGGGCCGCGCGGGGATGACCCGCGCGGCCCTTTTTCTTGCCCGCCTACTTCAGGTACGGCGCCCAGGTGGCGCAGTTGGCGGCGGCGTACACGGCGGCCTTGGGCGGCGGCAGGGTGCCGCCGTTCCACTGGATGACCGTGCCGGTGCCGTCGTTGGCGTAGGCCACCCAGGGCGCGCCGGGGCTGGACGGGGTCTTGGCGAAGGCGGCCCAGGCGGCCGGCATGCTTTGGGTCAGGGCGGTGTCGCCGCTGGTGGGGGACTGCAGGTCGGGCACGGCCGGCAGCGTGTTGAAGACGTACGGCAGCTCGTTGGCGTGGCAGGTGCGGCCGTCGTAGTTGCCGGACTTGTCCTTGGTGGGGGCGCAGGCGGCCATCGGGCCCTTGGTGATCGGGCTGGTGTACAGGTCGAAGATCGCCGGCTGCGTGAAGTGGTAGCCGTAGACGCCGGTCGCCTTGCTCTGCGCCAGGGCGTAGTTGGCCGTGGTGATGTTGGCGCAGGTGAAGACGTAGTCGGTGATCACGTTGGACAGCGCGGCGGCGGCGGCGCTCCAGTACAGGGTGTCGGACTGCTTGGCGGGGTTGTAGGCGTCGATCGCCTCGATCACGGGCACGGCGGTCTTGCCCAGGATGTTGCCCAGGTCGGTCTCGTAGGCCTTCTGGTTGAAGATCCAGCCGCGCTCGATCGGGTTCAGGTCGTAGACGAGCTGAGCGAAGGGCGCGCCCTCGTTGGCGTTGGTGCCGAAGACGAAGGGGCGCGCGTTGGCGGCGTAGGTGGAGGCGTAGCCCTTCAGCGGCTGGCCCATGACCAGCGCGCCGTCGACCACCGGGCTGTAGGGCAGGGTGATCGGCGTGGCGTCGCTGGCCAGCGCCTGCACGCCCGGCACCTTGGCCTTGCCGATGGGCGAGTTGGCGGCCCACGACTTCATCGCCGCCGTCTGCGCCTTCATCACGTCGTCGGTCGTCGGCACGCTCTGCAGCCAGGACAGGTTGGTCGCGCAGTTCTTCGGCGCGCCCTTGACCGACGAGCACAGGCTGTTGACGAACGCCGTGCCGATGGCGTCGGACGAGGCCTGCGGCGTCGGGTAGGCGATGCCCATGGGGTTGCTTTCCATGACCGCGCCCGTGAACAGCGCGCGGCTGTCCACCGCCTTGCCGGAGGCCTGGACGTAGCGGTTGGTGCTGGCGGCGAACAGGTGCAGGCCGACCGACATGGCGCCGGCACTCTCGCCGACGATGGTGATGTTGCCGGGGTCGCCGCCGAAGGCCGCGACGTTCTGGTACACCCAGGCGAGCGCCAGCTGCTGGTCGAGCAGGCCGAAGTTGCCGGGGATGACGGTGGAGCCGTTCCGGTAGGACAGGAAGCCCAGAGCGCCCAGGCGGTAGTTGATGGTGACGACGACCGCCGGCCCGTTCCCGGCCAGCGTGGCGCCGTCGTACAGCGGCGCGCCGCCGCTGCCGGCGACGAAGGCGCCGCCGTGGATGAAGAAGATCACCGGCAGCTTGGCGGCCGTATTGTTAATGGTCGCCTGCGGGGCGGAGACGTTGAGGAACAGGCAGTCCTCGTTGCGGTCGCTGGCGCCCTGCGGGCAGTAGGCGCCGGCCGCCGTGGCGTTGAAGGGCGCGGCCGTGGTGCCGGCGGGCAGCGGAGCCATGCCCGGCGTCGCCCAGCGCGCCGCCTGCCCATAGCGGATGCCCTGGTACTGGTTGATGGCGATCAGCTTGCCGGGCGGCCCGCCGAGCGTCGCCGTGCCGCAGACCACGCTGCTGGACGACAGGGTGACGGTGGTGTTGGCGGAGCAGGCGACCTGCGCCGCGGCCCCCGTCGGCGCCGTGGCCAGCGCAAGGGCGCCGAGGGCACCAAGGGCACCAAGGGCAATGGCGGCGGCGGTCCCCTTCAGGGCGTTCAAGGATGTCATGGGCTTTTCTCCCGGCATCATACGCAAACGAAATGTCGGAAGCGTGCCCATGCACTCGCGGGTCATACAGCCACGAATTGAACACATATGATTCAATATGTGACGCCAATACCGGGGCATGGTTACCGCGCATAAACACGGATGACGGCGGTGAGGCCGGGGACGACCCGGCGGATGCCCCGGTGGATGCAACACAATGCAACCGGATGCAACGGAATCGAGGATGTGTTGCATTCCGGAGCTTCGTGCCGCATGTGCCTGTGCCCTTCCTTCGCTGGATCCCCATCAGGAATTATATCCCAATGGAGTCGCGCGGGGAAGGCGGTTCGGCGGGGCGTCAGCCGCCGGACAGCGCGTCGGCCTGGTCGGCCAGTTGCCGGGCGAGGTCGGGCGACAGGCGTTCGGCCAGTCTGGCGTGCGCCTGCCGCCACACGGGGATGGCGGCCTCCAGCCGGCGCGCGCCGGTTTCGGTGAGCCACACGGCGCGGCGCCGCAGGTCGGTTTCGACCACGGCGATCTCGATCAGCCCTTCCCCTTCCAGCGTGCGCAGGTTGCGCGACAGCGTGGACTGCTCCAGGCCGGTGCGGCGGGCGAGGGCACCCAGCGTGTCGTCCGCGGCCTCGGCGATCTGCGCCAGCAGGCCGAGCTGCGCGGTGGTCAGGCCGCAGGGCGCCAGTTCGCGGTCGAGGAACTGCGTGATGCGCCGGGCGGCCAGCCGGCTGTTCCAGCCGGCGCAGGACGCGACCAGCGCGGCGGCGTCGGTGCGGAGCGTCTTGGAAGCCGGTATTCGGGGCGGTTGCGTGCGCGTGCTCATGGGTGTATGTATCTACATTATTTGCATCTGCATGGAAAGAGCCGTCCGCCGGAAACCAGGGAGGGAAGAGGGCCATGACCGAGGCATCCGTTCGCACCGCCGCGTCCACCATCCGGCAATTGGCGCCATCCGACGCCGAGGCGTTCCGGGAGGTGCACCTGGAGGGGCTGAAGGCCCACCCCGCCGCCTTCGCCATGGCCTATGAGGAGGAGTGCGACCGGCCGCTGCCGGAGTTCCGGGCGCGGCTGGAGCAACTGGCGGTGTTCGGCGGCTTCGTCGACGGAACGCTGGCGGGGATCGCCACGCTGCAGCGCCAGCCGCTGCAGAAGCGCCGGCACGTGGCGATGGTGTGGGGCATGTACGTGCGGGACGCCTTCCGCGGCTCCGGTCTAGCGTCGGCCATCCTGCGCGCGGTCATGGCGCGCGCGGAGGCCGAGGTGGACCAACTGGAGCTGTACGTCGCCGTCGGCAACGACCGGGCGAGCCGCTTCTACAAGGCCATGGGGTTCGAGCCGTACGGCGTGATGCGCCGGTCCCTGCGCGTGGACGGCGTGGACCACGACGCGGAGATGATGGTGAGGATGTTCCGCTGAGGGCCGGCGGCCGCGCCCCCGGAGCGTGGGGTGGGGGCATGGGGTGGGAGCGCGGCCGGGCGGGGTGGTTCCAGCACCCCGTTCGGCCGTTTTGCTTGCCCTGGAACGGTAGCTTGGCGGGGCGGAAAGGCAAGCGAATCGGGGGAGGTGGGTGCGCGTGTAGAGGTGTTCCCTTGGATGGAGTACGCATTAGCGCGGGAATACGCGCGGGGAATGCGCTATCCTGCGGCGGTAGTGATCCGCAGGCAGCACGATTTCGCGATGAACCCGAGCAACTCCGAGAATGACGGGGCGCCCGTTAATCCGTTGACCCTACCGGAAGTCCAGAAGGAGCTTTTGGCGGGGCGTCCCATTCCGGCACGCTGGCGCCAAAGCATCCGCGATCTCAGTCCGTTGGCTGGGCTGCGGGGGTTGGAGAGGCTTGACCTGAGCGGTACGGGCGTGACGGACGTGTCGGCGCTGTCCGGGCTGAGCGGGTTGCAGGCGCTTAACCTGAGCCGCACGGGCGTGACGGACGTGTCGGCGCTGTCCGGGCTGAGCAGGTTGCAGACGCTTGACCTGAGCAGGACGGGCGTGACGGACGTGTCGGCGCTGTCCGGGCTGAGCGGGTTGCAGAAGCTTGACCTGAGCCGCACGGGCGTGACGGACGTATCGGCGCTGTCCGGGCTGAGCGGGTTGCGGGAGCTTGTCCTGAGCGGTACGGGCGTGACGGACGTGTCGGCGCTGGCGCACCTTACTAACTTGAAAATCATAGGATTCGATGAACGCCGTCCGGCTTCCGCATCGGCGGCTCCGGAAGCGTCGCTGCGCGTGCCAGCATCGGCCGTACCGGCAGCGGAAGGGGGCGTTTCCGGAAGAGGCCCCCGTGCATCCTCCATGTCCGACCGGGTCAAGCTGGTGTTCGAGGGGGACCGCTGGCTGCAGCGGGCGCTGGCGACGGAGACGCCGGGCCTCGATCGCCGCGTGGTCAGCCGGCGGCGGTCGTTCATCGCGGTGCAGCGGCCCGCCGATATGACCGAGGACCGGTTCATGGCCATGGTTGAGCATCTGGCGAAGCGGACCGGCGCGCGGGCGACGCCCGATTTCCGCTACAGCCTCGAAAGCCGGCCGCGCTTCAGTCCGACTCACACGCTCCCGCTGGACGGAGCGGACGCGGGCGGAAGCCTGGACGATGTGCTGCGGCTGATCGGGATCGACCAGCGCCTTCACAACCGCTCGCTCGGGCAGGGCGTTTCCATCGCGGTGGTGGACACCGGCGTGAACGGGAACCGGGCCGAGTTTCCGAACCGGAAAGGCGGCTGGGCGCCGAGCGGCGAAGTGGCCTGGACCGACGAGGACGGCCACGGCACCATGTGCGCGACCATCGCCGCCGCCGGGGGCGGCGGGTTCCGCGGCGTGGCGCCCGGTGCGGACCTGATCGCCTGCAAGACGTGGTTCTACAACAGCGAACTGGCGGACATCTACGACGCCCTGACCGACCGCGCCAGGGCGGGGGAGGTCATCGTCGCCAGCAACAGCTTCGGCATTCCCGAAGGCGATCCGCCGGACCTGTCCGACGACTACGACGTGTTTCACGGCGCCCTGGTCGATGCCATCGATGCGGGGGTGCGGGTGGTGTTCAGCGCCGGCAACTACCATGATCTGGCGGGTGGAACCGCCGATTCCTGCGGCCCGAACAGCGTGTGGCAGGAAAAGGGGCGGGCGGATGTTCTGACCGTCGCCACCTGCGACCTGGAAAAGGCGATGTGGGATTACTCCAGCCGGGGGCCGGGCCAGTTCTATTCCGTCGCGCCGGACAATCGGCCGGACCCGTTCCGGGACGAGCATGGCGTCGGGCGCAAGCCGGACGTGACCGCGCCGACCCCGCGCAACGGCCGCATCCTGTTCGGCGACGAGGTCGTCGTCATGCCCGACGGCTGGGGCACGAGCGGGGCCGCGCCGCAGGTGGCCGGGCTGCTGGCGCTCCTGCTCTCCCGCTGCCCGGACCTGCGGCGTGACGAGCTGTTCGACGTGGTGCGGTCCACCGCCCGGGACCTCAAGGTTGCGTACGAGTGCCAGGGGGCAGGGATGATCGATTGCCGCGAGGCGCTGGATGAGGCGGAGAAAATCCAGATGGCGCAGAGGCTGGAGACGGGGAGCGCGAGTTAATATATGGTAAAGGTTGAGGGTGCCATCATCCGATGACGCCAGGAAGGGCACGATGACCCGCTACATGATCAGGGCGACCGACCCCGACCAGTTCCAGCAGGCCAAGGCCATGGTGGACGGGCGGACGCGCGTCTACGTCACGTCGGAGCGGCGGCTGTTCCTGTCCACGGGGCCTCTGCCCGACGACCTGCGCCGGGACCTCCTGAACCTCGGTACGCGGATCAACGAGGAGCGGCCGCATCATCTGGAGCGGGGGCTGGAGCGTGGGACGGCGCCGGGCGGCGGGGTGAAGGACGCCGCACCGGTGGCGGAAGCCGGCCGCGCGCCGGACATTCCGCCGCTGCCGCCGGTCGCCGCCGACCCCGAGACCACCAAGCGGGAGTTCATCGCCTGGATGCGGCAACTGCCGCCGCTGGGCGTGACGTGGACGCGCGAGGACAAGTACAGGGATCTTCCTTGACATTGGGGGCCTTGACGTTGCGGGCCTCGACGTTGCGGATCGCGCTCGACAGCAATGTCATCCTGTACGCGCTGGACATCGACGATGCGCGGCGGCGCGACCGGGCGACCGGGATCATGGCCGCCTTGCCGCTCGGAAGCGTCGTGCTTCCCGCCCAGGTGCTTGGCGAGGTGTTGAAGGTTCTGGTCGGCGGAAAGGTCCGATGGGACCGGGCGCGGGCGCGCGACACCATCGGCCGCCTCCACGATCTCTATGAGGTGCGCGAGACGACGGCCACGGCGATGATGGCCGCCGCCGACCTCGTGGCGGAGCATCAGCTGCAGGTTTGGGACGCGGTCATCCTTGCCGTCGCGGCGGAGGCGGGGTGCGGGCTGCTGCTGTCGGAGGACATGCACCACGGGTTCCGGTGGCGCGGCGTCACCGTCGTGAGCCCGTTCCGGGACGACGTGCACCCGCTGCTGGCGGAGGCGCTGGGCGGCGGGGCGTGACCGGCGCGTCGGCGTGTCATGGATGCGACCACATCGGCGTGTGTGTTCGTGCTCATACAACGGTACGGCGCTGTGGTTTGCCGACGTGGTGGCGTGAAACCCTTGCGCTGGCAGGGCGTCCGCCGAATCTCCGTCCATGGCGTGGTTTTTGCTTGATTCCGCGCGGTGCCGGCCGTTCTGGCCGGCGGTGAACCGAGTGGACACGCGATGGCCCGGACCGGGGTTTACCTGAGCGGCAGGGAGCGGACGTTCCCGCCGGACGAGATCATCGTCAGCAAGACCGACCCGCAGGGGCGGCTCACCTACGTCAACGACATCTTCCTGGACGTCGCCGGCTACACCGAGGCCGAGCTGATCGGGCAGCCGCACAGCATCATCCGGCACCCGGACATGCCGCGCATCGTCTTCCGCCGGCTGTGGGAGACGGTGAAGGCGGGGCAGGAGATCTTCGCCTACGTCAACAACCGGGCTAGGAACGGCGACCATTACTGGGTGCTGGCGCACGTCACGCCCAACGTCGGGGCGGGCGGCGCGATCGTCGGCTACCACTCCAACCGGCGGGTGCCGCGGCCGGGCGTGGTCGCCAGGGTGCAGCCGCTGTACGCGCACTTGCGCGCGCGGGAGGTGGAGGCGGGCGACGGGGAGGCGGGCATGCAGGCGTCCGCACGGGTTCTCGACGATATCCTGGCGAAGGAGGGCGTGAGCTATGACGAATATGTCCTCGGTCTCTAGGGCCACGCTGGCCGCGTGGGTGGCGGCGGCCGGGACCGTGGCGCTGGCCGTGGCGCTGGCGGTGCTGCGGGAATGGGCGGCGGCTGCGCTGGCGGCGGGCATCCTCCTGCCGCTGGGGGCGTGCGTCCATGCGCTGAACCGGGCCAGGGGCAGCATCGACAAGGCCATGGCGGTGTGCGAGGCGGCGGCGCGCGGCGACCTGTCGGTGCGCGTCATGGGCATCCGCGGGCACGGCAACGTCGGG
>NZ_DASPMG010000141.1:0-4685 GCF_035627195.1 Azospirillum sp.
CGAGCTCGGCCAGGCCTACCTGTCGCTGTCGCCGGCGGGACGGAAGAAGTTCCTGCTGACCTTGGCCCACGATTACGGGCTCTCGCGCGAGGATGCGATGGCCGAGGTCGAGCGCTGGCGCGGCACCAAGGAGCCGCCGCGGGCGCTGGCCCGCTGGCTCGAATCGCCGGCGGTGCGGCTGCTGCGCGAGTTCGTCGGCGTGCCGCAGGGCGTGAAGTTCGTCGTCGACCTGCGGGCCGAGCTGCTGACCCTCGGCAAGACCGATGCCGCGGCGCGGGCGCTGAGCGAGGACCTGCGGCCGCTGCTCGGCGCCTGGTTCGACGTCGCCTTCCTCGACCTGGTGCGCATCGACTGGAAGGCACCCGCGGCATTGCTCGAGAAGCTGGTCGCCTACGAGGCGGTGCACGCCATCCGTTCCTGGCGCGACCTCAAGAACCGGCTCGATTCGGACCGCCGCTGCTTCGCCTTCTTCCACCCGCGCATGCCCAACGAGCCGCTGATCTTCGTCGAGGTGGCGCTGGTCCAAGGCATGTCGGACAACGTGCAGACGCTGCTCGACCCGGAAGCGCCGGTGGTGGATCCCAAGGCGGCCGACACCGCCATCTTCTATTCCATCTCCAACGCGCAGAAGGGGCTGGCCGGCATCAGCTTCGGCAACTTCCTGATCAAGCGCGTGGTGGACGGGCTGGCCGGCGAGTTCCCCAACCTGAAGACCTTCGCCACCCTGTCGCCGATCCCCGGCTTCCGCCGCTGGCTGGAGCGCGAGCTGGGCGGGCAGGGCGACCGGCTGCTGGCGCCGGCCGAGCGCGAGCGCATCGCCGAGTGGCTGGATCTGGCCGATTCGGCGATCCCCGGCCGAGGCATTCTCGAATCCGCGCTGGGGCGCGAGGCGTGGTGGCGGCACGAAAGCCTGGCCAAGGCGTTGCGCGGCCCGCTGACGCGCCTGTGCGCCACCTACCTGACGGAGGTGCGGCCGGGCGACGGGGCGGGGCTGCGGGCGCGCGACCCGGTGGCGCATTTCCACCTGTCCAACGGGGCGCGGATGGAGCGGCTGAACTGGCTGGCCGACACCTCGGCCAAGGGCATCGCGCAGTCCTGCGGCATGATGATCAACTACCGCTACAAGCTGGGCGAGATCGAGGCCAACCACGAGGCCTACAGCGGCGAGGGGAAGGTCAACGCCTCCTCGGCCATGCGCGGGCTGGTGAAGGGGCCGTGAGCGGGCCGCCGGACCCGCGCCGCCGTACCCGCGTATGACCGTCGCGCGTAAGACCATTTTGTGTGTTTGCTGGGATTCCGTTGTGCTATAGAGGCCACCACGCTGGCGGACGGGCGGGGGCGACCCCTCCGGCCGGGTCCGCCATTGCCGTAGCGGGCGTGGCGGAACTGGTAGACGCGCCGGATTTAGGTTCCGGTGACTTCGGTCGTGGGGGTTCGAGTCCCTTCGCCCGCACCACGGCAAATCCTTGAACCGACTGGAGAACGCGGTTCCGGGCCGCCCCTTCCCGGGCGCCGCCGGACCGGGCAACGAGACAGGCTTCCCCTCCGATGCAGATTACCGAAACCAGCACCGACGGCCTCAAGCGCGAGTTCAAGGTCGTCCTCTCCGCCCAGGACATCGATCAGAAGGTTCAGGGCCGGCTCGAAGAGCTTCGCCAGACGGTGCAGCTGCCCGGCTTCCGCCCGGGCAAGGTGCCGGTCACGGTCGTCAAGCAGCGCTACGGCGGCTCCGTCCTGGCCGAGGTCCTGGAGACCGCCGTTTCCGACAGCTCGCGCCAGGCGCTGAACGAGCGCGGCCTGCGCGTGGCGCTCCAGCCGAAGATCGAGATCGAGAAGTACGAGCCCGGCTCGGACCTCGAGTACAAGATGGCCGTCGAGCTGCTGCCCGACGTCGAGCCCGGCGACCTCGCCTCCATCGAGCTGGAGAAGCTGGTGGTCGAGGTGAGCGAGGACGAGGTCGGCAAGGCGATCGAGCGCATCGCCGCGTCGCGCGCCACCACCGAGCCGCTGACCGAGGACCGCCCGGCCGCCAACGGCGACACCGTGGTCATCGACTTCGCCGGCACCGTGGACGGCGTCGCCCAGCCGGGCATGGACGCCAAGGAGTTCCCGCTGGAGCTGGGCTCCGGCCGCTTCATCCCGGGCTTCGAGGACCAGCTGGTCGGCTCACGAGCCGGCGATCACGTCAGCGTCAAGGTGACCTTCCCCGAGGAGTACGGCGTCGAGACGCTGAACGGCAAGGAAGCCATCTTCGAGGTCGACCTCAAGGAGATCCGCAAGTCGGTCCCGGCCGAGGTCAACGACGAACTCGCCAAGGAGTTCGGCCTGGACGACCTGGAGAAGCTGAAGGAGTCCGTGCGCGACAAGATCAAGAGCGACTACGGCAACGTCAGCCGCATGCGCGTCAAGCGCCAGCTGCTCGACAAGCTGGCCGAGGGCCACGACTTCCCGGTGCCGGAGGGCATGGTGGAGATCGAGTTCGAGGCCATCTGGCGCCGCCTGCAGGACGAGATCAAGAACGGCAACGCCGGCGACGACGCCAACAAGCCCGAAGAGGAGCTGAAGGCCGAGTACCGCGGCATCGCCGAGCGCCGCGTCCGCCTGGGCCTGCTGCTGTCGGAGATCGGCCGGCGCAACAACATCCAGGTCAGCCAGGACGAGGTGAACCGCGCCCTGATCGCCGAGGCGCGCCGCTGGCCGGGCCAGGAGCGGCAGGTGTTCGAGTTCTTCAAGAGCAACCCGCAGGCCGTCGAGAACCTCCGCGCCCCGATCTTCGAGGACAAGGTCGTCGACTTCATCATCGAGATGGCCAAGGTCAGCGAGCGCACCGTCCCGGTCGAGGAGCTGATGCGCGACCCGGACGAGGAGGAGGCGAAGGCCGCCTGACGGGCGCCTTCTTTCACCCAATGTGGTGGGGCGGCCTGACGGCCGCCCTCTTCCACCCTATATAGTGGGTTGGCCCCCGCACGGGGGTAGACGCAAAGGATCAGGGGGCTGGGTAAGGTCACATGCACGACTTTCAACCGCACATGAACACCCTCGTCCCGATGGTCGTCGAACAGACCAACCGGGGTGAGCGCGCGTACGACATCTACTCGCGCCTGCTGAAGGAGCGGATCATCTTCCTGATCGGTGGCGTCAACGACGCCGTCGCCAGCCTGATCTGCGCGCAGCTGCTGTTCCTTGAGTCGGAAAACCCGAACAAGGACATCGCCTTCTACATCAACTCGCCGGGCGGCTACGTCTCGTCGGGCCTGGCGATCTACGACACCATCCAGTACATCCGCCCGCAGGTGTCGACGGTGTGCATCGGGCAGGCCGCCTCCATGGGCTCGCTGCTGCTCGCCGCCGGCGCGCCGGGCAAGCGCTTCTCGCTGCCCAACAGCCGGATCATGATCCACCAGCCCTCGGGCGGTGCGCAGGGTCAGGCCGCGGACATCGAGATCCAGGCGCAGGAGATCCTGAAGCTGCGCGCGCGCCTGAACGACATCTACGCCCGCCACACGGGCCAGTCGATCGACGTGATCGAGCAGAACATGGAGCGTGACAAGTTCATGTCTCCCGAGGAGGCCAAGGCCTTCGGCCTCATCGACGAAGTGGTGGAACGGCGCCCGATTCCGGGCGAGAGCGCTGCCGCCTGAGCCGGGGGTGGCCGGGGCCGCGTGAACAAAATGTTGATGCGCCGGGTCCGCTGTTGTTGAATGGCAGGGATCCGGCGCGCTACGGTGGGCTTGTCGCGGCGAGGAGCCGCGACAACGTAGCATTCAGGATCGGCGTCGGGGGACGTCGCTGGGATTGCCTCTTTCGATTGGGTCCCCCGGGAGCATGACGGAGTACAGATGACCAAGTCCAGCAGCGGCGATTCGAAGAATACGCTCTACTGCTCGTTCTGTGGCAAGAGCCAGCACGAGGTCCGCAAGCTGATCGCCGGTCCGACCGTGTTCATCTGCGATGAATGCGTCGAGCTGTGCATGGACATCATTCGCGAGGAGAACAAGACGACCCTCGTGAAGTCCAGGGACGGGGTGCCGACGCCGCGCGACATCCACGCCGTGCTTGACGACTACGTGATCGGCCAGCAGCATGCCAAGCGCGTGCTCTCGGTCGCCGTGCACAACCACTACAAACGGCTGGCGCACGGCACCAAGCACAACGACGTCGAGCTGGCGAAGTCGAACATCCTGCTGGTCGGCCCGACCGGCAGCGGCAAGACGCTGCTCGCGCAGACGCTCGCGCGCACCTTCGACGTGCCGTTCACGATGGCCGACGCGACGACCCTCACCGAAGCCGGCTACGTCGGCGAGGACGTCGAGAACATCATCCAGAAGCTCCTGCAGAAGTGCGACTACGACGTCGAGAAGGCGCAGCAGGGCATCGTCTACATCGACGAGATCGACAAGATCTCGCGCAAGAGCGACAACCCGTCGATCACGCGCGACGTGAGCGGCGAGGGCGTGCAGCAGGCGCTCCTCAAGCTGATCGAGGGCACCATCGCCTCGGTGCCGCCCCAGGGCGGGCGCAAGCACCCCAACCAGGAATTCGTCCAGGTCGACACCACCAACATCCTCTTCATCTGCGGCGGCGCGTTCGCCGGGCTGGAGCGGATTATCGCGGCCCGCGGGGAAGGCTCGGGCATCGGCTTCTCGGCGACGGTGAAGGATCCCAAGGACCGCCGCGTCGGCGAC
>NZ_DASPMG010000142.1:0-7929 GCF_035627195.1 Azospirillum sp.
CCAAGCCGCTGGAGGAGGGTTGGACAGGGCGGCTGGAAGCGGCGCTCGGGCGGCCGGTGGCGCTGACGCTGGAGGAAGACCCCGGCCTGATCGCGGGTGTGGAGCTGCACTTCCCGCACACGATCCTCCGCCATTCCTGGAAACAGGCGCTGGCGGAGGCCATGGAGGAGCTGGCGCGATGACGACGCTCAGCGAAGCGCTCGAATCCTGGCTGCCGGAGGCGACGAAGCGGCTGGACGGCGTCGGCCTGCACCCCCGCTTGGAGCAGGTCGGGCGGATCGAGGCGGTGGGCGACGGTATCGCGCGGGTCTCCGGCCTGCCTGAGACCCGCGCGGACGAACTGCTGCTGTTCCCCGGCGGCGTGGCCGGGCTGGCGGTGGATCTGGACGGGGAGATCGGCTGCATCCTGCTGGGCGAGGACCGCCACCTCTCGGCCGGCGCGCCGGTGCACGGGGCGGGGCAGGTGGTGCGGGTGCCGGTGGGCGATGCGCTGATGGGGCGGGTGCTCGACCCGATGGGCCACCCGCTGGACGGCCTCCCGCCGCCCGAAGCCGAGCGCTGGAAGCCGGTGGAGTGTCCCGCCCCCGCCATTGCCGAGCGCGCGGCGGTGTCGGAACCGCTGCTGACCGGCACGGCGGTGATCGACGCCATGTTCCCGCTGGGCCGCGGCCAGCGCGAGCTGCTGATCGGCGACCGCGCCACCGGCAAGACGGCCATCGCCGTCGACGCCATCCTCAACCAGACGGACGGCGACGTGGTCAGCGTCTACGTCGCCGTCGGCCAGAAGGCGTCCGGCGTGCGCGCGGTGGTCGAGGCGGTGAGGAGCGCCGGCGCCCTGGCGCGCACGCTGTTCGTCATCGCCCCGGCCGACGCGCCGCCGGGCCTGCAATGGCTGGCGCCCTACGCCGGCTTCACCATGGCCGAGCATTTCCGCGACAGCGGCCGGCACGCGCTGGTCATCGTCGACGACCTGACCAAGCACGCCGCCGTGCACCGCCAGCTCTCCCTCCTGCTGCGCCGCCCGCCGGGGCGGGAGGCTTATCCGGGCGACGTCTTCTACCTGCACGCCCGCCTGCTGGAGCGCGCGGCCAAGCTGGCGCCGCACAAGGGCGGCGGCTCGCTGACCGCGTTGCCCATCGCCGAGACGCAGGCGGGGAACCTGTCGGCCTACATCCCGACCAACCTGATCTCCATCACCGACGGGCAGGTCTGCCTGGACGCCAAGCTGTTCCACGAGGGGCAGAAGCCGGCGGTGGACATCGGCCGCAGCGTGTCGCGCGTCGGCGGCAAGGCGCAGCCGCCGGCCCTGCGCGCCCTGGCCGAGCCGCTGCGGCTGGACTACGCGCAGTTCCTGGAGCTGGAGGTGTTCACCCGCTTCGGCGGCATGGTGGACGAGCGCACCCGCGCGGCGGTGGCGCACGGGCGGCGCGTGCGCGCGCTGCTGGCGCAGCGCCATCTGGCGCCGCAGCCGCTGGCGCTGCAGGTGGCGCAACTGGTGGCGCTGGCCGACGGCACGCTGGACGCCCTGCCGGAGGAGGCGGTGCCGCGCCTGCGCGCCGTGCTGGCGGGCCTGCTGGAGACGCGCGCGCCGGAGGTGGCGGCGCGCTTCGCCGGCGGCGCCGACCTGGACGACGCCACGCGCGCCGCATTGCGCGCGCTAGTCGCCGATGCCGTGGCGCAGATCGGAGGCCCCTGATGGCCGAACGCCTTGCCGAGGTCGAAGCCCGCCGCGCCAGCGTCGAGGAACTGCGCGCCGTCACCGACGCCATGCGCTCGCTGGCCGCGGTGCGGCTGCAGCAGGCGCTGGCGGTGATCGGCGGCACGCGCGCCTATGCCGGGGTGATCGGCGGCGCGCTGGTGCAGGCGGTCGGGCTGCTGGCCGAGGGGCCGGCGCGCTGGCCGCCGCAGGACGGGCGGGGGCGCCCCGCCACCGTGCTGTTCGGGCCGGAGCACGGCTTCGTCGGCGCCTTCGCCGAGCGGCTGGCCGATTCGGCGCTGGCCGGCGTGCCGCCGGGCGGCGTGCTGTGGGTGGTCGGCAGCCGGGCGGCGGCGCTGCTGGAGGAGCGCGGGCGGCCGCCCGACTGGACGATCCCCATGGCGACGCACACCGACGCCGTCACCGCGACCGGCCGCCGCGTTGCCGAGGCGCTGTACCGCGCCGCCGCCGACGGGACGCTGGGCACCGTGGCGGTGCTGTACGGCCGCAGCGCCCAGGGCGGCGCGCCGGAGGTGGCGCGCGACGCGCTGCTGCCGCTCGACCTCGGGACGGCGGGGGGGAACGGGCGCGCCGTGCCGCCGCTCACCAACCTGCCGCCGGCCGATCTGGTGCCGCGCATGGTGGACGAATACGTCTTCGCCCTGCTGGCGCACGCGGCCATGGAGAGCTTCGCCGCCGAGAACGCGGCGCGCCTGGCGGTGCTGATGGCCGCGCGCCAGAACATCGACGCCACGCTGGACGAGCTGACCGGCGCGGTGCGCCGCCTGCGCCAGGAGCAGATCACCACCGAACTCATCGAACTCGCCACCGGCGCCGAGGCGCTGCAAAATGGGATTGGTAATACCTCTTCCGTGCGGGCGCCTTGATTCGGTTTGCTGGCCGAACAATGTCAGAATCAACGGTCGAATGGGGGCTTCGGCGCGCACAGTCCGTGGAGGCAGGGGTGTTCAATCCGTTGATAACGGCCACCGCCGGCTGGTCCGAGGCGGTGGAGGAGCGGGCGAAGCGGTTCCTGGGCTTCGTCGTCGGCACGGAAGGGGACGGCGTTCCCGTCACCGCCGCCACCATGCTGGCCCGTTGCCACCTCGACCCCATCGCGGGCGCGCGCTACCTCATGCTGATCCCGCCCCAGAAGGCCGTGCGGGAGCTGACGCTGATCCTCACGGACTTCCGCATCGACGGCCAGCCCTGCCCGGACCCGCTGGCCGCGGCGCAGGCCGCGCTGTCCTTCGCCGGGCGGGCGGTCACCGTCGACGAGATGCATCCCGAGCGGCGCTGGGTTGCCAACCTCGTCGCCAGCCTCCTTGGACTGCCGCGCGCGTCGCGCTGAGCACGCCCCCTGACATACAGTCTATCGCTTCCTCGTATGCGGGTTGCTAAGATCCCCCTGGATACGCAACCGCAGGGGACGCGGGCATGCAGGCGGGCGCGCAGGGGGGCGGGATGAACGTGACGCGGCGGATGCTGGCCGGCGTCGCCGGCGTCGCCGCGTCGGCGTTCGCCGCCGGCCTGTGCGCCGCCGCCGCCGTCCTGGCCGGCGGCATCCCCGAACGGCTCGCCTTCGGCATCCTGGCCGTGGTTTGCCTGGCCGGCGCCGGTGCCGGCGCGCTGCTGCTGCACCGGTCCGCCGCGCGGCGCCTGGAGCGTCTCAGGCACGGCATGCGGACCCTCACGGCCGGCCAGTCCGTGCCGGACGCCGGCGGCGACGAGTTCGAGGCGCTCGCGGCCGCCATCGACGGCGCCGGGGAGGCGATCCTCCGCCAGGAGGAGGCCCTGCGCCTGGGCGAGGAGCGGTTCCGCGGCCTGATCGAGGGGTCGATCCAGGGCATCCTCGTGCACCGCCGCTTCGTGCCGCTGTTCTGCAACGACGCCTTCGCCCGCCTGCACGGCTTCGCCGCCGCGGCCGAGGTGATGGCGCTGAGCGACGTCAAGGCCCTGCTGGCGCCCGAGGAGATGCCGCGGGCGTGGCGCGGCTATGTGCGGATGATGGCCGGGGAGGAGCCGGCCGGCGTGGCGCGGGTGCGGCGCCTGCGGCGCGACGGCACGGCCGTGTGGATGGACGCGGTGGACCGCGTGGTCGAATGGGGGGGCGATCCCGCCGTGCTGACCTCCGTCGTCGACGTCAGCGAGCGGGTGCGCGCCGAGACGGAGGCGGCGGAGGCCGCCGGCCACCTGCGCGCCGCCATCGAGGCGATGCCGAGCGCCGTCATGATGCTGGACTCCGGCCTCAACATCCTCGTCCATAACCGCAAGTTCTGCGAATACTGGAACATCTCCGCGCAGGAGATGGCGACGGCGCACACGGCTCCCCTCAACCTGCGCGCCTGGGCCGAACGCAGCATGCCCGGCGCCGACGTCGACGCCTATGTCGAGCAGCGGCTGGCCGTGCTGCGGGCCGGCAAGCCCTATTCCCACCTCGTCCACACGGCGGACGGGCGCGACATGGAGATCCGCGGGCAGCCGCGCCCGGACGGCGGCTGGGTCATCACCGTCACCGACGTCACCGACCGCATGCAGGTGCAGGACGCGCTGCGTCAGGCCAAGGAGCGGGCGGAGGAGGCGGCGCGCACCAAGTCCACGTTCCTGGCCACCATGAGCCACGAGATCCGCACGCCGATGAACGGCGTGCTGGGCATGCTGGAGGTGCTGGAGCGCACGCCGCTCGACGCCGACCAGCGCGCGGTCCTGTCGGTGATCCGCGAATCCGCCTCGGCCCTGCTGACCATCATCGACGACATCCTCGACTTCTCGAAGATCGAGGCGGGGCGCCTGCGGCTCGACCCGACGCCGGTGGACCTGCGCGGCCTCGTCGAGGGGGCGGCCGACCTGCTGGGCACGCGGGCGCGGGAGAAGGGGCTGGACCTCGTGACCCGCGTGGCGCTCGACGGCGTCGAGACGCGGGTGGGCGACGCGGTGCGGCTGCGCCAGATCCTGCTGAACCTGATCGGCAACGCGGTGAAGTTCACCGAGCACGGATCGGTCGTCGTCGACGTGCGGCCGGGCGGCGAGCCGGACGCCGTGCGATTCGAGGTCGCCGACACCGGCATCGGCATGGGCGACGAGCAACGGGCCCGCCTGTTCGAGCCGTTTACCCAGGCCGACGCCTCGACCACCCGGCGCTTCGGCGGCAGCGGGCTGGGCCTGTCGATCTGCCGGCGGCTGGTCGGCATGATGGGCGGCGGCATCGGCGTGGAGTCGGAGCCGGGGCGCGGCTCGGTCTTCTGGTTCGAGGTGCCGCTGCCGCCGCCGTCATCGGTCAGCGCGCATCCGGTGGCCGATCTGGCGGGGCTGCGCGTGCTCGTCGCCGACTCCGTCGCCGCCGCCCGCGGCAGCTTCGCCGAGATGCTGGCCGGGGCCGGCGCCCAGGTGGCGCAGGCGGCCGACGCGGCGGCCGCGTTCGAGGCGCTGCGCGGCGGGCTGCAGGGGCATGCCCCCTTCGACGCGGCGGTGGTGGCCCAGGTGCCGGGCGTCCTCGACGGGCTCGGGCTGGCGGCGGCGCTGAAGCGCATGCCGGGCCTCAACGCCACGCGCATCGTCCTCACCACCGCGCGGGAGGACGCCGGGCTGGCCGCCGCGGCCGAGGGGGCGGGGATCGTCGCCGTGCTGCACAAGCCGGTGCGCCGCGACGCGTTGCGCGCCGCCGTGGCGCGCGCCGCCGGGCGGCCCGCCGACGCCGCCGGGCTGGCGGACGGCGACGTTGAGGCCGGCGCGGTCCGGCCGCCCGGCGTGGCGGAGGCCGAGGCCGCCGGGGTGCTGATCCTGGTGGCGGAGGACAACCCGACCAACCAGGTCGTCATCCGCCGGCAACTGGAGCAGCTGGGCTTCGCCGCCCGGCTGGCCGCCGACGGCGCCCAGGCGTGGGAGGCGCTGCAGAACACGCAGTACGGCCTGCTGCTCACCGACTGCTTCATGCCGGGGGTGGACGGGTACGAGCTGGCGCGGCGCGTGCGCGCGACCGAACGCGACAGCGGCCGGCGCCTGCCCATCGTCGCGCTCACCGCCAGCGCGCTGACCGGCGAGGCGGAGCGCTGCTTCGCCGCCGGCATGGACGACTACCTGTCGAAGCCGGTCGACCTGCAAAGCCTGTCGCGCACCATCGCCCGCTGGCTGCCGCAGGCGCTGGAGCTGCGCCGCCCGGCGGCGGGGCCGGCGCCGCGCGCGGCCGAGTCGGCGCCGCCGGACGCGGCGGAGGCGCCCCCCGTGCTGGACCGGGCGCACGTGGTCGCCACCTTCGGCAGCGTCGACGCGGCGCGCGACCTGCTGGGCTTCTTCCTGGAGACGACGGCGCCGCTGATCGACGAGGTGGCGCAGGATCTGGCCGAGGGCGACGCCGACGGCGGGCGCCGCGCCGCGCACGCCGCCGCCGGCGCGGCGCGCACCGCCGGGGCGGTGGAGCTGGCGGTGCTGTGTTCGGAGGTCGAGCGCACCGCCGCGACAGGCGACCTCGACGCCGCGCGCACGCACGCCGGGCGGCTGAAGGACGCCTTCGTCCGCGTCGAGGGCGTCATCCGCGGGGGTCTGTGACAGGGACGGCGCCGGAAGGCGCCGGCCGCATGAGCGCCGCGGTTGCCCGCCGCGCCGTGTCCCTGATATTCCTTGGGTCAAGGCGGGGGCGTCCCCGCCAGGGAGGTGCCGCATGGACAGGAAGCCGGTGGAGTACGAGCACTACAACATCCTCGTCATCGAAGATCAGCCGTTCGTCCGGCGCACCATCATGCAGATCCTCTCGCAGATCGGCTTCCGCAAGATCTTCGAGGCCGACAACGGCGAGACCGGCATGCAGGAATGCATCCGCAACTCGCCCGACATCATCGTCTGCGACATCGACATGAAGCCGGTCAGCGGCCTGCAGTTCCTGGCCCAGCTGCGCGCCAGCGCGGACGTGCGGAACAACCGCACCCCCGTCGTCTTCCTGACCAACCACACGGAATCCGACATTGTGAAGAAGGCCATGGCGCTGGGCGTCAACGGCTTCGTCGTCAAGCCGCCGTCGTTCGGCGCGCTCAAGGAACGGGTCGACCGTCTGCTGGCGCGTTGAGCGCCCGGCGCAGGAGCCCGTCTTGAACAGCCTGGACCTCATCGAAGGCCTGCCGGACCCCGTGGCGCTGATCGGCGCCGACGGCGCCACGCTGGCCGTCAACCAACCCTTCATCGCCGCCTTCCGCGACGTGGCGGCGCAGTTCGCGACGGCGGGCGACTTCCTCGCCCTGCTTCCCGTGCACGCCGACGTCGTGCCGCGCCCGCATGGGCCCGGCCCGGTCAGCGCGACGGGCGCCGACGGCCGGCAGTGGCTGGTGGGCGAGCGGCGCATGGCCGACGGCGGCCGGCTGATCTGGTGGCGCGACATCACGGACCAGCGCCGCACCGCCGACGACCTCTACGCCGCCACGCTGACGCTGGAGCGCAGCGTGTCGGAGCACGCCGACGACCGCACGCGCCTGCACGCCGCCCTTGAGGCCGCCGGCATCCAGGCGGAGGAGGCGGTGCGCGCCAAGGCCCGCACGCTGGCCTTCATGAGCCAGGAAATCCGCAACCCGGTCGCCGCCATCGTCGACGCGGTGCGCCCGCTGCTGGCGGCCCCGCTGGGGCCGGCCGAGCGCGAGCGCGTCGGACGGATCCTGCAGTCGATCGAGACGCTGCGCATGCTGGTCGACGACGTGGCCGAGCTGGCGCGCCTGGAATCGCAGGGCATCCGGCTGGAGGCGGAGCCGTTCGGCGTCGAGACGGTGGTCGGCAGCGTGCTGGCCAGCCAGCAGTCGGCCGCCGCCGACCGCGGGATGACGCTGGCGGCCGACATCGACCCGAACGTCCCCGCCATCGTGGTGGGCGACCCGGCGTGGCTGCGCCACGTGCTGGTGGAACTGGTCGGGCTGGCGGTGCGCGAGGGGGACTGCCGCGCCGTGTCGGTGCGCGTGCGCCGCGCCACGCTGCCCGACGCGCGGTCGGGGCTGCGCGTCGCCGTGGTCGGCGCCGGGCCGGGGCTGGCGGGCGAGCTGCAGGCGTGGCTGACCGACGGCGTGCCGCCGCTGGACTTCAGCGCCGCACGGCAGGCCGGCGTGCGGGGCCTGGGCCTGCACGTGTGCCGGCGCATCGTCGGGCTGATGGGCGGCGAGATGGGCGTGGACTGCGACGCCGAGGGCTGCCACGGCGTGTGGTTCACCGCCGCCGTGGACCTGGGCGACGGCAACGCCGGCCGCGCGGCGCCGGAGGGG
>NZ_DASPMG010000143.1:0-13907 GCF_035627195.1 Azospirillum sp.
ATCCGCGCCTCCGACCTTCGGGAGCAACGGGTTCTTGCCGCCATCGGGCGGAAGGGAGAACCGTGCCGCCTCGCTTCCGAGGGTCAACTTTCAATGTTTCCAGACACTTGAAGAAGAGGGGCACAATGAACGCACCATCGCCGTGGACCGCAGAACCGCATCGACCGCCTCGAAGCTCCTGACGGTGTGTTCCTCGAGGGCCCGCGTCAACTTGGACGCCGTCCCTTGCGCGTTGACGATGTGGACCTGGTACGATGAGTACAGGTTGTAGGCCAGCGCCGTGGTCAGTGCGAGGAACACGGCGACGCCGAAGGCAATGACGGAGCGCCGGGACCGCCGGTCGACGGTGGTGGTCGGGAACGTCGGCATCAAGCGCGGTCTCGGCAGAGGGTCCAAGGTCCCGAACCATCCTATGGATCGGTAAAGTTTTGGTGATTCGCCCCTTGGGGTCGGCGTCGAGCGGCGAATTGGCGAAGACGCGCATCACGCCATCAAGTGTGATCAGTTCCGTGGTCCCGCGGGCGGGATACGAGGGCGCGCCTGAAATGGCGGCATTGGTCTGGAGCTGGTGCTGCCAGTTCTGTATTCGCGGCGGAGCGGGCGTCACCCCGGGCGACCGGGGCAGTCATTGGTTTTTCGCGCCTCAGTAGGTGCCGAAAGGCCTCGGATGCACAGAAGGAAGGTCGTGAGAAGCCCTGAGAAAAGCAGGGGCGCTCAACCGCCGATGGGGATAGATTGTCGTGGGGTGTCCGCGTTCACCGGAAAGTACCTGACCTCGCCGAGGAGCTCTCGCCTTTGAAATGGCGCTTAAGGTCAGGCTCAACACATAGCGCGCTAAGAAATTACATGAGTCATCACGATTAGAAGGCAACCTAATATGTTTTCTGGTGTTTCGGCAAGTTCTTTGCTTTCGCTTTGGATTGACGCGCCACAATTGCCCGAGCCCGCGACAAAATGCCGCTGGGCGCGGTGGGGCGGGAGCCCTGTCGTCGCCGAGTGGCACGGCAGTTACCTGAGCACAAACAAGTGGGGCGTCCATGCGCTGGTTCACCAGTCTTCCCCTGCTCACCAAGGTTCTGATCCCCGTAGCGGTCCTGGGACTTGCCACCGGCGGCATCGCTTGGAGAGCTAAAGTCGAGATCAACGCCCTCAACGATCTGACCAGCGAGGCGATCGATATCGTGGCGGCGCGGCGCGCCCGGATGATCGACACTGGAAAGACCATTGCCGAGGCCGCCGTCCAACTGCGCAACGTCATTCCGGCAACCCGCGAGGCGGATACACAGGCCGCCGCTGCTGTGGTCCAGGAGAAGCTCGCCAGGATCGATGACAACCTGGTGAAGATCGAGCCGACGTCGAACACCGAAGAACGTCGCCAGGCCGTTTTGACGTTGCGTGCTCTTGCCGCGACCTACCGGCAGGCGGCGGAGAAGGTCGCCGCGGCGGGTGTCCGGAACGAAAAGGAACCCGCCCTTCGGCTCCTCAATGAGGAGGCTGTTCTGGCACTGCGCGCGCTGAGCAAATTCAACGATGAACGCATTCTGCGGCTCGGCCAGGACATGGCCGAGATCGGCAAGCGCACGGCCGAGATGGCCGAACAGACCGGCCGCAACGTGCTGATCAGCGCCGCGGTGGGGTTGACGCTGTCCATCGGCCTCATCGTGTGGATCGTCGTTACCCTGGTCGCCCGCCCCATGGCGCGCATAACCAACTCATTGTCCCTGCTGGCGAACGGTAACCTGGAGGTCAGCGTCGAGGGGGCTGACCGCAAGGACGAGGTTGGTTCGCTTGCCCGTTCGATGCAGGTCTTCAAGGAGAACGGTCTGGAGATGCGCCGCATGCAGGCCGAGCAGGAGGCCGTCAAGGTCAAGGCCGAGCAGGAGCGCAAGGCCACGATACTGAAGATGGCCGACACCTTCGAGGCGAGCGTCAAGGGTGTCGTCGAAGCGGTCGCCTCGGCCGCCACGGCGATGTCCACAACGGCCCAGCAGGCGTCCCGCCAGTCGACGGCGGTGGCGGCCGCCGCGGAGCAGGCGTCCACCAACGTGAACACGGTGGCCGGGGCGACGGAGGAGCTGTCCGCGTCCGTCCAGGAGATCGGGCGCCAAGTGGCGGCCTCGACGCAGATCGCCGCCCAGGCGGTCGAGGACTCCCAGAAGACCGATGCCATGATGGCCAACCTGACCGAGGCGGCCAAGCAGATCGGCAAGGTGGTCGGCCTCATCAACAACATCGCCAGCCAGACCAACCTGCTGGCCCTGAACGCCACCATCGAGGCGGCTCGCGCCGGGGAGATGGGCAAAGGGTTCGCCGTGGTCGCGGGTGAGGTGAAGCACTTGGCCAGCCAGACCGCCAAAGCGACCGGCGACATCCAGGCCAAGGTGGACGAGATCCAGACCGCGACGACCGGCGCCGTCACGGCCATCCGCGGCATCGGCCAGACGATCGCCCGGATGAACGAGATCGCGACAACCATCGCGTCCGCGGTCGAGGAGCAGGGGGCGGCGACGCGGGACATCGCGGGCAACGTCCAGCAGGCGGCGCGTGGCACGCAGGAGGTGTCGTCCAACATCCTGGGGGTCAATCAGGCCGCTGGGGAAACCGGCGCCGCCGCCTCGCAGGTGGCTGGAGCGGCCGGGTCGCTGTTGCTTGAGGCCGAGAAGCTGCGCGGGGAGGTGTTCAAGTTCCTCGGCAACGTTCGCGCAGCTTGAGGCCGCACTGGGGGAGCGACTGGCTTCCCGGCTACGCTTTCCGGGCGCTCCTCCTCGCCGTTTACGGCAAGGGGGGCCACAACGCTGAAGCATCGTCCAATCGACCAGGGCGGAATGGTGATTGGATCCGGGAGCATCCCCAACTTGAAAACCGAGTATTTTTCTCGGATATTGCGGCTGGGCGCGCTTGGCGCTCGGTGTTTGCGGTGTAATTGATGCGCCTTCGCCCCTTGTCTCTGCGCGGCTATCTTGTCGCGCTCGTGCTGGGGGCCCTGGTTCCCATGCTGATACTCGGAGGAACGCTCATCGGCTGGCTGGCCGAAGAGCAACGCAAGAGTATGGAGCAAGGCTTGCTCGAGAGCGCCAAAGCGCCGACCCTGGCGATCGATCGGGAGATCGATGCCAACCCCGCCGCCCTCCAGGGGCTGGCCGCAGCCGACACACTGGGTGACGGCAACCTTCCGGTCTTTTATGACCGCATGCAGCTTGCACTGCGCCAACACCCCTATTGGGCCAACATTGCGCTGCTTGATGCCGTGGGGCAGCAGCTGCTCCACACCGCCAAGCCTATGGGCGCCCCGTTGCCGAACGTCGCAACCTTCGACTTCGTGCGCCGGGCGATGGAGACGGGAAAACCGACGGTATCGGATCTGATCACGGGTCCGGTGGCGGGGCGGCTCAACATCGCGATCCTGTTCCCGGTGCTGCGCGATGGGCACCTGACGCACATCCTGGCCGCCGTGGTGAACGCGGAGGCCTGGAGTGCCTTGCTCAGGGAGTTCAGCACCGAACCGGGGCCGGTCATTGCCGCGAGCGACCGCCAGCGCCGCATCATTGCGCGCAACCGGGACGCCGAAGCCTACATCGGGCGCGAGGGGCCCGCCTGGGCCCGAGAGTTCCTCGATCAAGCGACGAGCGGCATTGCCCGCGGCACCGCTCTGTAAGGCCACAACGTGGTTTCTGCCTATCAGAAATCGACGAGGACGGGCTGGACCTTGATCGTGGCCCGCCCGAGCACCGAAACCGACGCACCTCTGAAGCGCACACTCGGGGTCGCCGTCGCGCTCGGCGCTATCCTGCTTCTGCTGTCCTTGGCCGTGGCGGCCGCGGTCGCGCGGCGCATCGCGCGGCCGGTCGCCGCTCTGGCCATGGCGGGGCGGGAGTTGGCCGACTGGAAACCGATCGCGGCTCCCAGCGGCGCGATGCCCACGGAGATCGATCGGCTATGGCATGACCTGATGGGCGCCAGCGGCAAACTGCTGGCCGCCACGCGAGCCGCCCAACACGCCGACGCCCGGCACCGCTCCGTCATTGACACCGCCATGGACGCGATCGTCGTCACGGACCTCGAAGGCCGGATTGCCCTGTTCAACAAGGCCGCGAGCGGATCCTGGCGCCGCGCTCTCCGCCATGACGCGCGCCTTCTCCTGTGCCGTATACGAGCGGCGCTGCCGCCGCCTCGTGATCACCTCGACCCGCCGATACGGCCTGCCTTCATCCATGGCTTCAAGCCTGGGATGAAGCCTGACGCCATCCTCCTTCGTACCCTCCGCGTCCCGTGAGCCCGTGTGCAATCTCGATCACGGAACCCGTTTCGGGAAGAAGGGGGCGCTCGTAACGCTTACGAAGCAGGTGTTGGGACCGGCGCTGCGATTCCATTCGGACGAGGCGCAAGCGACGGAGGTCGCGATCGGCGCCCGCGTCCTCAACCGCATGCTCGATCTCGGACGCCCGAACTCTGTCTGCGGCGCCTGATTAGCGGCGCGTGTAGGGCGTTCTTTGCCGTCTTTGCCTCCGTGCAACACCGCGGGCCACGGCCCCAAAAAAAGCTTATGAATATGATTCCATTCATAAGGCAGTCGGCCCGGCAGACGACGGTCTTCTCACCCTATGAGAAGCCGCCATAGACACCCGGCCGGACGGCACAATTCGCAGCAATTCGATCCTTGTCTCATACGCACGTATGCTGTTCTTTTGACTGAAAGCGCCGAGGCCGCCTGGGATGCAGGACTGCCGGCGGCGGGTAAGACGGGTCGGAACGGCAGGATGGAGCGATGGGCGACGCACGCGACTTGATCAAGCGGATGGAACGATGCGCGGCGCCAACGCCCGCGCGTGCGCGCACGACGGGCGTTGGCGGAGGCGGGCCTGGACCGCGCGTGCTGCGCACCGCGGACCCCGCCGCCGACGGCGGCTTGCGCGAGGCGGTGTTCATCGCCGCGGACCTTGCTTTCGATCCTGTCGGCGGGCCGGCGCTGGTCGACGGCGCCCCAATCGGCGCCGAGGTGGTGGTGCTGGACGGGGACGCCGACGGGCTGACCCAGATGGCCCACTGGGCGCGGACCCGCACCGGGTTCGACGCCATCCACCTTCTGTCGCACGGCGAGGACGGCGCGATCCTGCTCGGCGGCCTGCGGCTGGACCGCGCCGCCGTCACGGCGCGCCGGGGGGAACTGGCGGAGCTTGGCGCCGCGCTGGCTGGCGGCGACCTCCTGGTCTACGGCTGCAATGTCGCCCGCGGCAATGCCGGCGCGGCGTTCGTCGCTGCCTTGGCGGAGGCCACGGGGGCAAACGTCGCGGCGTCGGCGACGCTGACCGGCGACGCCCGCCTGGGCGGCGACTGGGCGCTGGAGCATGCGGCCGGGGCGGTTCGGACGCCGCCACTGGGTCCCGTCGAGGGCTTCGGGGGTGTGCTGGCGCCGGTGGTGAACAACCTGGGCGGCGGCAGCGTCGCCTGGGCCGGCGCGGGGAACACGGTGCGGCTCGACACCGATGCCGACGCTACGGCCAGCGATACCACGCTGGGCGCGCTGAACGGCGGCCTCGGCGACTGGGCCGGCGCCACGCTCACCGTCCGGCGGGTGAACGGCGGGACGGCGGACGCCACCGCCAACGACCGCTTCGCCTTCGACACGACGGGCGGCCTTTTCACCGTGTCGGGCAACACGCTGCAGGCGGGCGGGTCGACGTTCGCCACCTTCGCCGACACCAACGGGGTGCTGACGGTCACCTTCACCGGCGCCGCCACCACCGCCACCACCGCCCTGGTGCAGGACGCGCTGCGGCGGGTCACCTACCGCAACGACACGCCGTACGGCAACGCCACGCTGCGCTTCGCCCTGTCAAACGGCGCCGAGACCACCAACGCGGACGTGACGGTCACCAGTTCCACCCTCACCGTGGACCAGACCGTCTACGACACCGACGGCGATGCCGCCGACGGCTTCAACCTGGCCGAGGCGCTGTCCAAGGCGTCGAGCGGCGACACCATCCGCATCAAGGCCGGCAATTACCGCGGCCAGTTCGTGGCGACCAAAGCCATGACCATCACCAGCGCCGGCGACGGCACGGTGACGCTGGAGGCGCCCGACACCCAACAGGCCTCCGCCCAGCAGACGATGCACGGCCGGGACCGCTTTCCGATCCTCGACCTGCGCACGGCGGCGGCCGGCGCGGGGACCATTACGGTCAGCAACATCACGGTCGACGGGCGCTTCGCGGCGCCGGCGACCGGGACCGGGCTGAGCCTGATCGGCATCGCCGCGTACGACACCAACGCCGTCATCGACGGCGTCAAGGTCGAGCGCATCGCGGCGCCGCTGGACGGGCAGGGCGACTATTCCGGCAACAGCGAGAACTTCGGCATCGTCGCGGAAGGCAGCAGCGCCGGCACTGCGGTGACGCTGACCGTCCGCAATTCCACCATCGAAACCTTCCAGAAGACGGGCCTGCTCGCCTGGGGGCCGGGCCTCACCGTCGACATCCACGACAACACCATCACCGCGGCCGGCAACCACGGCAAGTCCAACCAGAACGGCATGCAGATCGGCAGCGCCGCCCCGCGCGGCGGCGTGACCGGCACCATCTATGCCAACACCATCAACAACATCGGCTCAAACGACCCGGTCTACAACGCCACCGGCATCCTGCTCTTCAACACGGGCGCCATCGAGGCGTACGGCAACACCATCAGCAGTTCGGGGGGCACCCCGGGATGGCAGGGCGCCTACGGCTTCGACATCAGCAACGCGCCGACCGCCGTCAACATCCACGACAACACCCTGATGAACGTGTTCATCGGCGTCATCGGGGAAGGCGGCACGCAGGCGGCGGCGCACACCCTGACGAACAACAGCGTCAACAACACCTACTACGCCGTCTTCGACAACGATGACGTGGACGCGCAGTACCTGCCGGTGGAGACGGGCAGCACCGTCGCCAACGCCACCACGGTCACCGTGAACAGCGCGGCGACGGTCAACAACTCGCTGGGTTACCTCAGCTATTACCTGTTCGCCGGCAACGACCGCTTCACCGACACGGGGGCGGCCTGCTCGGTCGTCTACGGCGGCGGCGGCGCCGACACGCTCGCGGCTGGCAGCGGCGCCGACACCCTGTCCGGCGGCACCGGCGCCGACACGCTGAGCGGCGGCGGCGGCAACGACGTCTTCGCCTACGCCGCCACCGGCGACGGTACCGACACCATCGCCGATTTCGCCAACGGCGACCGCATCCGGGTGACCGGGCGCGCCTCGGCCAGCGGCACGGTCACCGTGGGCACCGGCACCACCGTCGCCGCCAACTCGGTGCAGATCACCGCCGCCGACGGCGTCACCACACTTCATATCGACACCGAGGGCGACGCCGACGCGGCGGAACTGACGGTCACCCTGACCGGCACCTACGGCGTGTCGAACTTCGTCCTCGACGGGACGGACATCGTGGGCAATATCCCCGTCGTGACGCCGCCCGCGCAGGAGGAGACGCCGCCGACCACGACGCGGACCGTGGACGGCGTGGTCGTCCGGGAAACCACGCAGACCGCGACCGACGGCACGGTGACGCAGACCCTGGAGGTGCCGATCGTCACCACCGGGCGCCGCGAGGAAAACGCCGCCACCAGCAACGCCGACATCCCGCTGGCCCGGGACGGCGGCACCGGCCAGCCGGTTCTGGAGGCACACCTGCCGGTCGGCGTCGGCCTGACGGTGGAGAGCACCGGCACGACCACCGGCAGCGGCTTGGAGGGGCTCATCCGCGCCATCCGGAACCGCACCCAGGACCAGCCGGGCGACCAGACGGCGATGACCGGCGTCGGGCAGACCTTCCTCGACGTGCTGCCGCCCGCCACCAACCTGACGGTGCGCACCATCATCCCGGTGGTCGCCGACCCGACGGCCCCGCCGTCGGCGCCCATCGTCATCACCGGCACGCCCGCCGTCCCGGCGACCGGCGGCGGGACGACCCCCGGCACGCAGCAGCAGGCCATCGTCATCGACGTGCGCAACCTGCCCAGGGGCACCGTCATCCAGCTGCAAAACGTCGAGTTCGCGGCAATCGTCGGCGACGTCCAGGTCACCGGCGGCGAGGGCAGCCAGATGGTGGTCGGCGACAGCGGCAACCAGATCATCGTGCTGGGCGCCGACGACGACACGCTGCGCGGCGGCGGCGGCAACGACTTCGTGGGCTCGGAAGGCGGCGACGACCAGCTGTGGGGCGACGAGGGGGCCGACACGGTGACCGGCGGCATCGGCAACGACGTGCTGTACGGCAACCAGCAGGACGACTTCGTCTACGGCAACCAGGGCGCCGACACGATCTTCGGCGGCCAGGACCGCGACACGGTGTTCGGCGGGCAGGACGGGGACATTCTCTACGGCAACCGGGCGGACGACGTGCTGTACGGCCAGCTCGGCGACGACACGCTGTTCGGCGGGCAGAGCGACGACGTGCTGTGGGGCGGCCAGGGCAACGACCTGCTGGCCGGCAACCGGGGCGCCGACACGCTCTATGGCGGGCGGGGGGCCGACGTATTCCGCATTAACGCCGCCGAGGAGGGCGGCGACGTGATCGCCGACTTCGAGGCCGGGGTGGACAAGCTGCTGCTGTTCAGCCCGAACTTCCCGGGCGCGGGCGGCGGCACGCTGCCGGCCCGGCACTTCGCGCTGGACGCTCCGGCCACCGCGGACGCGACCTTCGTCTTCAACACGCGCACCGGAATGCTGTCCTTCGATGCCGACGGGTCGGGCGCCGGGGCGGCGGTGGCCCTCGCCACGCTCAACGTGCGGACGCTCGGCGCCGGCGACATTGTCCTTCTGGGACCGGGAGGATGACGCGGGCGGGGGCGGCGCCAGCCGGCGCCGCCCCCGCCCGCCGGTTATGGTGCGGCCGTCAGCGCAGGATCGTCCCGCCGGTCACGGCCTCCGCGGCGCGGCGGGCGCATCGCTCCAGCAGGCCGGCGGCTTCGGCCATCGCGCGCTCCAGCGGGATCGTGGCGTCGGCGATGGCGTGCGCGGCCACGATGCCCTCCTCCCGGAAGGCGGCCGCGTCGCCGTCCACGCGGCCGGCGAAGGCCACCACCGGCACCCCGGCGGCGCGGGCGAGGCGCGCCACGCCCAGCGGCGTCTTGCCGTGGAAGGACTGGGCGTCCAGCCGTCCCTCCCCGGTCACCACGAGGTCCGCGCCGGCGATCCGGTCCGCGAGTCGCCCGAAATCGGCGATCAGGGAGAAGCCGCTGCGCAGCTCCGCGTCGGCGAAGGCCCGCAACGCGAAGCCAAGACCGCCGGCGGCACCGCCGCCCGCCGCATCGGCAAAGTCGCGGCCGGTCAGCGCCCGGACCTGTTCGGCGTAGCGGGCCATGCCCGCTTCCAGCGCCGGCAGCAGCTCCGGGGTGGCGCCCTTCTGCGGGCCGAACACGTGCACCGCTCCCGACGGCCCCAGCAGCGGGCAGGTCACGTCGCAGGCGGCGATGACCGCCGCCGCGCGCAGCCGCGGGTCGAGGCCGGAGGAATCGATGCGGGCGATGCGCCCCAGCGTGCCGCCGGCCGCGCGCAGGGGGCGCCCGGCGTCGTCCAGGAAGCGGACCCCCAGCGCTTCGAGGAAGCCGGTGCCGCCGTCCACCGTGGCGCTGCCGCCGAGCCCGAGGATCACCGCCTGGGCGCCCCGGTCCAGCGCGTCGCGCACCAGTTGCCCGGTGCCGAAGCTGGAGGCCCGCAGCGGGTCCGGCCCGTCGCCGGCGAGCAGCGGCAGGCCGGACGCCGCCGCCGTCTCCACCACCGCCAGCCGCGCCTGCGGCATCCAGCCATAGCGGGCGGCGACCGGCCGGTCGAAGGGATCCCGCACGGTGACGGTCCTGGCGTGCCCGCCGAGGATGCCGAGCAGGGCGTCGACGGTTCCCTCGCCGCCGTCGGCCATGGGCAGCGACACGATGTCGGCGTCCGGCAGCACGGCGCGGAAGCCGCAGGCGATCGCCGCCGCGGCCTCGGCCGCCGTCAGCGATCCCTTGAAGGAGTCGGGGGCGACGACGATCCGCATGGCGTCACCCCGTCTCGCCGAGGAACAGCTGCGTCTCGCGGAACAGCTGCAGGCGGTTGCGCTCCATCAGCACGGTGTGGGTGGCGTCGCCGATCACCACCAGCCGCCGCGCCGGGCTGGCCGACAGCGCCTCGAACACCCGCTGGGCCATGGCCGGCGGCGTGTCGACGTCCCAGGCGCCGACGACCACCAGGGCGGGGGCGGTGATCCGGCCGGGATCGTACAGCGGCCGGCGGGCGCTCCAGTAGGCTTGCGAATCCGCGATGTTGCCGTTGGGGGCGCGGATGAAGGACTCCGCCCCCCGCGGATCGCTGGCGAGCGTCGCGGCGGCCCAGGCGTCGAACCAGGCGGCGGGCAGCAGCGCCTCCTGCCGGTCGGCGGGCACGCCGGCCAGCCAGCGCTGCCGGGCGTCCGCCATGGTGATGGTGCGGTAGGCGCCCAGCGGCCCCTTCCCGGCGGCGGGGTGCGGGGTGTCGCGCAGCCACTGCGGGGCGTAGAGCACGAGGCGGCCGACCTGCTCCGGATGCCCGGCGGCGTGGGCGCCGGCCAGGGTGGCGCCCCACGACCAGCCGATCAGCGACAAGCGGGGCACGGCGCGGCGGGCCAGGATGTGGTCGACGGCGGCCGCCACGTCGCGCAGCGCCGTCCGCGTGTCGACGACCGGCGGGGCGGCGGCCGGCGGCCCGTCCATCTCGGCCGGGCGGGTCGAGTGGCCGAAGCCGCGCAGGTCCAGGCAGTAGACGTCGAAGCCGTGGCCGGCGATGAAGTCCATCCACGACATCCCGTCGAGCGGCAGGTCGAAGGCGGTGTGGGCCGGATAGCTGGAGCCGTGCACCAGCAGCACCGTCCGCTCGGCCGAGAAGCGCTCCATCCCGGCCGGCCGCTTGTTGCGCAGGTAGAGCGCGATGCCGGGGTCGCGGGCCGGGATGTGATAGCCCTCGGTCACCAGTTCGCCGGACCGGCAGACCATGGCGGGCGGCACCATGTCCGATGGCGTCGGGGCGGACAGCATCGTCATGCCGCACCTCCGGCGCCGCCGGGCCGGTGGCACTCGACGAAGCCCGCGTCGTCGGCGACGCGCGGCGGCGGCGCCGTCCGGCAGAGGTCGGTGGCGATCGGGCAGCGGGGATGAAAGGCGCAGCCGGCGGGCCTGTTCAGGGGATCGGGAAGGGCGGTGCCCGGCAGGGGATCCGGCACGCCCAGCCCCGGCTCCGGCGTCAGCACGGAGTCCAGAAGGGCCCTGGTGTAGGGGTGCCGGGGCCGGCGGAACAGCCGTTCGGTCGGCCCCTCCTCGACGATGCGGCCCAGGTACATGACGGCGATGCGGGTCGCCATGTGCTCGATGACGACGAGGTTGTGGCTGATCATCAGCATCGTCAGGTCGAGGTCCCGGCGCAGCTCGATCAGCAGGTTGAGGATCTGCGCCTGGACCGACACGTCGAGCGCCGAGGTCGGCTCGTCGCAGATCACCACCTCCGGGTGCATGATGAGCGCGCGGGCGATGGCCACCCGCTGGCGCTGGCCGCCGGAGAGCTGGTTGGGGTGGTTGTCCAGCACGCGCGGCGGCAGGCCGACCCGGCCCAGCATGTCCTCCACCGCCTCGCGCCGGCCGGCGCGCGTGCCGATGCCGTGGACGGTCAGCGGCAGGCCGACGATCTGCGCCACCGTCTTGCGCGGGTTCAGCGACGAATACGGGTCCTGGAACACCGGCTGGATGCGCCGCGCGAAGGCCCGCTGGCCGGACCCCGACAGGCTGGCGCCGTCCACCAGGACTTGGCCGGACGAGGGCGGCAGCAGGCCCAGCAGGATCTTCGACAGGGTGCTCTTGCCGCAGCCGGACTCGCCGACCAGCCCCAGCACCTCGCCGCGGTGCAGGCGCAGCGACACGTCGTCGACGGCGTGCAGCGCCGCCGCGGGGCGGAACGGCGAGCGGCGCACGTGGAAGGTGCGGCTGACGCCGCGCAGTTCGAGAACGGGAAGATGGGCGGCGTTCATGCCCGTCCCTCCAGGATGCAGCGGAAGCCGTGCCCGTCCCCGCCGCGCCGCAGGGGCGGCGCGCGCTCGGTGCAGGCGGCGGTGGCGTGGCCGCAGCGCGCCGCGAAGGCGCAGCCGGGCAGGTCGCCGATCAGGCTGGGCACCATGCCGGGGATCGAACCGAGCGCGGAGCCCGGCGGCGTGCGGCCGGGAACCGGGATGCAGTCGAGCAGGCCCTTTGTGTACGGGTGGGCGGGGCGGCCGAACACCGCCTCCACCGGCCCGTCCTCCACCACCGTTCCGGCGTACATGACGGCGACGCGGTCGGCCAGCCGGGCGACGACGCCCAGGTCGTGGGTGATGAGGATGACAGCAAGGTCGCCGCGCCGCTTCAGGTCGGCCAGCAGGCGCAGGATCTGCGCCTGGATGGTGACGTCCAGCGCCGTCGTCGGCTCGTCGGCGATCAGCAGCTCGGGCGAGCACATCAGCGCCATGGCGATCATCACCCGCTGGCGCAGGCCGCCAGACAGCTGGTGCGGGTACTGCCCCAGCCGTTCCCGCGCTGCCGGAATGCCGACCAGCGCCAGCAGCTCGGCCGCCCGCTCCCGCGCCTCGGCCCGGCCGGTGCGGGCGTGGCAGCGCAGCGCCTCCGTCAGCTGGTCGCCGATCGTGTAGGACGGGTTGAGCGAGGTCATCGGCTCCTGGAAGATCATCGCCATCCGGTTGCCGCGGATGCCGCGCATGGCGGCCTCGGGCAGCCCGGCCAAGTCGGTGCCGGCGAACTCCATGCGCCGCGCGGTGCGCCGCGCGCGGGACGGCAGCAGGTCCATGATCGCCAGCGAGGTCAGCGACTTGCCGCAGCCGGACTCGCCGACGATGCACAGGGTCTCGCCCCTGGCGACCTGGAAGGAGACGTCGCGCACGGCGTGCAGGGTGCCGGCCGCGGTCGGCAGGTCGACCGACAGTCCCTCGACCCGCAAGACGGGCACGGCTTGGGGAGGGGGCGCCGCCGGTTCGGGCGGCAAGGGGACGGAGGTCATAGGGACGGGGGTCATGGGAGGCCTCACATCCGGCTTTCCGGGGCGGTGACGTCGCGGATGCCGTCGCCGACGAGGTTGATGGACAGGACGAGCAGGAACAGGGCGACGCCGGGGATGGTGATCAGCCACGGCTCGAAGAACAGGTTGTCGCGGCCCTCGGCGACCATCAGGCCCCAGGACGGCAGCGGCGGCTGCACGCCCAGGCCGAGGAAGGACAGCGCCGCCTCCAGCAGGATGGCGTGCGCCATCTCCAGCGTGGCGACGATGATGAGGTTGTTGAGGACGTTGGGCAGGATCTCGCCGAGGATGACGCGGAGCACCGAGCAGCCGACCGCCTGCGCCGCCGTCACGTACTCCTGGCTGCGCACCTGCAGGGTGGAGGAGCGCATGACCACCGCGAAGCGGTCCCACAGCAGCGCCCCCAGCACGCCGACCACCACCTGCAGCGAGCCGCCGAACAGCGCCACCACCGCCAGCGCCACCAGCACCACCGGCGTCGACAGGCGCACGGTGACGAGGAAGGTCACCACCATGTCGACGCGCCCGCCGAAGTAGCCGGCGCACACCCCTAGCGTCGTGCCGATCAGCCCGGACAGCAGCGCCGTGGCGAAGCCGATCAGCAGCGACACCCGGGCGCCGAAGAGCAGCCGGCTCAGGTAGTCGCGCCCCAGGTGGTCGGTGCCGAGCGGGTGGTCCCAGCTTCCGTCGGCGTACCAGACGGGCTGGACCAGCCGCTCCATCAGGGCCTGCCGGTAGGGGTCGTGCGGCGCCAGCAGCGGCGCCAGGGCGGCGGCGGCCAGGATCAGGCCGAGGACGGCGAGCCCGGCGACCAGCCCGCGGTGGGCGAGGACGCGCCGGCGCAGCGCGC
>NZ_DASPMG010000144.1:0-2593 GCF_035627195.1 Azospirillum sp.
CAGCGACACGATGGCGTCGCGCAGGTCGCGGTAGATCGTCGTCGCGGCGGTGCCCCTGCGGGTGGGGTTGGGCCGCGCGGAGTTGGGGATCGCAGCCATGACGCCCTCCCCCGTCAGGATGTGGCGGCGGCCATCGCCGCGCGCGGGATGATGGCGCCGCGGTGCTGGATGACCACGGCGGCGAGGCGATGGCCGGCGCGCGCCGCCGCCTCCGGCGTTCGGCCGGCGAGGCGCGCGGCGAGGTAGCCGGCGCTGAAGCTGTCCCCGGCGGCCGTGGTGTCGACGACCGCCGTCACCCGCTCGGCCGGCACCAGCGCGTCCACGGGCGCGTTCAGGCCATCGTCGACCACGCGGCAGCCGGGTTCCTCGAGCTTCAGCACGATCTCCGGCACGCCGGCGGCGCGCACGCGGCCCAGCACGGCGTCCGCGTCGGCATCGTCATAGAGGTCGCGCAGGTCGCCCACGCCGGGCAGCGCGATGTCCGTGCGCGCCAGCATCGCGTCATAGGCGCGGCGCGCCGTCGCGCGGTCCGGCCACAGGCGCGGGCGCCAGTTGGTGTCGAAGGCGACGCGCCCGCCGCGCCGCCGCACGCGGTCGAGCAGCGGGTAGAGCACAGCGCGCCCTTCCTCGCCCCAGATCGCCAGACTGATGCCGGAGAGGTAGAGCAGGTCGTAGCCCTCCAGCGCCTCCACCAGGGCCGGCGACTGCGGCAGCACGAACAGCTCTCGCGCAGGCGCCCGGTCGCGCCAGTAGAGGAAGCGGCGCTCCCCCTTGTCGTCCGTCTCGATCATGTAGAGACCGGGCAGGCGGCCGGGCAGGCGCGGCACGCGCCCCGTCCCCACCCCTTCGGCCGCCCAGGCGGCCAGCATGGCGTCGCTGTGCGGGTCGTCGCCCAGCGCGGTCACGTAATCCACCGCCGTGCCCAGGCGGGCGAGGTAGACGGCGGTGTTCAGCGTGTCGCCGCCGAACCCCATGGTGAGCGCGCCGTCGGGCCGGCGGAACAGCTCGATCATGCATTCGCCCAGGGCCGCAACGCGGCGCGCGGACACGTCCATGGTTCGTCTCCTGTGGCTGGCGGGATCGCCCTGACTTTCGCGGTCTATGATACTAATATATTAGTTTGCGACGCAAGCCGGAACGGGCCGGATGCCGCTCCAGGACAGAATGTCGCACGTCCGCGCCACGTTGGGCACAAGAAAAAAGGCCACCGGCGCGCGAACGCCCGGTGGCCCGAGTCTAGGGAGGAAACGCCCATCGTCGCTCGGTATCAGCAGCAAACCGCCACGACGAAGACCTGATTATCGTACTAGTATATCACGAACGGCGCAAGAGGTATCCGCACCCCTTTCGTCACGGAATGCCGGGCCGCGCGCGTCAGCGCGCCAGCCACCCGCCGTCGACGGGAACGATGGTGCCGTGAACGTAGTCGGACGCGTCCGACGCCAGGAACACCGCCGGCCCGCCCAGGTCGGCCGGCACGCTCCACCGCCCGGCCGGGATGCGGCCCAGGATCTCGGCGCTGCGCTGCTCGTCGGCACGCAGGGCCGCGGTGTTGTTGGTGGCCACGTAGCCGGGCGCCAGCGCGTTGACGTTGATGCCCTTGGCCGCCCACTCGCACGCCAGCAGCTTGGTGATGCCGGCGACGCCGCTCTTGGACGCGGTGTAGGACGGCACGCGGATGCCGCCCTGGAAGGACAGCATGGAGGCGATGTTGATGATCTTCCCCCGGCGCCCCTGGCCGATGGCGTAGCGGCCGAAGGCCTGGCACAGGAAGAACAGCGTCTTCACGTTGATGTTCATCACCAGGTCCCAGTCGGCCTCGGTGAAGTCGACGGCGTCGGCGCGGCGGATCAGGCCGGCGTTGTTCACCAGGATGTCCAGCTGGCCGAAGGCGGCGACCGTCTCCTCCACCAGCCCCGGCACCGGGGCGATGCTGGTGAGGTCGGCCTTCATGCTGTGGAAGCGCCGCCCGGCCGCCTCCACCAGGCCTTTGGTCTCGTCGAGGGGGGCGATGTCCACGGCGGCGATGTCGGCGCCGGCACCGGCCAGCGCCACGGCGATGGCCTGTCCGATGCCGGTGTTGGCGCCGGTGACCAGCGCCACCTTGCCGGTCAGGTCGAAGGGATGGGTCATGTCGGTGTCTCCCGGGTCAAGAGGGTGGCGTCAGCGCATGGTCGCCAGGGGCACGGCGTCCATGTCGTCGAAGTCCTGGTTGTCGCCGCCCATGGCCCAGATGAAGGTGTAGTTGTGCGTGCCGACGCCGCAGTGGATCGACCAGCTGGGGCTGATCACCGCCTCCTCGTTGGCGACCACGATGTGGCGGGTCTCGGTCGGCTCGCCCATGAAGTGGAACAGGCGGGCGCTGTCCGGCAGGTCGAAGTAGAAGTAGACCTCGCAACGCCGCTCGTGCGTGTGGCAGGGCATGCTGTTCCAGGTGTTGTTGGGCTTCAGCATGGTCATGCCCATGACGAGCTGCGCCGTGCGGCAGACATCCGGATGGATCATCTGGAAGATCGTGCGCTCGTTGGACGTGGACGGGTCGCCCAGGTGGCGCTGCTTGGCCTGCGCGATCGAGATCTTCATCGTCTCGAAG
>NZ_DASPMG010000145.1:0-7290 GCF_035627195.1 Azospirillum sp.
GACGGCGTGCGCCGCGCCGCCTACCGCATCATCGAGGGCAAGGGCCACACCGCCTTCGGCATCGGCGGCGGCATCGCCCGGCTGGTCGGCGCCATCGCCGGGAACGAGCGGGCGGTGCTGACCTGCTCCATCCTCAACGACTCCGTGGCCGGCGTGCCGGAGGTGGCGCTGTCGCTGCCGCGCGTGCTGGGCGCCGGCGGCGTGCTGGAGACGGTGATGCCGGACCTGACGGACGCGGAGGCCGCCGCGCTGAAGCGCAGCGCGGAGATCCTGAAGGAAGCGGCGGATTCGGTGGAGGGAGGGCTGTGATTTTATACCCCTCCCCTGCCTCCGGCGGGGGAGGGAGGGGCCCAAGCGAAGCTTGGGAGGGTGGGGGCAAGTTCTTCGCGATGATCAGCGGCGCATCGGCTGGCGAAGAAGGTGCTGATCAAAAACACGAATCTCAAAAGATTGAAAGAACAGAAGGGCTTGCCAGCGCAGCGGCTTCGGTGCGAGGCGCGCGCGTTGGCGCGATCCTTTAACTCTTCTGATCTTCTGATCTTTGTGTTTTAAATTCGCACTTGCATCGCCAGCCGATACTCCCGCCTGCCACGATGGGCGTTGCCCCCACCCTTCCCACTTCGTGGGCCCCTTCCCTCCCCCTGCAGAGCAGGGGGAGGGCGTTTTATACGCGCCGCAGCCGTTCCGCGATGGCTTGCATGTGGGCCACCGCCTCCTCCTGGCGGCGCTGGGCGGCGAGGAGGACGGGTTCCTCGGTGGCGCTCGCGGCGATGTCGGCCAGCAGTTCGGACAGTTCGGCGCACGGCGCCATCGCGGCGCGCAGCAGGTCGGCGGGCGGGGCCGGCGGGGCCGGGGGTGTCGGCGGGGCGCCGCCCTCCTGCGCCGCGATGCGGGTCAGCAGGGCGGCACTTTCCATGTCGCCGGCCGCCGACAGGGCGGCGGCGAAGGACGCGTGGCGGCGGGCGGCGGCGGACAGGCGGGGGCGCAGCAGGGCCGCCAGTTCCTCGACGGTGGAGGGCGCTTCGGCCGGGGCGGCGGCGCGTTCGCGGCGGTAGGCGGCGCGGCGCTCGCGGCGCAGCAGGGCGGCGTGGGTCAGCTCCTCGTTGGCCAGCGCCTCGGCCTGCCGGCGCAGCTCGGGGTCGGTGGCGTTGGCGGAGACGTAGCTGAACCAGGCGAAGCCGCGCTGCTCGTTCAGCACGGCCACCGCCAGCGCCTTGTAGGGCGTCACGCGGGTGCGGTCGGTCAGGTCGTCCCAGGAGGCGCCGATCTCCGGCGGCAGGCGCCAGCTGTAGGCGGCACCCTCGGGCGCCGCACGGCCCAGGCGGCCGGCCAGCGCGGCGATGGCGTGCGCGTGGTCCTGCTCCTCCTCGGCCAAGGCCAGGAACACGGCGGCGGTGTCCGGCGCGTGGCGCGCGTCCATCAGGGAGGCCAGCTGGCGGTAGCGGCGGACCGCCTCCTCCTCCATGGCGAGCGCCATGCCCAGCAGTTCCTCAACCGAAGTCAGCGCCGTAAAAGGCTCGGATTCGAAGAGTTTTTTCACGATTTCGCCCCGCCTTCGCCGCACTGCACTGGAGATGGTGCCTGCGTAAAACAGCCCGCGACTTGATCGGAGTCAAGAAACGACCGGCCGCCTGCTGCTCTAATCCGGACCGAAGCCGGTGATACCCCTTATGACTTTACGGATATTCCCGGCGGCATTTTCCGCAATACCGGATCGGACGAATGACCGGGGCTGCACGGTACACCATCGCAACACTTCTTCTGGCCGTCCTGGCGGCGGTTCTGCTGCTCGTGTCCCCTGCGGGCGCGGCGGAGCCGTTGCTGGGCCGCTACCTGTCGAAGGTGCAGCCGGGCGAGCTGTTCGCCGGGGCCGACCGCTTCGGGCCGATCCAGGCCAGCGCCCCGCTGGCGCCGGTGCACAAGGGCGACGCGCTGGTCGGCTACGCCTACCTGAACTCCGACTTCGTCAACACCACCGGCTATTCGGGCCGGCCCATCCACGTGGTGGTCGGGCTGAAGCCGGACGGCGTGGTGTCCGGCGCCAAGATGGTGGACCACCACGAACCGATCGTCCTGATCGGCATCCCGCTGGAGAAGATCACCACCTTCATCAACGGCTACGTCGGCCGCAGCGTGCTGGAGCTGGCGTCGCAGTCGGCCGCCACGCCGCCGGTGGACATCGTGTCGGGCGCCACGGTCACCGTCATGGTGATCGGCGATTCCATCGTGCGGTCGGGCAAGAAGGTGATGCAGGCGCTGGGCAGCGCCGCACCGGAAGCCGCACCCACGGTGGTGAAGAGCCTGCTGCCGGGTCCGGGCGAGGTGCGCGACTGGGAATCGCTGGTCGGCGACGGATCGGTGCGGCGGCTGACGCTGAGCGTCGGCGACGTCAACGCCGCGTTCGAGCGCACGGGCAAGGCCGAGGCGATCGCGCGGCCGGAGCCGGGCGAACCGGGCGAGAGCTTCATCGACCTCTACGTCGGCCTCGCCACCATCCCCACGGTCGGGCGCAGCCTGCTGGGCGACGCCGAGTACGAGACGATGCGGGCGTGGCTGAAGCCGGGCCAGCACGCCATCGTCGTGGCCGGCAGCGGGCGCTATTCCTTCAAGGGTTCGGGCTATGTGCGCGGCGGCATCTTCGACCGGTTCGAGCTGATCCAGAACGAGGGCAGCGCCCGATTCCGCGACCGCATCCACAAGCGCCTGGGCAGCCTCGCCGCCGCGGGATCGCCGAACTTCCCGGAAATCGGCCTGTTCGCCCTGCCCGACGGCGCCGAGTTCGACCCGGCCGAGCCGTGGCGGCTGCAGCTGCTGGTCGCCCGCGCCACCAGCGCCATGGACAAGGCCTTCGTCACCTTCGACCTGGGCTACCAGACGCCGGACAAGTACCTGAAGATCGAGCGCGTCGCCGCCCCGGCGCCGGCCGCCCCCACCCCGGCCGCCACCGCCGCCGCTGCCGCCGCCGCGCAGGACGAGGCCGAGGAAGTGCCGCTGTGGCGCCGCGTGTGGGAGAACCGCGTGTTCGACATCGCGGTGGTGGTGATCGCCATCGGCGTGCTGACCACGATCTTCTTCTTCCAGGACCTGCTGGTGCAGCGCCCGGTGCTGTATGGGCGCGTGCGCACGGCGTTCCTGGTGTTCACGCTGGTGTGGCTCGGCTGGTGGGCGAAAGCGCAGCTGTCGGTCGTCAACGTGCTGACGTTCGCCAACGCGCTCCGCACGGATTTCCGCTGGGACTACTTCCTGATGGACCCGCTGGTGTTCATCCTGTGGTTCTCGGTGGCGGCGTCGCTGCTGTTCTGGGGCCGGGGTGCGTTCTGCGGCTGGCTGTGCCCGTTCGGCGCCTTGCAGGAGCTGGCGACCAAGGGTGCCAAGGCGCTGAAGATCCCGCAGGTCACCGTGCCCTTCGGCCTGCACCAGCGGCTGTGGCCGATCAAGTACATGATCTTCCTCCTGCTGTTCGGGCTGTCGCTGTATTCGCTGGCCGACGCCGAGCGGGCGGCGGAGGTGGAACCGTTCAAGACGGCCATCATCCTGCACTTCGTCCGGGAGTGGTGGTTCGTCCTGTTCGCCGTGGCACTGATTGCCGCCGGGCTGTTCATCGAGCGCTTCTTCTGCCGCTACCTGTGCCCGCTGGGTGCCGCACTGGCGATCCCCGGCCGGATGCGCATGTTCGACTGGCTGAAGCGCTACCGCGAGTGCGGGAATCCCTGCAAGCGCTGCTCCAACGAATGCCCGGTCCAGGCCATCCACCCGGACGGACAGATCAACCCCAACGAATGCATCCAGTGCCTGCACTGCCAGGTTCTGTACCACCACGACCGCAAGTGCCCGGTGGTGATCCAGAAGCGCCTGAAGCGCGAGCGCCGCGAGGCATCCGCCGACACCGCACCCGCGCCGAAGGCGCGCGAGGCGGTGCTGACCACCGACCCCGCCAGCGGCGCGCTGACCATGCGCCCGCGGGCGGACTGAGCACCAATCAACCAACCAGGACCACCAGGCCCCTCCCCGGGGCAACTTCGAGGAGCGACGACAGATGTCGAACAACGAGGACAAGCCGGCTGGCATGAACCGGCGCGATCTGCTGGGCGGAACCGCCAAGGCCGCCGTGATGGCGGGCGTCGTGGGCGCGGTCGGCGGCGGGGCCGCCGTTTCGGCCGGCGGCTCGCTGCTGGGCGCCTCCCCGGCGCAGGCCGCCACCGCCTCGGGCCAGAAGTACGAGGTGAAGCCGGGCGACCTCGACGAATACTACGTCTTCCACTCCGGCGGCCATTCGGGCGAGCTGCGCATCCTCGGCGCGCCCAGCATGCGCGAGCTGCACCGCATCCCGGTGTTCAACCGCTGCAGCGCGTCCGGCTGGGGCCAGACGAACGAAAGCCTGAAGATCCTGACCGAGGGCCTGTCGGAGGAGACCAGGAAGTTCCTGGCCAACAAGGGCGGGAACTGGCTGAACGGCGACCTGCACCACCCGCACATGTCGTTCACCGACGGCACCTACGACGGCCGCTACATCTTCGTGAACGACAAGGCGAACACCCGCGTCGCCCGCATCCGCGCCGACATCATGAAGGTGGACAAGGTCATCGAGATCCCGAACGTGTCGGCGATCCACGGCCTGCGCCTGCAGAAGTACCCGCGCACCGGCTACGTCTTCGCCAACGCCGAGCAGATCGTGCCGATGCCGAACGACGGCAAGAACATCGATCCGAAGAAGTACCGCACGCACTTCTCCGCCATCGACGGCGACACCATGAAGGTGGCGTGGCAGGTGTGGGTCGACGGCAACCTGGACAACACCGAGGCCGACTACCAGGGCAAGTACGCCTATTCGACCTGCTACAACTCGGAAGCCGGCGTGACCACCGCCGAGATGACCGCGAACGAGCAGGACTGGATCGTCATCTTCAACATCAAGCGCATCGAGGAGGCCGTGAAGGCCGGCAAGGTGCAGATGATGAACGGCGTTCCGGTGGTGGACGGCCGCAAGGGTTCGCCCTTCACCCGCTACGTGCCGATCCCCAACAGCCCGCACGGCATCAACGCCGCCCCGGACGGCATCCACGTGACGGTCAACGGCAAGCTGTCGCCGACCGTGTCGGTGATGGACGTGCGCAAGCTGGACGACCTGTTCGACGACAAGATCCAGCCGCGCGACGTGATCGTGGCCGAGCCGAAGCTGGGCCTCGGGCCTCTGCACACCGCCTATGACGGGCGCGGCAACGCCTACACCACCCTGTTCCTGGACAGCCAGGTGGTGAAGTGGAACATCGACAAGGCCAAGCGCGCCTACAAGGGCGAGAAGGTCGATCCGATCGTCCAGAAGCTGGACGTGCACTATCAGCCGGGCCACCTGCACTCCTCCATGGGACAGACCAAGGAGGCCGACGGCAAGTGGCTGATCGTGCTGAACAAGTTCTCCAAGGACCGCTTCCTGAACGTGGGTCCGTCGAAGCCGGAGAACGACCAGCTGATCGACATCTCGGGCGACGAGATGAAGCTGGTGCACGACGGCCCGACTTATGCCGAGCCGCACGACACGCTGATCGTCCACCGCTCCAAGGTGAACCCGAAGAGCGTGTTCGACCGCAACGACCCGATGTGGGAAGACGCCCGCAAACAGGCGAAGGCGGACGGCGTGAGCCTGGAGGACGACGCCAAGGTCATCCGCGACGGCAACAAGGTGCGCGTCTACATGTGGCAGCGGGCCCCGGCCTTCGGCCTGGAGGAGTTCACCGTCAAGCAGGGCGACGAGGTGACGATCTACCTCACCAACATGGATGACGTGGACGACCTGACGCACGGCTTCACGCTGACCAACCACGGCATCGCCATGGAGATCGGCCCGCAGCAGACCTCGTCCGTCACCTTCGTGGCCGAGCGGCCGGGCGTGCACTGGTACTATTGCCAGTGGTTCTGCCACGCGCTCCACATGGAGATGGGCGGCCGCATGATCGTCGAGCCGCGGGCGGTGTAAAGCATGGCCTAAAGCCCCTCTCCCTTGACGGGAGAGGGGTTGGGGAGAGGGTGGTTACCGCCGGAAGGCGGGAAAAGAGTTTTCTTCCGCCCTTCCGGGCGTAATCCCCCTCTCCCCAAACCCCTCCCCCGCAAGGGGGGAGGGGCTTTAAGCTTCCATCACATCAAGGTTCCCCATGCCCCACCTCCCCCTCCTCCTCGGCACGGCGTTTTTGGCGCTGGCGGCCTCGGCCGCCGGGGCGGCGACGGTGGAGGTCGCACCCGGCGCGCTGCAAGGCGCCCTGGACGCGGCGGCCCCCGGCGACACGCTGGTGCTGGAACCCGGCACGCATCCGGGACCGGTGACGGTGCGCACGCCGGTCACGCTGCTGGGCACGCCCGGCGCGGTGGTGGACGGCGGGGGCAAGGGCAGCACGGTCACCATCTTCGCGCCCGACGTCACCGTGCGGGGCGTGGAGGTGCGCAACTCCGGCATCAGCCTGTTCGAGCAGAACGCCGGCATCTTCCTGGGCAAGGAGGCGCACCGCGGCGTGATCGAGGACAACCGGCTGGTCGACAATTTGATCGGCATCTACGCCTGGGGGTCCAACGACACGCTGATCCGCCGCAACGACGTGACGGGCCGCACCGACCTGCGCGTGGCGGAGCGCGGCAACGGCATCCAGATCTGGAACGCGCCGGGGACGAAGATCCTGAACAACACCGTGCGCGACGGGCGCGACGGCGTGTTCACCACCACGTCCAAGCGCAACGTCTTCTCCGGCAACCGGTTCGAGCGCGTGCGCTTCGCCGTGCATTACATGTACACGAACGATTCGGAAGTGTCGGACAACGTCTCCGTCGGCAACGACGTGGGCTATGCCATCATGTATTCGAACAATCTGGTGATCCGGAACAACCGCTCCAAGGGCGATCTGGAGCACGGGTTCCTGCTGAACTACGCCAACTCCGCCCGCATCGAGGGCAACGTCGTGGACGGCCGCTTCGCGACGGAACAGAGTGGCGAGCGCGAGACCGTGGCTGACAGCGACATCCCGCGCGACACCGAGAGCGTGGACGGGGCCAAGCGGTCCGGCACCTGGAAGTGCGTGTTCATCTACAACGCCAACAAGAACCGCTTCGCCGGCAACCGGTTCGAGGGGTGCGAGATCGGCGTGCACTTCACCGCCGGGTCCGAGCGCAACGTGATGACCGACAACGCCTTCGTCGGCAACCGCACGCAGGTGAAGTACGTCGGCACCCGCTTCCTGGACTGGTCGGAGAAGGGGCGCGGCAACTACTGGTCCGACAACGCCGCCTTCGACCTGAACGGCGACG
>NZ_DASPMG010000146.1:0-3818 GCF_035627195.1 Azospirillum sp.
CCCTTCGGCCGGCTTCCGCTACGCCGGCCCCGCCGCCGAACCGACGCTCCCCGCCCAGAAGCCGGTGACGGACACGGAGATCGGCGGGATGATCGCCGGCAACACGCTGGTCGCCACGAACCGGCGCGGCGCCGGCCTGGCCATCCACACCAAGCCGGGCGGGCTTTTCTCCTCCTACGTCTTCCCCGCCAACCCTCCGCCGGCGGGGCAGCAGTGGTCCTTCGCCCGAGGGACCTGGCGCTCCGAGGCGGGGAGGCTCTGCCTCCGCTACGAGGGCGAGCGTCAGGAGATGTGCTACCGGGTCGTCGCCGAGGCGGATCGGGTGCATGCCTACGACGAGAAGGAACGCTCCTGGCGGTTCAGCGCCAACGTGAAGCGCGGCAACCCCTTCGACCTGTGACGCCGGGCCCGTCCGGCCGCGCGCCGCGGGCACGCCCTACATGAGAGCCGGCCGCAGGCACAGCGAGCGTGCCGCCGCCTCGGCCGCCTCCAGGGTGATGCTGTCCATCAGGCCGTCCTCTCCCGCCTTCCAGCGGGCGAACAGCGCGGCGCGCGGCTCGGCGCCGACCACCGTGCGCGCCGCCGGTCCCCAGGGCCCGTAGGTCTCCGGAAACCCCGGGCCGAACAGGCCGAGCGTCGGCGTGCCGACGGCGGCGGCGATGTGCATCAGCCCGGAATCGTTCCCGACATAGAGCGCGGCCCGCCGCAGGCAGGCGGCGGCAACCAGCGGGTCGGTGCGGCCGACGAGGTCGATGGCGGCGCTCCCGAGCGCGGCCAGGACCGGGCGCGCCCGCTCCGCCTCCGACCCGGCGGCGAGCACGGCGACCCGCATGCCCGCCAGCGGGCCGGTGGGCCCGGTGAGGCGCTGCGCCAGCGCGGCGAAGCGGTCGGCCGGCCATTCCTTGCCGGGCCAGTTGGCGGTGGGGCCGATGGCGAGGAAGGGGGCGTGGGGGGGAAGCAGCCGGTCGGCCTCGGCCGCCGCCCCGGCATCGATCCAGAGCCGCGGCGCCGGCGGCGGGCTGAGGCCGAGCACGGCGGCGATCTCCTCCACCTTGTGGGCGCCGGGCCGGCGCTGGTGGACGGCGAACCGGCGGCTCGCCAGCAACCGTCCGACCACCGAGTTGCGCAGGTCCACCACCAGGTCCCAGCGGGTGCCGACGCAGGCCAGCCACAGCGCCAGCCAATGCCGCCCGAACGGCCGCTTGGCCATCGGGATCAGGCGGTCGAGGCGCGGCACGGCGCGCAGCAGCGGGGCGGCGACCGGCCCGCAGGCGATGGTGAAGCGGGCGTCCGGGTGCGTGTCCACCAGATGCCCGAGCAAGCCGGTGGACAGGACCACGTCGCCGATCCGGCTGGAGGTGATGAAGAGGATGCGCACGGCCGCTGCCCCCTCAGCCGGCGGTCGGCGCCGGCCGCGCGCCGCGCCGCCGCTGCTGGCCCCGCGCCAGCACCCAGGAGGTCGGGACCAGGACCAGAAGCGGCAGCCCGTACATCAGCGGGATGAACGCGGCCATGCGGGTCGACAGGCTGGTCAGGCCCAGCGACGCCGCCTGCAGCACCACCACGACAAGAACCGCCAGGGTTATGCGCCACGTCTGGCCGCGCCGGTTGTATTCGCTGGGCAGCAGGGTGGCGAGCGCGACCAGGGTGAAGGCCAGCGAGAACAGCGGCGAGGACAGCCGGTGGTGCAGCTCGGCCCGCATCTGCCGCGTCACGCGGTCGTACTGGGTGAGCTCCGGCGGCGGGTCGAGGAGTTCCGCGGTGGAACGCTCGCGCGCGTCCGGCCAGCGCTCGCCGCGCGGGCCGGACTGCGCCTTGATCTCCACCGCATAGCGCTCGAAGAACAGTTCGGACAGGCGCTGCTTCGCCTGGTCCATCTCCTGCCGGTTGCCGTTGAAGATGACGAAGTGCGCGCCCGCCTTCTCCGCGATCATGACGGCGCGCTCGCCCATGATGGTCACCGGCTTGCCGGGGACGCGGGCGTCATGCACCAGCACGCCGAGCATGTTCCCGTCGCGGTCGCGGTTGCGCATGTAGACGCTGAGCCGCTCGCCGATCTCGTTGAAGACGCCTTCGCGCAGGAAGAGCTGCGAGTAGTCGTTCTTGACGGCGTATTCCAGGCGCACCAGTTCGCGGTGCGCCATGGGCGTCAGCCAGACGTTCAGGGCGAAGACGATGCTCATCACCCCGGCGGCGAGCACCAGCGCCGGCCGCGCCAGCCGCCCCAGCCCGACGCCGGCGGCCTGCATGACCACCAGCTCGCTGTCCATGTTCAGCCGGTTGTAGGTGAACAGGACGGCGCCGACCAGCGCGATCGGCAGCACGAAGCCGAAGAAGGTCGGCATCGTCAGCATCAGCAGCCACAGGAAGAAGCGCAGCGGCGCCCCCGCCTCGACGACGATCTCGATCAGCCGCAGCGACTGCGTCAGCCAGATGGTTATGGTCAGGCCGGCGGTCGAATAGAGGGTCGCCACGAGGAGGTTGCGGAACAGGTACCGCTCCAGTCGCGTCATCATCACGGCAAGACCCGCAGGTGGCGCCACGCTACACCCGGCCGCGTCATCCGTTCCCCATCCGTGCGAGGGCTTCGGCGGCGGCTTTCGCCTCCGGGGCGGTGGCCGGAATGGCCTTCAGCTCCCGGCGCGCCTCGGCGGTGCGGCCGGCGCCGTGCAGGATCTCGGCCAGGGGCAGGCGGGGGGGATGGTAATCCGGGTTGGCGGCGAGCGCCTGGCGGTAATGCGCCACCGCCTCATCCAGGTCGCCGGTCTGCCGCAGGAGGTTGGCGACGTTGTGATGGCAGGCGGGGGACTGCGGGTTGAGGCGCAGCGCCTCGCGGTAGGCGGCCAGGGCCTCGGTCTGCCGCCCGACCGCCCGGCAGGCCACCCCCAGGTTGCTGTGGTAGGTCCACAGGTCCGGGGCGCCGGCGACGGCGCGCTGCAGCAGCGGCACCGCCAGCTCCGGGCGGCCGGAGCGCAGCGCGATCACCCCAAGCTCGTGCAGGGCCTCCGGATGCTCCGGGTGGCCGGACAGGATCAGGCGCAGCACGGCTTCCGCCTTGCGTGCCTCCTGGCGCCCGCTATACTCCCGCGCCACGCTCAAGGCGCGGGCAACGTCCTGGTTGTCCGTGGCCTGCCGCTCCAAGGCTCCGACGTCCATGCCTGATCTCCGGTCACCATTCCAGGGGAACGCCAGCGTGACCCCGCTCCCCGCATCTTTGCTCCGGTGTGGTACCCCACCAGCGGCTTTTGCGGAAGCGATCTTGCGCGGACGGCGTCCGGCGTCCGCCGCGGGCGGGCGTTCATGACGCGGCGCGTCCTGCTCTGGCATTGGGGGCGCCGGGGCGGCGGCCCGCGCTACACGCTGGAACTGGCCCGTGCCATGGCGGCGCGCGGCGATCTGGAGGTGCACCTGTCCTACTCCCGGGACGCGGAGATCCGGGCGGAGTACGAGGCGCTGGGGCTGCCGGGCCTTCCCGTGGACACCTACCGCGGCGCGCTGCACGCCGCGGTGTCCAGCCTGCGGCTGCCATTGATCCGGCGGCGGTTCGGACGCTACATCCGGGACCACGGGATCGACACGGTCATCGGCACGATGAACCACGTGTGGGACGTGGCCGTCGCCCCGGTCATCCGGCCGGCGGGGGCCCGTTTCCTGTTCGTCCTGCACGACGGCCTGTTCCACCCGGGCGAGGAGAACGCCTTCCGCGACTGGTCGATCGCCCGGCAGATCCGGCTGTCCGACGCCATGGTGACCCTGTCCGGGCATGTGCGCACCCAGCTGACCGACCTGCACGGCTACCCGCCGGAGCGCAGCCGGGT
>NZ_DASPMG010000147.1:0-22871 GCF_035627195.1 Azospirillum sp.
GTGCTGGCCCGCCAGATGGGCGGCGACCACGGGCTGATCGCCAGCGTCATCACGGTGCAGACGCTGCTGGCCGCGCTGTCGCTGCCCGTGGTGCTGGTGGCGTTCGGCTGAGGCGGTATCGCGTCAGCCGAACCGTTCGCCGAGCAGCCGGTAGAACCAGAACGCCTCGTCCCCGGCCATGAGTTCGTTGAGCCGGCCGGGGGCAACGCCGGTCATGCGGCGGACGGCGCGGCCCATGTGCGACTGGTCGGCGAAGCCGGCGTCGCTGGCGAGCCCGGCGAGGTCGAGAGGGCCGTCGTCCCGGCTCCGGCTGACGCGGACGGCCACGTCCTCGACGCGGGCGAAGAGCTGCAGGTCGCGTTGGCTCTGGCCGGTCCACGACTTGACGCGGCGCTGCGCCTGCCGCACGCCCCGGCCGGCCCTGGACAGCGCGGCCCGCACGGCCAGGATGCGCAGCCAGTCCCCCATGAGCGGCACCCCCATCCGTGACATAAGGCTGGTTTCGCGCGGGGGCGGGCCGGACCACAGCGGTTGGAGAAGGGCCTGCAGGCGGTCGAACGGGTCGCTCGCCGCGTCCGGCGCCAGGAGGGACCGGCAGGCCGCCGGCAGCGGGCCGGACACCGCCTCCTCCAGCGGCAGGATGCGATCGACCAGCGACTCCGCGCCGATGCCGGTGAGGCGAGCGAGGGAGTCGGGATAAAAGGCGACCGACAGGGCGTGGACCGGCCCCGGCGACCAGCTCGCGACCGGGCGGCGCTGCGGCCCGGACAGGACCAGGCGCGGCAGCGGCGGGCCGAGGACCGGGCGGCCGTCGCCCGAGCACTCCTCCACCATGTGCAGGGTGCCTTCGAAGATCCAGGAGACCAGCGACATCGGCGTCGCCGGGTAATAGTTGAAGCGCTGGGCGTCCGACAGCGCCGCCCCGCGCGTGTCGCGCTCCACGCCCATGAACACGCAGGCGGAGAGATCCGGGCGCGGGAACAGCAGGCGGGCCGAGGCGGCGGGCGGCATGGCGGCAGGCGGCATGGCGGCAGGCGGCACAGTGGGTGTCGTTTCCGTTCTATACGGCCGGGCGGGTTCCGGACGAGACAGGGCTGGGAGACATCAGCACCGAGCCACCGGAGCCCGACCATGCCCAAGACCATACTTCAGGGGCGTTTCCGCCACAAAGCCCGCAGCCTCGCCAACCTCACCCTGGCCTGCGCCGACGTGCTGGCCCGCCGCGCCGTCGGCCGGCCGCTGGTGCCGGAGTGGAGCATTCCCTTCGAGGTCGCCAACCTGTTCTGGCGCGCGCAGTTCAACCACGCCTTCGCGCTGGCGGACATCGCCGAGGCCCGCGCCTATTTCGACAGTCTGGTGTCCGTCGTGGACGGCGCCCCGGCGGTCGACGTGCGGCCCAGCCTGCCCGGCGAGCCGCGCGGCGACTGGTTCATCCCACACGTGCGCAAGGGCGCCGCCACCGTGCTGTACTTCCACGGCGGCGGGTACACGTTCTACGCCGCCGTGACGCGCCATTTCATCGCCATGCTGGCCGACACGCTGGGCCTGCCGGTCTTCGCCGTCGACTACCGCCTGACGCCCGAGCATCCGCACCCCGCGCAGATCGAGGACGCGCTGGCGGCCTACCGGTTCCTGCTGGCCCGAGGCGTCGATCCGGCGCAGCTTGTGGTGTGCGGCGATTCCGCGGGCGGTCATCTCATGCTGATGACGGTCGCCGCGCTGCGCGGGGCGGGGCTGCCCCAGCCCGCCATCGGGATCGGCATCAGCCCGTGGACCGACATCGGTCGGCGCGGCGCCGGCCAGTTCGGCAACGACCGCTACGACCTCGTGCAGGGGTACATGACGCTGCAGTTCGCGGCGTGGCTCAAGGGGGCGGGCGGATTCGGCGACGCCGAGCTGTCGCCCATCGCCCAGGATTTCCGGGATGCGCCGCCGCTCTACCTCCAGGCCGGGGGCAAGGAGATCCTCGTCGACATGATCCGTGACTTCGCCCGCGTCGCCCAGGCGCAGGGGGCACAAGTCCGGCTGGACGTGTGGGAGCACATGACCCACGAGTTCCATGCCCACGGGCAGACCCTCCCCGACAGCCGGGAGGCGCTGGAGCGCATCGGCGCGGCGATCCGCTGGGCAACCGAAGGAGCCGGTGCCTTTCCCGCCATCCGGCAGACCGAGGTCGACAGCCTCGGCGGTCAGGGCGGTTCGGGCGCGCTCTCCGGGAACTGTTCGAGGGAGTCGGTGATCTCGTAGTAGTCGGGCTTGCTGGCCACCTGGATGTGGCGGACGGTGGCGAGGCCGGTCGGCTGGTCGAGCGAGCCGGCGGCCACGTCCACCAGCGCCTCCCCGTCGCCCTGCCAGAACAGCGACGAACCGCAGGTCCCGCAGAACCCGCGCTGCGCCTTGGCGGACGAACGGTACCACGTGAGCGTGGCGTCGCCGTCGAACCGTACGCTCGCCCGCGGCACGGTGATGTACGCGCCGAAGTGGCCGTGGAAGCGGCGGCACTGGGAGCAGTGGCAGTTGACGACGCCCATGGGCCGCTCCGTCACGACGAAGCGGACGGCGCCGCACAGGCATCCGCCGGGAAGTTCACCAGGGAGATCACCGTTGGCGCTCATGAATTGCCTCCCTGCCCTTGCTTCTCGGCCAGACGCTCCGCACTGGTGAGGCGCGGCAGGCCGTCGTCGCCGATGTCGTACCAGTCGCCCTTGAACTCCACCCAGATGTGCCGGCGGGCGCGCAGTTCCGTCGACTCGTCCAGGCTGCCGGCGGTCACGTCCAGCGTCGGCTCGCCCATGGCTTCCCAGAACAGGCCGGAACCGCAGCGGGAGCAGAACCCCCGCCGCGCCTTCTCCGACGACTGGTACCAGGCCAGCGTCTCCTCCTTCACCATGCGGAAGGCGTCACGCGGAAAGCCGGTGTAGGCGCCCACGTGGCTGTGCTGGCGGCGGCACTGGCCGCAGTGGCAGAGCGAGATCGACGACGGTTTGGTGCCGATCTCGTAACGCACGCCGCCGCACAGGCAGCCGCCGGTCCAGGTGGTCTTCTCGGTCATGCTCAGCCCTGCCAGAAGGGCTTCTCGGCCTCGCGGTCGGCGTCGGCGCGCGACACGCCGATGTCGCTCAACAGGTGGTCGGGAAGCGACTCCAGCGCCAACCGCTGCCGGCGCCGTTCGTTCCAGGTCGCCACCGTGTCGGCGATGCCCATGACGAAGCGGCCGACAGCGGTGCCCACACTCGGCCCCACACGGTGCGAGGTCCCCAGCCCGGTGCCGGAATGCGCGGTGCCCGAGAACCCGGTGTTCGTGCTCTGCGACATGCTGATACCCTCTTTTGCGTGGCGCCGGTCCGCGGCGTCTCCGCGGTGCCCGGCAGCAATCTCTCCCGTGCACTGAGAATGGGCGACCCGCTTCTTGCGGACAAACGACCGTTTCTCATAGAGTCGATTAGGAAAACTAATCCGACGCATCGCCCGCACGGAACCGCCGGGAGCCCCCATGTCGCGCCGCCTGCCGCCGCTCAACGCCTTGCGCGCCTTCGAGGCGGCGGCCCGCCACCTGTCCTTCACCAAGGCCGCCGAGGAACTTCACGTTACCCAGGCGGCGGTAAGCCATCAGATCAAGGGGCTGGAGGAATGGCTGGGCCTGCCGCTGTTCCGCCGCATGAACCGGGCGCTGGTGCTGACCGACGCGGGCCAGGCCTACCTGCCGCCGCTGAAGGAGGCGCTGGACCTGATGGAGAACGCCACCCAGCGCCTATTCCGCAAGGACAGCACGGGGGCGCTGACCATCTCCACCATGCCGTCCTTCGCCGCCAAGTGGCTGGTGATGCGCCTGGGCCGATTCCAGGCGGCGCATCCGGAACTGGACGTGCGGCTGCAGACCACGTCGGACATGACCGACTTCGCCCAGCAGGACGTGGACGTGGCGATCCGCTTCGGCCGCCCGCCCTGGGCCGGCGTGCGCACCGAACGGTTGATGACGGAGGAGATCTTCCCGGTCTGCGCGCCGTCGCTGATGAAGGGGCCGGACGCGCCGCAGCGGCCGGCGGACCTGCTGCGCCTGCCGCTGCTGCACGACGACTATTTCATCACCTGGGGAACGTGGTTCGCCGCCGCCGGGCTGGAGGGGGTCGACGCATCGCGCGGGATCACCTTCACCGATTCGGCGCTGGTCCTGCAAATGGCTGCGGAAGGGCAAGGGGTGGCGCTGACCCGCCGCGTGCTGGCCGCCGACGATCTGGCGGCGGGGCGGCTGGTGCGCCTGTTCGACATCACGCTGCCCAGCGACTACGCCTACTACGTCGTGGCGCCGCCGCACTATTTCTCGCGGCCGAAGGTCAAGGCCTTCCGCGACTGGCTGTTCGCGGAGGTGGAGCGGTCGGAGAAGCGATGACGCCGGGCCGCGGCGGGCGCGGCCCGGCGTCGGAAGGTCACCGAAGGACCGGCTTCGGCGTCGCCACCGTGCTGGCCGGCAGCATCGGGTATTCCACCCGCGGCTGCTGGCCGGTGAGGGAGTGCAGGAATGCGGTGATGGCGTCGATCTCCGGCTCGCTGAGCGTGGCGCCCAGCTGCGCGGTGCCCATGATGCCGACCGCTTGGCGCAGGTCCCAGACCTTGCCGGTGTGGAAGTAGGGTGCGGTCAGCGCCACGTTGCGCAGCGTCGGCGAACGGAAGACGTACTCGTCATCCGCCGTCTTGGTCACGGCGAAGCGGCCCTTGTCGGTGGGCGGCAGGATCTCCGCACCCGGCTTCTGCACCACGCCGAAGGGGAAGTAGTCGTGGCCGCCGACGTTCACGCCGGTGTGACAGCCGACGCAGCCCTTGTCCATGAACAGCGACAGGCCCTTCTTCTGCTGGTCGGTCAACGCGTCGGCCTTGCCCTCCAGGTACTGGTCGAAGGGGGCGGCGGGCGTGGTCAGCGTCGCCTCGAACGCCTCGATGGCCTTGGCCACGTTGTCGAAGGTGACGGGGTTGCGCTCGTTCGGGAAGGCGTCGGCGAACTTGCGCGGGTAGGCGGGGATGCTGTTCAGCACGCCCAGCACGTGCTCCGGCGTGGCGTTCATCTCGACGTTGGCCTGGATCGGGCCCTTGGCCTGCGCCTTCAGGTCCTCCGCCCGGCCGTCCCAGAACTGCGCCACGTTCAGCACGGCGTTGAGCACCGTCGGCGAGTTGCGCGGCCCCTTCTGCCAGCCGTGGCCGACCGACGTCTCCAGCCCGTCGACGCCGCCCAGGCCCAGGTTGTGGCAGGAGTTGCAGGAGAAGATGCCGCTGGCGGACAGGCGCGGTTCGAAGAACAGCATCTTGCCCAGTTCGATCTTCTCGCGGGTCACGGCGTTGTCCTTCACCGCGGGGATGGCGGCGGGAATCGCCTTGAAGTGCTGGCGGGCCTGTTCCATCAGCGGGTCGGCGCCGCCGGCGGGTGCTGCCGGGGTGGTGGCGGTCGCGGCGAGCGCGGCGCCGGCAAGCCCGACGAGCCCGATGACGGTGGCGACGGTCGTTACGGCTTTCAGCATGGATCTCGTCCTCCTGGTTGTGTGCATGGGGCTGCGTGCTCAGCCACAACCTGCGACGGCGCGAAAAATGTCGGCGCATGGTCCGATTGCACATCTGGAAGAGTTCTAAACACTGGTACGACCACCGTCCCCGCGCCTTCTGTCGCTGCGACAGGACGCCGCGCGCCCGCTTGCGACGGGCCGGCCGCACACCTATAGTCCCGGCCCATGACCGGACCCGCCCCATCCATGACCTTCCCGCACCGTCACCTGCTCGGCATCGAGGGGCTGACGGCGGGGGAGATCTCCCTCGTGCTCGACCTGGCCGACGGGTATGTCGAGCAGAGCCGCCAGAGCGAAAAGAAGTCCGCGCTGCTGCGCGGCCGCACCATCGTCAACCTGTTCTTCGAGAACTCGACGCGCACGCGCACCTCGTTCGAGCTGGCCGGCGTGCGGCTGGGCGCCGACGTGATCAACATGTCGGTCGACGGCAGTTCGGTGAAGAAGGGCGAGACGCTGATCGACACGGCGATGACGCTGAACGCCATGCACCTGGATGCGCTGGTCGTTCGCCACGCCGATTCGGGCGCGGTCAAGCTGCTGTCGGACAAGGTCAACTGCGCGGTGGTCAACGCCGGCGACGGCCAGCACGAGCATCCCACCCAGGCCCTGCTGGACGCGCTGACCATCCGCCGCCGCCTGGGCCGGCTGGAGGGCCTGGTGGTGGCGATCTGCGGCGACGTGCTGCACAGCCGTGTGGCGCGCTCCAACATCCACCTGCTGAACGCCATGGGGGCGCACGTGCGCGTCGTGGCGCCGCCGACCCTGCTGCCCTCCGCGATCGACCGCCTGGGCGTCGAGGTGCACCACTCCATGAAGACCGGCCTGAAGGACGCCGACATCATCATGATGCTGCGCCTGCAGACGGAGCGCATGGCCGGGCAGTACATCCCCTCCGCGCGCGAGTATTTCTACTTCTACGGGCTGGACTACGAGAAGCTGGAGGTGGCCAAGCCGCACGCGCTGATCATGCACCCCGGCCCGATGAACCGCGGCGTCGAGATCGACTCGGAAGTCGCCGACGACATCAAGCGCTCGATGATTCTCGACCAGGTCGAAATGGGCGTGGCCGTGCGCATGGCCGTGCTCGACCTCCTGCTCCGCGACCGTGGGGGCAACGCCCGATGACCCGCCGTACCGCCTATGTGAACGCCCGCCTGCTGGACCCGGCAAGCGGCCTCGACGCCCGCGGCGCCCTGCTGGTGGAGGGGTCGCGAATCGCCGACTTCGGCCCCGCCCTGTTCGCCGACGGCGTCCCGTCCGGCGTGGACGAGGTGGTGGACCTGGGCGGCCAGTGCCTCGCCCCCGGCCTCGTCGACATGCGCGTCCTGCTGGGCGAGCCGGGCCAGGAGCACAAGGAGACGGTGAAGAGCGCCAGCCGCGCCGCCGCCGCCGGCGGCGTCACCGCCATGGTCTGCCTGCCCAACACCGATCCCGTCATCGACGACGTGGCCGGCATCGAGTTCATCGCGCGCCGTGCGCGCGACGTGAAGCTGGTGAAGATCTTCGCCTACGGCGCGGTGACCCGCGACACCGAGGGCGCGCAGATCACCGAGATGGGCCTGCTGGCGCACGCCGGCGCGGTCGCCTTCACCGACGGCACCAGGGCCATAGCCAACGCCGGGGTGATGCGCCGGGCGCTGGCCTATTCCAAGGCGTTCGGTAAGGTCATCGTGCAGCACCCGGAGGAGCCGGCGCTGGCGTCCGGCGTCATGAACTCCGGCGAGATCGCCACCCGCCTGGGCTTGGCCGGCATCCCGCGCGAAGCCGAGATCATCATGATCGAGCGCGACCTGCGGCTGGTCGAGCTGACCGGCGGGCGCATTCATTTCGCCCACGTCTCCACGGGCGAGTCGGTGGACATCATCCGCCGCGCCAAGGCGCGCGGGCTGAAGGTCACCTGCGACACCGCCCCGCACTATTTCGCGCTGACCGAGACGGACGTCGGCGACTACCGCACCTTCGCCAAGGTCTCCCCGCCGCTGCGCGGCGAGATGGACCGCCGGGCGATCGTCGAGGGGCTGGCCGACGGCACCATCGACGCCATCGCCTCCGACCACGTGCCGCAGGACCAGGACACCAAGCGCGTGCCCTTCGCCCAGGCCGCCTTCGGCGTGATCGGGCTGGAGACGCTGCTGCCGCTGACGCTGGAACTGGCGCACAAGGGCAAGCTGAGCCTGCTGAAGGCGCTGGGCTGCGTCACCTGCGCGCCGGCCGCGGTGCTGGGCCTGCCGCTCGGCCGGCTGGCGCGGGGGGCGGCGGCCGACCTGGTGGTGTTCGACGCGGACGTGCCGTGGACGGTGGACGTCGAGCGCTTCCGGTCGAAGTCCAAGAACTCCCCCTTCGAGGACCGTCCGGTGCAGGGGCGCGCGCTGCGCACCATCGTCGACGGCCGCACCGTCTGGCAGATGGAAGGCTGACCGCCGTGACCGTGCTTCTCGCCTGCGCCGCGCTGGGCTATCTGCTCGGCTCGATCCCGTTCGGGCTGGTGCTCACCCGCATGGCGGGCCTGGGCGACATCCGCAAGATCGGCTCCGGCAACATCGGCGCCACCAACGTGCTGCGCACCGGCCGCAAGGGGCTGGCCGCCGCCACGCTGATCCTCGACAGCGGCAAGGGCGCCATCGCGGCGCTGCTGGCGCTGGTGCTGGCCGGGCCGGAGGGTGCCGTTCTGGCCGGCGGCGGCGCCATGCTGGGACACACCTTCCCGGTCTGGCTGGGCTTCAAGGGCGGCAAGGGGGTGGCCACGGCGCTGGGCGTGCTGCTGGCCGTGGCGTGGCCGGTCGGCGCCATCGCCTGCCTGACGTGGCTGGCGGCGGCCTTCCTGTTCCGCATCTCGTCGCTGTCGGCGCTGACGGCGCTGGGCCTGTCGCCGGCCGTGGCCTACCTGTTCGGCGACCTGCGCGTCGCGGCGCTGGCGCTGTTCATCGCGGTGCTGGTCTACATCCGGCACGCCGCGAACATCCGCCGCCTGCTGAAGGGCGAGGAACCGCGCATCAACGTCCGCAAAAAGGCGGCCTGAGCGCCGGGTCACCGGCCCCAGGCCCTACGGTCATCCCCTGCCCACCAGCCGGCGGCGCGACGGCTCCGGCAGGCAGTCGACGAGGCGCTGCGCGAGTTCGACGTCGGCGAGCGTGCCGTCGAGCAGCACGTCCACCACTCCCTCGATGCGTTCCAGCAGCCGCGTGCGATGCGGCGCATCGCCCACAGCCTGCCAGAAGCGGTCGGCTTCCGCGCGGTCGACATCCTCCCGCTGCCGCTCGAGCGCGGTCAGCGTCTCGACCAAACGCGCGAGGACCTCGGGAATGGCGCGCCCCTGCTCGGCGCGCGAAACCGTCGGCTGGTCGAACCCCGCGAGATCGCCAAGCCGCTTCTGGGTCAGGCCCAGACGCAGGCGGCGGGCGGCGATGGTTCTCTGGTCTGCTTTCGCCATGCTTGGATCGGCTCCTGGCTCAACATACTCGGGTATGCTGGCTGGGATGTTAGCAATTTGATCCATCGACGCCCTCATTGACTATATTCCTGAACAACGGTACGAATTCCCTCACCAGCGGGCGCGGCGCGCCCGCCGCGGAACAGACTGTTTTTCAATGGGTTGAGAGGGCCCACTGAGTGGATGGCAATGATCGGAGGCCACTACCTCCGGTATCGCCTCCCTGTTTCCCCCACCACCGCTTCGATAGCGATGGGTTGGATGTCCTGTTCCGGACGATCGAGAGATATGGGCTTCAACGGTCGTTTGTCGCCCTCGCGCTTCGTCCTATCCGGTATGCGCGGCCCCTTCCCGACGGCAGGTCGCATGCATACGAACGTATCTGGCACACAGCCTATTCCCGACTGATTCGCGGGGCTTGCGCCGCACGCCTGCGCACGCCGCCCTGGCCCATGCGCGCCGCCGTCCTGCACGCCCGACGGCACCGCCCTATCCGGGTGCGGATTCGAATCCGGCGGAAAAGCGGGTTGCAGCATGGCGGTACCAACGTCCATCGAATTGCATACATTCGTAACACTACATCTCTCCGGTAACAACGAGAAAAATCGATCTGGGCAGGCGTGCCCGTTTGCCCCACGCTGAACGAGCGGCTCGCGCCGGGAAAATGGCGGAAGATCAATGGGGCAGGATAAGCAACACGGGGAGCGTGAGGGCGCGCGGGGGCACACCGCGTTCGACCATGAGGTGAGCGTCCGCCTTTCCCTCGTCATCGACCTCTACGATTTGAAGGTCGAGGCCGCGCGCGTCGCGAAAACGACGGGCGAGATGCTTGGCCGCTACACCAAGGGCGCCCACAAGCTGCCGTTCCGCGTCGCCGCGGCCATCGCGCACGCCAAGGGCGTGTCGCTGGACTGGCTGGCGACCGGCGAAGGCCCCATGATGCTGAAGGAACGCGCCGCTCCCGGCGGCGACTCGGACGCCGGGCGACTCGACCCGCTGGACGAGGTGCTGCTGGCCAACGTCGTCGAGGGGCTGGAGCTGTTCGCCGCCTCCGAAGAGCTGGAGCTGGAGCCCGGCGAGAAGGCCCGCCTCGTCGTCCTGCTGCACCGCATGCTGGCGCGTCGGCGCCGGGATGCGGAACGCCTCGGCACGCCGGTCGCGCCGGAGCTGTCCACGCCCGAGCACCCCGTACCCATCGCCAGCGACATCGATCTGGCCGACATCGTGCGCCTCGCCGGGCGCCGGACCATGGGCTGACGCCACTCATCATACATAAGTGTGTTGCCGGGGCGTTGCGGCGGTTGTACAAAATGGGTGCATGACACAACCGCGCCGCCCGCTGTCCGACGCCGAACGCCTGGATTGGCTCCGCCTGATCCGGACCGAGAACGTCGGCCCCGTCACCTTCCACCGCCTGATCGAGCAGTACGGCACCGCCCGCAAGGCGATCGAGGTGCTGCCCGACCTCGCGCGCCGCGGCGGGCGGGTCAAGCCGCTGCGCGTCCCGCCGAAGGCGGAGGCGGAACGCGAGCTGGAGGCCAACGCGCGGCTGGGCGCCAGCCTTCTGTGCTGGTGCGAGCCGGATTATCCGGAACCGCTGGCCGCCGTGGACGACGCGCCGCCGGTGATCTCCATCCTCGGCCACGCGCACCTTCTTAGAAGGCGCACCATCGGCATGGTCGGCGCGCGCAACGCCTCGCTCAACGGCCGCAAGTTCGCCGAGGCCCTGGCGCGCGACCTGGGCGCCGCCGGCCTGCTGGTGGCGTCCGGGCTGGCGCGCGGCATCGACACGGCGGCGCACCGCGGCGCGCTGGCGAGCGGCACGGTCGCGGTCGTGGCGGGCGGAATCGACGTCGTCTACCCGGAGGAGAACGAGGGCCTGTACCGCGACATAGCGGCGCAGGGCGTGGTGGTGGCCGAATGCGCGGCCGGCACCACGCCGCAGGCCCGCCACTTCCCGCGCCGCAACCGCATCATCTCCGGCCTGTCGCTGGGCGTGGTGGTGGTCGAGGCGGCGCTGAAGTCCGGCTCCCTGATCACCGCGCGCATGGCGCTGGAACAGGGGCGCGAGGTGTTCGCCGTGCCCGGTTCGCCGCTGGACCCGCGCTGCCGCGGCACCAACAACCTGATCCGCCAGGGCGGCACGCTGGTCGAGGAGGCCGACGACATCCTGCGCGTGTTCCAGCACCTGAAGGCCCCGCCGCTGGCCGAGCGCAAGGACCTTTTCAGCTTCGCCCGCCCCGCCGTGCCCGACGAGTCGGAGGTCGAGCGGGCGCGTGCCATTGTTATCGAAAACCTATCCCCCACCCCCGTCGCCATTGACGAACTGGTCCGCGGGTGCCAATTGTCACCACCCGTGGTGTTGACCGTCGTGCTGGAACTAGAGCTGGCGGGCCGCGTGCAGCGTCTGCCGGGCAACCAGATCAGCCTGATCTGAACACCAACGCGAACGGTCGTACATGTTTGGGGGCGAGTGAGTCTCTTGGCGGGAAGCAACGTCGTCATCGTCGAATCGCCGGCCAAGGCGAAGACCATCAACAAGTATCTGGGGTCCGACTATACGGTCGTCGCCAGCTTCGGCCACGTGCGCGATCTGCCGGCGCGCGACGGGTCGGTGCGCCCGGAGGAGGATTTCGCGATGGACTGGGAGCTGGGCGACCGCTCCAAGCGCCACATCGACGAGATCGCCAAGGCCGTGAAGGGCGCCACGCGCGTCTATCTCGCAACCGACCCGGATCGCGAGGGAGAGGCCATCGCCTGGCACCTGTCGGAACTGCTGCGCGAGAAGCAGCTGATCGACAAGGTGGAGGTGCAGCGCATCACCTTCAACGAGATCACCAAGAGCGCGGTGCAGGCAGCCCTTGCCGCCCCGCGCGCCGTCAGCCGCGAGTTGGTGGACGCCTATCTGGCGCGCCGCGCTCTCGACTACCTCGTGGGCTTCACCCTGTCGCCGGTGCTGTGGCGCAAGCTGCCGGGCTCCAAGTCGGCGGGCCGCGTGCAGTCGGTGGCCCTGCGGCTGGTGTGCGAGCGCGAGGGCGAGATCGAGGCGTTCCGCCCGCAGGAGTACTGGTCGGTCGAGGCCGACTTCGCCACGCCGGCCGGTGCGACCTTCACCGCCCATCTTTCGCAGCTCGACGGCAAGAAGCTCGACAAGTTCGCCCTGCCCAACCAGGCGGCGGCGGAATCCGCCGTGGCCCGCATCCAGGGCGGCGAGCCGTTCACCGTGGGCGCGGTGGAGCGCCGGCAGTCGCGCCGCAACCCCTATGCCCCCTTCACCACCTCGACCTTGCAGCAGGAGGCCTCGCGCAAGCTGGGCTTCGGCGCCACGCGCACCATGCGCGTCGCCCAGCGCCTGTATGAAGGCGTGGACATCGGCGGCGAGACGGTGGGCCTCATCACCTACATGCGAACCGACGGCGTGTCGCTGTCGCAGGAGGCCATCGAGGCCTCGCGCGCGCTGATCGCCAGCCTGTGGGGCGACAAGTACGTCCCCGGCCAACCGCGCATCTACAAGACGGCCGCCAAGAACGCCCAGGAGGCGCACGAGGCGATCCGCCCGACCGACCTGTTCCGCAAGCCGGAGAGCATCGCCGCCTACCTGGAAAACGACGAGCTGCGCCTCTATGAGCTGATCTGGAAGCGCACCGTCGCCTCGCAGATGGAAAGCGCCGTGCTGGACCAGGTGGCGGTCGACGTCGCCTCGGCCAAGCGCGACGTGGTTCTGCGCGCCACCGGCTCCATCGTCGTGTTCGACGGCTTCATGCGCGTCTACCAGGAGGACAAGGACGACGGCGAGGACGAGCAGGAGCGCCGCCTGCCCGCCATGGCGGAGGGCGACGGGCTGAAGCGCGGCGACATCCGCCCCGACCAGCACTTCACCCAGCCGCCGCCGCGCTACACCGAGGCGAGCCTGGTGAAGAAGCTGGAGGAGCTGGGCATCGGCCGGCCGTCCACCTACGCTTCCATCCTTCAGGTTCTGCAGGACCGCAACTATGTCCGCCTGGACAAGCGCCGCTTCATCCCGGAAGACCGCGGCCGGCTGGTGACGGCGTTCCTGAAGAACTTCTTCAACCGCTACGTCGAATACAACTTCACCGCCGAGCTGGAGAACCAGCTGGACGAGATCTCCGGCGGGCAGCTGGACTGGAAGGCGGTCCTGCGCGACTTCTGGCAGGCGTTCTCGCACGCGGTGGAGGACACCAAGGACCTCACCATCACCAACGTGCTGAACGCGCTGGATGAGGAGCTGGGGGCGCACTTCTTCCCCAGCAACACCAATGGCGACGGCACCGGCACGGACCCGCGCGTGTGCCCGGTGTGCGGCCAGGGACGGCTGGGGCTGAAGCTGGGCAAGATGGGCGCCTTCATCGGCTGCTCCAACTACCCCGGCTGCCGCTACACCCGCCCGCTGGCGGTCGCCAACGACGACGGCCAGGACGTGCAGGAAGGCCCGCGCGAGCTGGGCGAGGATCCTGACACCCACCTGCCGGTCACCGTCCGCCGCGGCCCCTATGGCGCCTACATCCAGTTGGGCCCGCCCAAGGGTGCTGAGGAGGCGGCCGCCGCGGCGGCTGCCGAGAAGCCGCCCGAGAAGCCGAAGAAGGGCAAGAAGGTCAAGGACGACACGCCGAAGCCCAAGCGCGTGTCGCTGCCCAAGGGCATGTCGCCGGCCGACGTGGACCTGGACACGGCGCTGCGCCTGCTGGCGCTGCCGCGCGTGGTCGGCAACCACCCGGAGACCGGGCAGGAGATCAGCGCCGGCATCGGCCGCTTCGGGCCGTACCTGAAGCACGGCTCGATGTACGAGTCGCTCACGCCCGACGACGACGTGCTGACCGTCGGCATGAACCGCGCTGTGGACCTGCTGGGCGAGGCCGCCAAGAAGGCCGCCGCCACGCCGGCCCAGACGCTGGGCGAACACCCGAAGACCGGCAAGCCCATCACCATGGGCGCCGGCCGCTTCGGCCCGTACGTCAAGCACGGCGCGCTGTACGCCTCGATCCCCAAGGCGGTGGACCCGACCACGGTGACGCTGCAGCAGGCGCTGGAGCTGCTGGCCGCCAAGGCGGAAAAGGACGCCGCCAAGAAGGGCAAGCCGGCCCCCACCGCCGACGCCGAACCCGCCGAGAAGCCTGAGAAAGCGGAGAAGGCCGAGAAGATGAAGGCTCCGGCGAAGAAGGCCGCCGCCAAGAAGGCGCCGGCCAAGGCAAAGGCCACCGCCGGCGCGGACGCCGGACCGGCCGACAAGCCGGAAAAGGCCCCGGCGCGCAAGCGGGCGTAACTCCCGCTACCGCACCCAGCGCATCACCCCGCTCGCCAGCGGTGTCCAGATCCCCATGGGCACCCCGGCGGCGCGGAGCGCGCGGGCCGTCCACTCGTTGCAGGTCAGCACCGGGCCGTAGGTGCCGTACGCCTCGTAGAAGCGGTCGTCGCCCGAATAGCTGGCGCCCAGGATCGGGCGGTCCGAACGGAAGGCGGCACGCACGTAGGCCACCAGCCGCCCGTACGCCCCCTCCCCCAGCACCAGCCGCCCGCAATCCTCGCCCGCAACCGGCCGGCGCAGGTGGTAGACGTGCACCACCGTCGGCCCGCCGCCGAACAGCGCCCGCCACGCGGTGCGCGGGTTCAGGTCCGACCAGCGCCGGGTTTCCAGGTAGAAGGCGCGGTCGCCCCAGCCGAACGACAGGTGTGTCGAATCGGCAGGCGCCAGCGGAAAGTCGCTGCGCGGCAGCACCGCGGTCCAGTCCATAGCGTCCGTGACGGCCGGCAGCACGAGGTCGGTGTGCACGCCGTTGCTGCACACGAACACCTCGACGCCTTCTGTGGGAAGCGAATCGCCCGGTGAGGGAATCAGCGGCAGCGCGTAGGCCAGCAGGGCGAATCCGCCGGGGATCGCCGCCATCACCGCCAACGCCACCCCCGCCAACCGCTGCATGCCATCCGCCCATTGTGGTCACGGCACAGCTTTGCCGGGCGAATGTGGTCAAACTGCGTAAACCCTTCGAGGGCACCGGAAAGGTGCCCGTCCTGTCCACCCGGGCGGCTGGTGGCGCTGCGGCGGCGCCATAGCTTTGCTGCCGCAACGATAAGGCGGGGGGGATCGCACCATGGCGTTTCGCAACGTGCTGGCCGGCACGGCCGGGGCCAACCAGATCACCGGCAGCGCAGCACCCGACCTGATCTACGGATTCGACCCCAACGGCCCGCAGGCGGCCGTATCCGGCATCACCGCCACGCGGGTGGCGACGGACCTGGACCAGCCGCTGTTCGCCACCGCCGCACCCGACGACGCCTCGCGCCTGTTCGTGGTGGAGCGGGGCGGAACCATCCGAATCCTCGACCTGGAGAACGGCGGCACGGTGAACACGCCGTTCCTCGACGTCACGCGCGAGATCTCGGTGGGTGGGGAGCGCGGGCTGCTCGGCCTCGCCTTCCATCCCGACTACGCGACCAACGGGCGATTTTACGTCAACCTGATCAACCGCGAGGGCGACACGGAAATCCGCGGCTACACGGTCTCGGCGACCAATCCCGACCGCGCCGATCCGGGAAGCGCCGCGCTGGTGCTGCGCGTCGAGCAGCCCGAAGGTCTCTCCAACCACAAGGCCGGCTGGCTGGACTTCGCTCCGGACGGCACGCTGTACGCGGCCCTGGGCGACGGCGGAGTCGCCGCCAACGCGCAGAACGCCGACAACCTGCTGGGCAAGATCCTGCGCCTGGACGTGAACGCCGACGCCTTCCCGGCCGACGCCGCGCGCAACTACGCCATCCCCGCCAACAATCCCTTCGCCGCCACCGCGGGAGCGGACGAGATCTGGGCGCTGGGCCTGCGCAACCCCTGGCGCGCCAGCTTCGACCGCGGCACCGGCGAGATGTACATCGCCGACGTCGGCCAGAACGAGTGGGAGGAAATCGACATCGGCCAGGCCGGCGCCAACTACGGCTGGCCGGCGTTCGAGGGGACGGAGGCGTACCAGAACGTCACGCCCACCATCGGCACGCTGACGCCGCCCATCTACACCTACGGGCACGACGTCGGCCGCTCCATCACCGGCGGCTACGTCTACCGCGGGCCGGCCGAGGAGATGCAGGGCCAGTACGTGTTCGGCGACTTCATTTCCGGCCGCATCTGGAGCCTGCAGTCCTCCGGCGGCACGTGGTCGGCCACCGAGCGCACCGCGCAGATCCAGACGAACGCCGGCCGCATCAACCAGATCGCCTCCTTCGGCGAGGACGCGCGGGGCAACCTCTACGTCGTCGACTTCGACGGCGACATCTTCCGCCTGACGCCGCGCGGCGCGGCGGGGGCAGCGGGCAGCGGCGACGGCGCCGACGTGCTGCGCGCCGGGGACGGCCCCGACATGGTGTTCGCCGGGGACGGCGCCGACGCGGTGTTCGGCGACCTGGGCGACGACGAGCTGCACGGCCACGACGGCGACGACACCCTGGACGCCGGCGACGGCAACGACGTGGTGTTCGGCGGCGCCGGCAACGACCTCATCATCGGTGACGGCGGTGGTGACGGCGGAACCGGATTGGCACTGGCCGGCGACTACCTGCTGGGCTAGGGGCTTGAGACACGGATGAACACGGATGCCCGCAGGGCGGGCCACGGATAAACACGAATGATCTTTATCCGTGTTCATCCGTGCGAAATCCGTGTTCATCCGTGTCTCGGCATCCCGTCGCAAGGGTGGAATCCCGGCGGAAATGCTGGGACACTGCGGCGATGACCAAGCCCACCCGCCCCACCGGCTTTCCCAGCCGGGAATCCGTCCTCGACTTCATCCGCACCAGCACCGTCCCCGTCGGCAAGCGGGAGATCGCCCGCGCCTTCAAGCTGTCGGGCAGCGCCGACCGCGAGCGGCTGAAGGACCTGCTGAAGGACCTGGAGGCCACCGGCACCGTCGAGCGCGGGCGCGGCAAGCGCATCGCCCCGCCGCAGGCGCTGCCGGAAGTCGCCGTGCTGGAGGTGACCGGAGTCGATCCGGACGGCGAGGTGCTGGCCCGCCCCCTCACCCAAGCCAGCGACGGGGCCAGCGACGATCCGCCGCCGCGCATCTTCATGATGCCGGAAAAGAAGGGCCATCCGGCGCTGGCCGTCGGCGACCGCGTGCTGGCCCGCCTGTCGCGCGTCAACGAGCGGCTCTACGAGGCGCGCACCATCCGCCGGATCGAGGGCACGGCGGGACGCGTGCTGGGCGTCTATCGCCTGGGGGCCGATGGCGGCCGCATCGTGCCGACCGACAAGCGCAACAAGTCCGAGCTGCTGGTCCTGCCCGCCAACACGGCCGGCGCGGAGCCGGGCGAGCTGGTGCTGGCCGACGTGCTGCCGGCCACGCGCCTGGGCCTCGCGCAGGCCCGTATCGTCGAGCGCATCGGCCACACGGCCGAGCCGCGCGCGGTCAGCCTGATCGCCATCCACGCCAACGGCCTGCCCACCGTCTTCCCGCACGCGGCGGAAACGGAGGCCAAGCGCGCCAAGGTGCCGCCGCCGACCGGCCGGGTCGACCTGCGCGGCGTGCCGCTGGTCACCATCGACGGCGCCGACGCCCGCGACTTCGACGACGCCGTGTGGGCCGAACCCGACCCGGACCCGGCCAACGAGGGCGGCTGGCACCTGCTGGTCGCCATCGCCGACGTCGCCTACTACGTCCGCCCCGGATCGGCGCTGGACCGCGCGGCGTTCGAGCGCGGCAACTCCTGCTACTTCCCCGACCGCGTCGTGCCGATGCTGCCGGAGGCGCTGTCCAACGACCTGTGCTCGCTGCGCCCGAACGAGGAGCGCGGCTGCCTCGCCGTGCACCTGTGGATCGGCCGCGACGGCGGGCTGATCCGCCACCGGTTCGAGCGCGCGCTGATGCGCTCCGCCGCCCGCCTGACCTACGAGCAGGTGCAGGCGGCGCGCGACGGCCGGCCGGACGAGGAAACGGCGCCACTGCTCGACACCGTCATCGCGCCGCTCTACGCCGCCTTCGAGCGGCTGTGGGAGGCGCGGCAGCGGCGCGGCACGCTGGACCTCGATCTGCCGGAGCGCCGCGTGCTGTTGGACGACGAGGGCAAGGTGAAGGCCATCGGGCCGCGCGAACGGCTCGACAGCCACAAGCTGATCGAGGAGTTCATGATCTGCGCCAACGTCGCCGCCGCCGAAAGCCTGGAGGCCAAGGGCATGCCCTGCATGTACCGCGTGCACGACCAGCCGGCCGACGACAAGCTGGAGGCGCTGCGCGAGTTCCTGGAGGGGATCGGGTACAATCTCGCGAAAGGTCAGGTGCTTAAGCCCGATCACTTCACCCGGATCCTGAAGAAGGCGGAGGGCACGCCGGAGTCGCAGCTGGTCAGCGAGGTGATCCTGCGCAGTCAGGCGCAGGCGGTGTACGCTCCCGAGAACCTCGGTCATTTCGGGCTGGCGCTGCGCCGCTACGCCCACTTCACCTCACCCATCCGCCGCTACGCCGACCTGATCGTGCACCGCGCGCTGATCCGCGCGCACGGGCTCGGCCCCGGTGCCCTGGACGACGAGACGGTGGCGCGCATGGCCGACGCGGGCGAGCACATCTCCATGACCGAGCGGCGCGCCGCGGCGGCCGAGCGCGACGCCATCGACCGCTACACCGCGTCCTACCTGTCCGCGCACGTCGGCGCGGTGTTCAGCGGGCGGATCACCGGCGTCACCCGCTTCGGCCTGTTCGTGCGGCTGGACGAGTCGGGCGCCGACGGGCTCGTCCCCGCCTCCGTCCTGCCGGACGACCGGTACGAGCACCGGGAGCATGAGCACGCCCTGGTCGGCGAGCGCTGGGGCCGGGTGTACCGCCTGGGCGCCCCGGTCAAGGTGATCGTCCTGGAGGCCGATCCGCTGACCGGCAGCACCCTGTTCCGCCTGCGCGACGACGAAGGCGCCGATATCATCGGCACCGACGGGCAGCCGTGGCATTCCGGCAACGCCCGTTCCGGCGGCGGCACAAAGCGCCCCGTCCGGCCACGCTCAAGCGGTCGTGGCAAAAAAGCGACATCGCGTGGGAAATAGGGCACAAGCCCCATTTTGAGCGTATTTGACCCACCAATGCCCTCTGCGATGGTGCTATGCATCATCCCATCGAACGTGGGCTGACGTATCCTGCCGGATGGTGCGGAGATCCCCGCCGCCAGGACCGTACGCCAGCCCCCCGTACGCAGGGAGTGCGGTCGGCGCGCCATGATACACGGGCTTGGTCGGATGACCTTTCGGCGGCACCTGACCGCCCCCTTCGCGGCCCTCGCGCTCGTCTTCGGATGCAGCGGGGGTGAACCGCCGAAGCCCGCAATCGCCGCCGATTCCACCTACATCAGCGAACAGGTCTTCACCGTCGGCTACGGCCGCATCGCCGACGCGTACCTCCAGCCGGTCGACATGCAGCGCCTCGGCGTGGGCGGGCTGAAGGGCCTCGCGTCCATCGATCCGGCCGTCACCGTCGAGGCCAACGGCAAGACCGTACGCCTGTACGTCTCCGACAAGCTGGTCACGCAGTACGGCACGCCGCCGGCCCACGACGCCGCCGCCTGGGCGGCGCTGACCGCGCACGCGGTGGAGAAGGTGCGGCTGCACTCCGCGCCGGTGCGCACCAGCACCACCGACCGCGTCTATCAGGCCGTGTTCGACGCCGTCACCGCCGACCTGGACGGCTATTCCCGCTACGCCGCCCCGCAGCGCGCCACGACCGAGCGGGCGCAGCGCGAGGGGTACGGCGGCATCGGCCTGTCGCTGGAGACGCAGTCGGGCGGCCGCTACGTCATCCGCAACGTGCTGGAGCGCGGCCCGGCCGACCGGGCCGGCGTGCGCGACGGCGACCAGCTGGTCGCCATCGACGGCGAGACGGTCTCGGCCCTGACCGACACGGCCGTGCGCGACCGACTGCGCGGGACCGCCGGCAGCCTCGTGCTGCTCACGGTGGCGCGCGACGGCATGCCGCCGCGCCGCCTGCCCATCCGCCGCGACCGCATCGTGCCGAACATGGTCAGCCATTCGGTCAGCGACGGCGTCGCCGTGATCAAGCTGGAGCGGTTCAACGCCACCACGGCCACCAACCTGCGCGACGCCGTGCTGGCCGCGCGGCGCGCGCCCAACCCGGTGCGCGGCTTCGTCCTCGACCTGCGCGGCAACCCGGGCGGGCTGCTCGACCAGGCGGTGGCGGTCGCCGACCTGTTCATCCGCCGCGGCCGCATCATCGCCACCGAAGGGCGCCACCCCGACGCCCGCCAGCGCTTCGACGCCGCCGCCGACGACGTGGCCGACGGCATGCCGATCGTCGTGCTGGTCGACGGGCGCACGGCGTCCTCCGCCGAGGTCGTCGCCGCGGCGCTGCAGGACAGCGGGCGCGCGGTGGTCGTCGGCACCTCCTCCTACGGCAAGGGCAGCGTTCAGACGGTCACCCGCCTGCCCAACGACGCCGAGCTGTTCCTGACCTGGAGCCGCATCTTCACGCCGGCCGGCTACACGCTGCACAAGCAGGGCGTCCACCCGACCATCTGCACCAGCGTCAACGCGCCGGACGCGGTCACCGTGCTGGCCGACCTGCGCGACGGCCACCTGCGCCCGGCGCCGCAGATCGCCTCCTGGCGGGCCGCGGCGGCCGACAGCGACGCCGCCGTGCTGCGCCTGCGCGACACCTGCCCGGCGCGCGAGCACGACGCCGCGCTGGACGTCCAGGTCGCCAAGCATCTTCTGGGCGAGCCCAGCCTGTACCGGCAGGCGCTCGCCTTCGCCTCCACCGCCGTGGCGGAGCGCTGACGGGGCGGAAATCCCCGTGACGCAACGCTCAAACCCTTGTCGGAGCTTGAGTCAGGGCTTGACATGGCGGCAATTGCGGGTATCTTCCCGCGCTACGCATCGCCGCCCGCCGGGCCGGCGGGACACTGGTTTATTTTCGGGATTGCGATCATGGCCAAGCAGAACACCGTCCTCATCAAGCTGGTGAGCACGGCCGACACCGGTTTCTTCTACGTGAAGAAGAAGAACCCGAAGAAGACCACCGAGAAGCTGAGCTTCAACAAGTACGATCCGGTGGCGCGCAAGCACGTCGAGTTCAAGGAAGCCAAGATCAAGTAAGGTTTCCCGACCGGCGACGCCCAGCTGGCGACGGACGAGAAAGGCCGCCCATCGGGCGGCCTTTTGTGATTCGCAGCCGCTGCTCCACACGCCGTGAGATCGGGCGAATATCGCTCAACCCACCGAAGGTCATAGCGTGCTATAGGCCGAAATGCTATGCATGGCGGCATGCACCGTGACCGGCTTTCCCCCATTGGTGGCGAGTTCGCCGACGCCGCGCGCGAGGCGGCGTTCCAGGCGGAGCGCCTGCCCGAGACGGTGCGCCACGCCCGGCTGCTGTTCGCGCTGTCGGCGGTGCTGAACACGCTGTTCTTCGTCAGCGACGCCCGTTTCTACGGCGACCCGCACTTCTTCGTCGCCATCCCCGCCCGCGCGGTGGTGGTCGCCATCTCGCTGGCCTGCTTCGCGCTGGTGCCGCGCGCCCGGACTTTCCACCGGGCAGAGGCGGTGATGCTGCTGTGGGAGTGGATCAACGCCGTCGCCGTGGCGGCGCTGGTCAGTTCGCGCAGCGACATCGCCTTCATGGTCGTGCTGATGCTGCCGGCCATCTACTACCTCGCCGTGCCGACCTCGTTCCGCGCCACGCTGGCGTCGGGCGTGGGCTGCAGCGCGCTGATGCTGGGCGGCTATCTGGCGCCCGGCCCGCTGCCGCCGACCGTCACCGGGCTGGCGCTGGGGCTGGTGATGGCGAACTGCGCGCTGATCCTGGTGGTGCGCAACGCCAACCGGCTGCGCCGCCTGGAATGGGCGGCCACCCAGGCCGAGCGGCAGGCGAACGACGAACTGGCCGAAAGCCGGGCCATGATGGAGACGATGTTCATGGCCGTCCCCATTCCGATGATCGTCACCACGCGCGGCGACGGCCGGCTGGTCAAGGCGAACGACGCGACGTACGCCTTCTTCGGCGGCGATCCGGCGGCGTTCGGCGTGCACACCGCCGACCAGGTCTACGCCGATCCCGCGCAGCGCGCCGCACTGCTCGCCGCGCTGGACCGCGACGGGCGCGTCGCCGGCTTCGAGACGCAGGCGCGGCTGGGCGACGGCTCCCTGCGCGACGTGCTGCTGGCGGCCACCGCGCTCGACGTGGCGGGCGAGCCCTGCCTGATGTGCGGCGTGGTCGACATCACCAACCGCAAGGCGCTGGAATCGCACCTGGAATGGCTGGCGACCACCGACGCGCTGACTGGGCTGGCCAACCGCAACCGCTTCTTCGCGGTGGCGGAAGTGGAGATGAAGCGCGCCGAGCGGCACGGGCGGCCGGTCGCCGTGCTGATGGCCGACATGGACCATTTCAAGCGCATCAACGACACGCACGGGCACGAGGTCGGCGACGCCGTGCTGAAGGCCTTCGCGCGCCTGAGCCGCGGCGTGCTGCGCCCGCAGGACCTCGTCGCCCGCTTCGGCGGCGAGGAGTTCGCCGTCCTGCTGCCGGAGACCGACCGGGCCGGCGCGCTGGCCGTGGCCGAGCGCCTGCGCGCCGAGGCCGAGTGCCTGCGCGGCGACGGCGTGCCGCCGGATCTGTGCGTGACCGTGAGCATCGGCGTGTCGGAGATCGAGGCGGGCGAGCGCACGCCCGAACCGGCGCTGTCGCGCGCCGACCGCGCGCTCTACGCCGCCAAGCGCGCCGGCCGCAACCGCGTGGCGGGCTTCCCGGTGGCGACGGAGATGTGCGCGGAGTGAGGGCGCCCCCGCCGCGTCAATGCGCCGCCTTAATGCGCCGGGGTGATGCGGAACTCGTTGACCTCGCCGCGGGGGTCGGCGACCACGCAGTTGCGGCCCGACCGCTTGGCCTGGTAGAGCGCCG
>NZ_DASPMG010000148.1:0-41660 GCF_035627195.1 Azospirillum sp.
TGTCGGACGTCGCACGTCCGCCCCCCCGGCTCGTCTCACGAGGAACGGACTTGTCGCAGGAAAAATCGGACACGGTCGCACGGACGAACGGCCTTCGGAGCCGCAAAAACCCTGAGTCTCAAGGACGAACGGACCGTGTCAGTTTTTAAGGCGGAGGATGGGGCGCAAGCGCCCGGAACAGCCGGAGGCCGCTCATCAAGCCGGAGCGACAGCTGTGGCGGAAGTTATTCTATTGCTCGCTTCCTTTCTGTTCGAAAGCCTCGACTATCTTGGGAATTCAAGGGGTGTTGACGGCGGGACGGCGCCCCTCGGCAAGGCTGGCCGCCATGCTCAAGAAGGCCGGCAGGCAGACCGAGGCCAGATCGTAGCGTTCCAGAATGGTTTGGCGGGCGTTCGCCCCCAGGCCGTCGCGGTACGACGGGGAAGCCAGGAGTTCGATGATCGTCTCCGCGATCCGTGGGGGCGAGAAGAAATCGACAAGAAGTCCGTTGAAACCGTCGACGATCACCTCCTCGACCGGCGGCGTGGCCGATCCGACGATGGCGCATCCCGTCGCCATGGCTTCCAGCAGCGACCAGGACAGGACAAAGGGATAGGTGAGGTAGACATGCACCGATGAAACCTGGAGGACGGCCAGGAAGCGGTCATACGGTACCGACCCCAGGAAGTGCAGCCGGGCGGGATCGATCTGCCCGCCCACCTCGGCCATCATGCGGTGCCGATGGGTTTCGCCGTTCGGCAAAGGCTGGCCGTAGCTGACGCCGTCGCCGCCCACCACCACGACATGCGCGCGGAGATCGCGCCTGTGTATCTCCGGAACCGCCCTCATGAAGCTGTGGAAGCCCCGGTAAGGCTCCAGATTCCGGGCCACGTACGTGACGATCCGGTTCTCCCTCGTCAGGGAATTGGACAGGGCGGGCACGGAAAGCCCGGCATCCGGGCGCGGCTTTACCTTTTCCGTGTCCACCCCCTCGTGAGCCACGGAAATGACGTCCTGGTAGTGCGGCGGATGAAGGCTCCTTTGCCAGTGGGTCGGGCTGTGGCCCCAATCCATGGCATCCAGTCCCATCAGGAACACGGCGTTGTTGGTGCGAAGCCGGTACGCGCTGTCGGGAGGCGAAGGGAATTCGGGGTCAAACCCGACGTCGGCCTCGCCAAGGCGATAAAAGAACTCGCAATATCCAAGCAACGGAGTGTTTGGCCAGACGTCCTTTAAATAAACAGAATCACCCCAGCCCAGATGAGTCGCCATGATGTCAGGAGTGAAGCCCTGGCGGCGCAGTTCCATTGCCGCGCGCCGAACGGCATCGGCGCTGAGCACGCCGTCTTCAAAACGGTGGACATAAGGATGAGCGGAAGGAAGTGGCCGGCGGTCGGGCTGATAAACGATGGAGTGGACACCGGAAATCCGGCCTCCTCTATTTTTGGTCAGAAAGATAATTTCATTTTTTGGATCAGCCGCAATGCTTTGAATAACATGCTTGTACTGTCCAGGAAAATGGCGATGGACAAACAGGTATTTCATGAAAATTCGACCATAGCGTGGAGCGCCACCATAGCTTTGCCAATGAGATGGCATCGTCCTGGCAAACAGGCCGTTTCTGCGGAAACCTGTCCACTCCGCAAAGGCAAAATGCCGCACGCCCACAACTTTATCGAACGGTCTGGACCGGCTGCAATGCTGGAAATATTCCGTATCCGTTGACGCATTAATAGAATTTCTCGTTTTTGGTGTGGAGCGCTTTGCGGAATTTCCGTGGTTTCTGGAGACATCGGCAAACCAATTCCGTTGTTCACAACAACTCGCTTTGGAGAGCCTCGAACGACCTTTCATACGATTGCATGGCTTGCGGTTGCACCATATAACGATTGTCAGTCAGCTTAAGGCCGACCATTGGAGATTATTAATATGGCAAAAGTTACAGGTACAGCTGGTGGTGAGGCACTGTCAGGCACGCACGACAACGATACCCTGATCAGCGGCGGAGGAACAGATACCCTTACAGGTTCATTTGGCAATGATGTTATCAACTATAAAACGTCACGAACCCGCAATGCCGGTATCGCCAATGGTGGGGAAGGGTCGGACATCGTCCGCTTGAGCAACGTCGGCATGCGGCTGACGTCCATTGACATTGAGAGCGTTCTGGGCGGCAGCGGCGCCGACGATATCCGCCTGGGCCGCGCGCAGGCATCCGGCCTGATCGATCTGGGTGGCGGGGCGGACCGTCTCTCCCTCGCCAACGGCGCCAACCGGCTGACGGTGCGTCAGGTTGAAACCATCGCGGGCGGCCGTGGCACCGACCACATTCATGTGACGACCGCCATGGCGGGTGGTGTCGTCAACCTGGGGACCGGGCTCGACCGGATCGATTTCACGGCGGCAAACAACATCGCCACGGTTGCGAACGCGGAAGCCATCGTGGGCGGCGCCGGCAACGACCGCATCACCCTGGGCACCGGCATGACCGGCGAGGTCCATCTGGGGGCGGGCCGCGACACCCTGATCCTTGGAGCCGCCGCCAGGCACGTCCTGGTGGCCAGCGGCATCGAAACCGTGATCGGCAACCGGGGCCAGGACCGCATCGACTTCGGGGCGGGCAACGATACCGTCCACATCAAGAACTTCGAGGCGATCATCACCGGCGCCGGCAACGATCGCATCACCCTGGGTGCCGGCATGACCGGCGAGGTCCATCTGGGGGCGGGCCGCGGCGATACCCTGATCCTTGGCGCCGCCGCCGGCTACACCTTGATGGCCAGTGGCATCGAAACGGTGGTGGGCAACAGTGGCTCCGATGTCATTACCCTGCGGGGCGCGGTTACGGGCGGCTTCATCAACCTGGCCGGCGGCCAGGAGGACAGCCTGACGCTCGCCGCCGGCGCCAACGTTCTGACGGCCTCTGGCGTGGAATACCTCTACGGCTGGAGCGACGCCAGCGGCGACGTCATCACGCTCACCGGCGCGTCCGGTTCCCATGTCGTGGGTGGCGATGGAGACGATGCGATCTCCGCAGCCGCCGTCACCGCCGCCGTGACCCTCGACGGCGGGGCCGGTTCGGACGTGCTGGCCGGTGGCCCGGGCAATGATACGATCATCAGCGGCCGAACCGGCGCCGATACCCTGATCGGCGGCTTCGGCAACGATCTGATCGGCGATTCCGATGACGACAGCGGCGTGCTGATCTTCGCCGGCCTCGCCAGCACGGCGGGTATCGGCGGGGTTTACGCCGAAAGCCGGGATTCGACGCGAACCCAGAACCGGATACAGCCCGGCGGCGGCAACGACACGCTCGTCGCCTCCGCCGGCGAGGACTTCTTCCAATTCATCCGGAGTTTGGCCGGCACCGCTCCCATCGATGTCCATGATCACTGGACCACGTTCGGCGTCGACACGATCCATGGCTTCCGCATCGGGCAGGACCGCCTGAGCTTCTCGGACGCCACCGCGTCCGGCGGGAGTCTCGCCTACAGCCTGACCGGCGACCAGACGACCGATCCCAAGGTCGCCTTCGCCACCCCCACGGGCACATCGGCGGCCATGGCCGCCTTCTTCACCACCACGGCGGCGGGTTCCGCGTCGGCGGTGGATCAGGCCGGCGAGTGGCACTGGAACGGCGACAACGCGGACAAGCGAGGAACCCTTACCCTGGGCATGGCCGGCGACGACACGCTACGGATCGAGTTCGTGGGCATCAAGGGAACGGTCGACCTCGCGGTCCTGGCGCTGAACGACCTTCTATACAACTGGTAATCAGCTCCCCCTATGGCAAAGACACTATGGAAAGGTGATCCATGGCGACAGTCCCCAGTGGCGTGACGACGCTCTCCAGCGGAACCAGCGGCCCTCTCGATGCGGGCACGGGCCGCGCGGTTCAGGGCGAAAAGGCGCACATCGTCGGCGCCGGCGGCGCGGCCACGGATGATGACGACGGCGCGGGCGACCATTCCCTCCTGGTCTTCGGCGGCACCGGCGACGACCCCGTCGCGGGCGACACCGGGAACGACCCCGTCGCGGGCGGCGCCGGCGACGACCTCGTCATCGGCGGCACCGGGAACGACCTGCTGATCGGCGGCGCCGGGAACGACGTCATTCACGACGGTTCCGGCAATGACGTGATGGTGGGCGGCAAAGACCGCGACGTCTTCGTCATCGCCACCGGCGATGGCCACGATGTCATCACCGACTTCGCCACCGGCGATGTCCTGGAGATCGCGCACGATGTCGATGGCCTGAGCGTCGCCGCGCCGAACGATCTTGTGGCCCTGATCAACACCGACCCTTCGGGAAACGCGGTGATCTTCCTGGGGGCCGAGCATTCGATCACCCTGCTCGGCGTCAGCGCGGACGACCTCATCCGGCACATCGACGACTATATTCGCATCATTTGATGCGTCCACCCCTGGGACAACCCGGCGGAACCGCGCTCGAATTGGCCGCGTGAATCCGCGCCGGACGTGCTTCCTCGGGTGATCGGCTGACGAGAATTGTCAGGCGCGCGTTCCGTCGGTGCGGCCTTTCACGTGATTTGAGCTTATGTTGATTTCCCAGACCTTCCCCGATCACACCTCTTCCGTTTTGCGGCGATTGGGCAGGGATGTTGTCTGCTTTTGGGGGGCGCTGACCGAGGATGACCCACCCTTGGGCCGGTGTCGCGTGACGGTCGACTCCCACCCCGTGGGTCCGCCGACCCTGTTGCGTCTGCCGCGGCAGAACGGGGAAAACCATGTGCTGACGGTGGCGCGCCTGCCGGCCGACCATGACGCCCGCGATTACGATATCCGGTTGCTCACCGCGGCGGGGGCGACGATCCTGCGGGCCGGGCACCACGGGGCGGACGGCGTGCCGGTTCTGGAGCCCGAGGAGCTGGTATCCCCGCTGACGCCGGAGGGTCGACGGCGCATCTTCCGCCATTTCCTTGAAACGGTGGGGGTCCGGTTCCAGTTGCCGGCCGATCCCGATTATATCCGGCTGTGCCGACGTTTCATGGCGCTGTTGCAGCCGCGCGCTCTCCCGCTCACGCGCATGGTGTCCCTGTCGCCGGATTTCATCTTCGGCCGCGTCTCCAGCGATCGCCTGACCGGGGCGCCCGTGAGCGCCGTTCTGATCGACGAAACCGTGATCCGCCGCAACCCTCTGCGTCCCACCCGGCTCGGCCCGTCTCTCGACGGTCGGGGCGTGGAGCTGGAAGTCATTCTGGCGCGACGGAAATCACAAGGCCGGCAGAGCCATCTGCTGATCTTTGACGACCGCGCCAACCTGGAGGTCTGCACGGTCGGGTCGGGTGGCCAGGAGCTTTTGCCCTATTTGCAGTCCCTTCCCGCCGACGCGGCCATCCGGGTCCGCAACCATCTGCTGGCGAGCCTGAAGCCCTTCCTGGGCCGGGATGAAACGTTGCGCGCCGGCTTGCGGGAGGCGCTGGCGCTCTTCCCCGAAGCGCCGCGCCCCATCCTGCCCAAGGGGCGACCGCTGGGCGCCGGGATCGACGCTCTCGTCCGCACCGAGGACGGCGGCCTGTTCGCCAAGGGCTGGCGGGTGGACCCGTTGGGCCTGATGGCCGCTCTGACCCTGATATCGCCCTCCGGCACCCGGATTCCACTGGACATCAACCGTTTCCAGTGGCCGGAGCCGGAGGGCGGCGTTCCCGCCCACCCGGATCGCACGAGCTTCATCGCTCATGCCGGCCTGTCTCCCGAACCGCTCCCCGGAGGCGCGTACCGTTTCGAGGTTCGACTGCGCAGCGGAACGACGCTGATGGGGGTGACCCCGATGCCGCCGGCCGATGCCACGGCGGCGCGCGGCGCCGTGCTCGGCAGCCTGCCGGCGCAGAAGGCGCGGGGGGCGTGCATGGCCGAGGCGATCGCACCGGCGGTGGCATCCTTGCAGCGGACGCATCTGTCGGGACCGCGGGTACGCCATCAGGACGGCTGGGGTGAACCGGCGCCGCGACCACGCGTCTCGGTGGTGGTTCCCCTGTACCGGAACCTGGAATTCCTGCGCCCGCAGATGGCGGCCCTGGCCATGGACCCGGATCGCGCCGACATCGACCTGATCTATGTGCTCGATTCACCCGAGCAGGAGGAGGAGCTCGTCCACCGGCTGCGGCAGCTGTTCATCGTGTACGCCCTGCCCTTCCGCTTGCTGATCCATGGGCGCAACCACGGCTACGCCCCGGCCGTCAACACCGGCGCCGGTGCCGCGCGCGGCGACTTCCTGATGCTGCTCAATTCCGACGTGATTCCGGCGCGGGCGGGATGGTTGCCGGCCATGGTCCAGGCCGCCGAGGCGAATTTGTCCATCGGGGTGGTGGGACCGAAGCTGCTCTTCGCCGACGATTCCGTCCAGCACGCCGGGCTGTACTTCGCCCCCGACGATCGCGGTCGCTGGTACAACCGCCACTTCTTCAAAGGCTACCCGCGCGACTACAAACCGTTGAACGTGGCGCGAGAGGTTCCGGGCGTGACGGGAGCCTGCGCCCTGGTCGGACGCGCCCTGTTCGAGCGGGTGGGCGGCATCACGGAAGACTATGTCGTCGGCGACTATGAAGACTCGGACTTTTGCTTGAAAATCCGCAGGGAAGGGCGGAGCTGCTGGTATTTGCCGCAAGTGGAACTCTATCATTTCGAGCGGCAGTCCATCCAGCTGCACGAAGGGTACACAAAAACCCTGGCGTCAGAATACAACCAATGGCTTCACTCGTCCCGCTGGCTGCCGGACATGGCCGCCTTGATGGCCGGTGAGGACCGCTGGCGCGTCCCGCTGAACAGGGGCGCCTGATCATGGCGGAACCGGGGTCATCGCCGAACCGGACCGGGGCGCAAGCCCTGACGCGGACGTTGCGCCGTTGCGTTCCCGGCCTTCTTCTGGCCACCGGGATTTCCTTTTTCACCAGCCTCGCCAGCCTGCTCAGCCCCATCTACATGACGCAGGTGTTCGACCGGGTGCTGTCGAGCGGCAGCCTGAGCACGCTGGCGGCGCTGACCCTGATCGTGTTCTTCGCGATCCTGCTCAACGTTTTTCTGGAATTCATCCGCCTCGAAGTCCTGGGAATTCTCGGCAACTGGCTGTCGCGCCGCCTCAGCCTCGACGCCCTGGAAGCGATCGTCACCCGTTCGCTGCGCGACAGGGGCAACGCTGGGCAGGCCTTGCGGGACATCAACGACCTGCGTCACTTCATGGCCGGCGGCCGGGTGGTGTCGGCCATGGAGTTCTTGTGGTCGCCGTTGTTTTTCGCCGTGCTGTTCATGCTGCACCCGGCGTTCGGCGTCTTCGCCCTGGTCAGCGGCGCCGTGATGGTGGCGATCGGCGTTCTCAACGAGATCGTGACCCATCGCCCGATCACCGAGGCCAACAACGCCGCCATCCGCAGCTACAACCAGTTCGGCGCCGCCCTTCAGAACGCCGAGGTGATCGAGGCCATGGGCCTGATGGGGCGGATCGCGCGGCGCTGGCAGGCCAGCCACGACCGCACGCTGGCGGCGATCGCCCGGGGAACGCGGCGAGCCAACCTGATCACCGCCCTGTCGCGGGCCTTGCGCATGATGGTGCAGGTCGGCACCATCGGCCTGGGGGTGGTTCTGGCGCTCGACAACCTGACCACGGCCGGCAGCATCTTCGCTGCCATGATCATCATGAGCCGGGCCCTGGCGCCCTTCGAACAGCTGATCGACGGCTGGCGTCAGTGGCTTCACGCCTGGGCCGCCTATCGCCGGCTGGGCGGAACGTTCGACGGGGCCGACCTCCTCCAGCGTTCCACCATGGCGCTGCCGCGCCCGGACGGGTGCCTGGAGGCCGATCGTCTGGTCTTCGTGCCGCCCGGCCACCGCCGCGCCGTGGTGCGCGGCGTGTCGTTCCGCCTCGATCCCGGCGAAAGCCTGGGCATCCTGGGGCCGTCCGGGGCGGGCAAATCAACGCTCGCCCGCCTGATCGTCGGCCTGTGGCAGCCCACGGGCGGCGCCTTGAAGCTGGACGGCCACGAGGTCCACCTGTGGAACCGCGAGAGCTTCGGGTCCTACGTCGGCTATGTGCCGCAAAGCGTGGCGCTGTTCGAGACGACGATCCGGGAAAACATCGCCCGCTTCGCCGAGGCGGACCCCGCCGAGGTGGTCCGGGCCGCCAAGATGGCCGACGTCCACGACCTGATCGGCGGCTTGCCGCTGGGCTATGACACCGTGGTCAGCGACCGGGGCTTTTCCCTGACCGGCGGCCAGCGCCAGCGGATCGCGCTGGCCCGCGCGCTGTTCGGCAACCCCAGCCTGCTGGTTCTCGACGAGCCGGACTCCAATCTGGATGAGGCGGGCGAGGCGGCGTTGCGCCGGGCGATCGAAACGGCGACGGCGGAAAACCGGATGGTGGTGGTGGTCACCCACCGGCGTTCCCTCCTGGCGGCGCTCGACAAGCTGCTGGTGCTCAAGGACGGCGCCCTGACCGCCTACGGCCGGCGAGAGGAGATCCTGGCGTCGCTGACGGGCGGGAACAGCGGCACGAAGACGCCGGTCGGCCTGGTGTCCCGGCCGCGCGCGGGTGAGCGGTGATGACCGTGCCGCCGACGATCGAGGACCGGCCGCGCCTGGGAAGAGTGCTGAGCTGGCTTCTGGGCCTCTGCCTTGCCGCCATGGCCGGCTTCGGCGCGTGGGCGACGCTGATGCCGCTGAACAGCGCCATCATCGTCCGCGGGACCCTCCAGGTGGAAACCCACCGCAAGAGCATCCAGGTGCTGGACACCGCCTCCATCAAGACGATCCTCGTCAAGGAAGGCGATCGGGTCGAGGCCGGTCAACCCCTCATCGCGATGGACGACACGCAAGCCCGCGCCGCGCGCGCCGTCCTCCAGAGCCAGCTCGACGCCACCCTGGCCCGCCGGGCGCGGCTGCACGCCGAGCGGGAAGGGGAGGACACCATCGCCTTTCCGGACGACCTGCGGTTTCGCCCGGACAGCCCCGACGTGGCACTCCTCCTGCACCAACAGCGCGAGCAGCTCCTGGCCCGCCGCGCCGCGCACCAGGGCAAGATCGCCCTGCTGGGCAAGCAGGCGGCGCAGACCGGCGAGGAGATCGAGGCCTTCAAAAGCGAAATCACGGGAACCCGATCCCAGCTTCAGTACACCCGCGAGGAGATGGCGGCCGTCAAGGAGCTGCTGGACAAAGGCCTGGAGCGCCGGCCGCGCTATCTCTCCTTGCAACGGACGGCGGCCGGACTGGAGGGCGACCTGGGACGCCTCGCGGCCTCGCTCGCCCGCTCCCAACGCGGCATCGAGAGCGCCCAGCTCCAGATCATCGACCTGGAGAACCAGCGGTCCCGGGAAATCGCCGACGAGCTGGAAACCGTGGACAAGGAGTTGGCGGACCTTCGGCAAAGGCTGGTCGCGGCGGAGGATGTCCTGCGCCGCGCCACCGTCACCGCTCCCGAAAGCGGCGTCGTCGTCGATCTCAAGGTCTTCACCAAGGGGGGCGTGGTGCGCTCCGGCGAAACGATCATGGAACTGGTCCCCCAACAGGACGACCTGCTGATCGACGTCCGCGTCCAGCCGCAGGACATCGATGTCGTACACGCCGGCCTGCCGGCCGAGGTGGCTCTCACCGCCTTCAACCGGCGCAAGATGCCCCCTCTGTATGGGGAGGTCGTGCGGATTTCGGCCGACCAGCTGGTCGACGCCGCGACGAGTGAAGCCTACTACAGCGCCCGGATTCGCCTGAAGGCGGATTCCCGTGCCGCCATCCGGCACCTGAAGCTTTCTCCGGGCATGCCCGCGGATGTGATGATCGTTGTCGGGGAGCGCACCGCCCTCGACTACCTGATCTCTCCCATCACCGACGGGCTGCACCGGGCGATGCGCGAACCTTGATCGGTAAAACCGCCATGCCCGACATCATGGAAGAAGATCGCCGTCAGTCTCTCGAAGACAGCGGGTCCGGGCCGCAACCGGGGGCTTGCGGCTTCATCGATGCCATCGAGTCCGGCCGTGTCTACGGGTGGGCCTGGAATCCCGGCGACCCTTCGCGGATTCTGGAGGTCGATCTCTATCGCGGCGACCGGCTCATCGGGACCGAGACGGCCAACCGCTTTCGCGGCGATCTTCTGGACCTGGGCATCGGCGACGGCCGCCACGCCTTCGTGTTCGACCTGCCCGCCGAGCTGAGGGCGGCGCCCCCTCTTGAATTCAGCGCCTGTTTCCGGGGCACCACCCTACCGCTGGCGCGCGGCGCGCGGGTCTGCGCGCCCGCTCCCGCCGACGGGGCCGACGGCTTGCGGACCGATAAGGAAAAGCAATCGGCGGCCCTGCGACACCGGGTCGAGCAGACGGAGCGAAGCCTCGTCGAAACCATGGACCTGCTGTCGCTTCTGCATCGGGAGGCCGGCGCCCTGCGCACCGGGGTGGCAACGGCAAGCCGGGATGTCGAGGAGGTGAAACGATCCCTGGCGACGGCCGAGCGCTTCCTCCTCCGCTTCGATGAGTTTATGAAAAACCAGATTGAACTCGGGGAAACCGACGCAAGAGAGGGCCGCTGTCTTCGGCATAAGGATTTCGCCTTCAGACTGATCGCGGTCTTCTCCACCGTCGGCTTCGTCGGCGCCATGGTCGGACTGGTGACGATGGTCGCCCGCCTGTTCAGCGGCTGAACGGCGCGAATGCGGAAAAACCGGCATGCCCCCGCGATGCCGCGTATTGGGTTGAGAGATGAAGCCGATGCGAATCCTGTACGTTTGCCATAACGACCCCCGGCTCCACGCCGGCGGGACCGAAATTTTCGCGCGGGAATTGATGCGGGCCGTCGCACGCCGGCCGGGAGTGGCGACCTTCTTCATCGGCGGGGTCGACCCGCTTCACCGGCTTCGTCAGGCGGGAACGGTCTTCCAGACGGTGGATCGCGGCGCGAACGACATGCTGTTGTGGGCCGGTCACTTCGACCCGTTCTTCATGCAACAGGCCGACGTCTTCGGTGTGTTCACCGAGTTCGCCGAATTCCTGAAGGAATTCGAGCCGGACGTGGTCCACTTCCATCATCTGCTGCTGATCGGCGTCGAGGCCATCGCCCTGGTCCGGCGCCTGTTGCCCAAGGCCAGGATCGTCGTCACGCTGCACGATTACTATCCGCTGTGCCATCACAACGGCATCATGCTCAAGGTGCCGGAGCTTGACCTGTGCGACCGCCCGACGCCGGGCGCTTGCGCCAGATGCTTTCCCGACATCCCGATGAACGCCTTCCGCCTGCGCGAGATCAACCTCAAGACTCACCTGTCGGCGGTTGACCGCTTCGTCGCCCCCAGCCGGTTCCTGCGCGACCGTTATGTCGCCTGGGGGATCGATCCCGACCGCGTCACGGTGATCCGCAACGGCCGAGCCCTGCCGCCGCCGGTCCCGCCGCGCGCCCTGCCGTCGGGCGGACGCCGCGACGCCTTCGCCGTGTTCGGCAACGTCAGCCCCTTCAAGGGTACCCGCGTCGCCGTCGAGGCGGCACGGCTTTTGATGGAAAGCGGTGAGACGGACTTCACCCTGACCATCCACGGCGGCCTGGATTTCCAGGCGGACTCCTTCCGGCAGGGCTTCCTGGACGACGTCGCCGCGGCGCGGCGGGTCGTGCGCCATGGCGGCAAATACACCGCCGATCAGGTGCCGCGACTGATCCGCGACGTGGACTGGGTGATCATCCCGTCGATCTGGTGGGAAAACGCGCCTTTGGTGATCCAGGAAGCTTTCCATCATGGGCGGCCGGTGCTGTGCGGCGACATCGGCGGCATGGCCGAAAGCGTGCGCGACGGCGTCGATGGCCTGCATTTCGCGCGCGGCAATCCCGACAGCCTGAGGGCCGTCCTGAAGCGGGGGCTGACCGAGCCCGGTCTGTGGGAGCGATTGGCGGGAGCGATCGCGCCGGTGGTGGGCATCGACGAGTGCGCCGATGGCTACTGGCCTCTCTACACGGCATCTTGAAGGATACGTACAATGGAATCCGTGCTTGATCTGGCCAAATCTCGCGAACATCCCATTTGCGTGCGCGTGATTTTCCCAGATTTTGCAAAAGAGCTTTCCGGCTCCATTGAGATTGAAGGAGACCACCAGGAGCTTTTCATCGAAATCCTGGCGCGCGGAATTGTCTTGGGAAAGGCTGAATGCAAGGCGGTCGAACCGCGGGGCGATGGAACGGGGGGGGAGCCCTCGTTCAACGCCCTGTTCCAGGTCCCCGCCTGGGCGTTGCCGCTCAAGGCCGACGACATTGTGATCGGCCTTCCCAAAAGCAACGCCGGAACGGGCAACATACGGTCGGTCACGGTCAAGCCCACGGATTCGGATGCCGCTTCCGGGCTTCCCCGGCCTGTCCCGGCCGGAGAGGCTTCCGACCCGCCGCGGCCGGCATCTTCCCGCAAGCGCGCCCGGAAAAAGACCTCTCTCTCGAAGGGAGCCAGGAAAATTCCCGGCCAGTTGGATGGCTTTTCCTCCACGGGAGCGATCTCCGGTTGGGCTTTCTCGGACTTGGCGCCGGTTACCGTCGATATCCGCGTCGACGGTTCGCCAGTCTTGACGGTGATCGCGGACACGTTTCGCCGCGACCTCGAGGAAGCGGGATACGGCAACGGCCGCTGTTCCTTCGAGGCATACCTGCCGGCCCGGTTTTGTGACGGCCGGGAGCATGAGATATCGATCGCCTGTTCCGAAGCGGCCGTGTCCATCGGGCCGGCGTTGCGGGTTTGCATCCCGCCCCTGCGCTTCGCCGTCGACACGGTGACCGGCACCGGCCTGATCATGGGCTGGATATGCGCCAACGCCACCGACACCCCGTATTCGCTCATCCTTACCATCGACGGCGATCACCGGGAGGAGGTGACGTCCAGGCACATCCGCCCCGACCTGGCGGCGATCGGCCTGCCAAGCGGCTCCCACGGGTTCACCGCCCAGGCGCCGGAACGATTCCTCGACGACTTGCCGCATCGCGTGGAACTCACCGCGGAAAATGGCGAAGACCGCGTAGCGCTCCTGGATCGGGAAATCGTCCTCCATCACCCCGTCCGGCTGCTTGGCTGGCCCTACAGGGGCGGTGCAGGAAAGGCTTTTCCGCGGTCAATGCCGGATGGCCGCCCATGGCCCCGGATTTCGATCGTCACCCCCTCCTTCAACCAGGGCGCCTTCATCGAGGAGACGATCCTGTCCGTCCTGCGGCAGGACTATCCCAGCTATGAGCACATCGTGATCGACGGCGGGTCCACCGACGACACCCTGAAGGTGCTCGACGCCTACCGCGATCGCCTGGCCCATCTGGTGTCCGAGCCGGACAAAGGGCAGAGCAACGCGATCAACAAGGGGTTCCGGCTCGCCACCGGCACCATTCTCACATGGCTGAACAGCGACGACATGCTGGCCCCCGGCGCCTTGTACGCCGCCGCCCTGGCCTTCGCTGAAGGCGATGCCGACATGATCGCCGGCATCTGTCAGGTGCAGCGCGGCGGCGTCATCAGGCATGAGCACCTGACCGCGTGCGACAACGGCGTGTTGCCCATCGACGACCTGCTCGACATGGAAAATTGCTGGCTCAAGGGGCAATTCTTCTACCAGCCCGAGGTCATGTTCACGAGAGAGCTCTTCGAAAAAGCGGGCGGTTACATCGACGAAACCCTCTACTACTCGATGGACTACGATCTCTGGGTGCGGTTTGCCGCCCAGAAGGCGCGTTTGCGGGTCGTCGGGCGGCCGATCGCCATTTTCCGGGAGCATGGGCAGCAAAAAACCGCGTGCTCCTCCTACAAGGGCGAACTGCAAGAATGGGCCGAGGCGCTGCGCCGGACATACGAGAGGCCGCCGCCGCGCCCGGTGCTCCGGACGGCGAACGCGCCGCTTCGGCTGGCGTTCTTTAACGACGTCGCGTTCAACGGCGGGGCCGGGATCGCCCATCGACGCCTTGCCGAAGCCTGCCGCCTTGCCGGACACGAGGTCTTGCCGGTCGCGATGAACGACCGGACCTATTCGCGCATCGCCTTTGCGGAAGCGGCCTCTTGCGTGGAAACCATCGCAAACTTCGCACCCGACCTCATCGTCGTCGGCAACATCCATTGCGCCCAGCCCGACAGCGCGATCTTATGGCCGCTGACCAGCATCGCGCCGATTCTCGCCGTCATGCACGACCAGTGGTGGATCACCGGGCGTTGCGCCTACACGAAGCGATGCGCCGCCTTTGTCGAGGGCTGCAAGGACGACTGCTCCACCCCGACGGAATACCCGCCGCTTACCCCGTCGAAGATCGCCGCCGCCTGGCGGCAAAAGCGCGATTTCTTCGCCTTGCCCAACGTCCACGCGGGAAGCGGCAGCCTTTGGCTCGCCGAGTTCGCGGCGCGGCACCTGTCCCCCTCCAGACCGGCTTGGACTGAGGATTTTTGCTTCGGCTACGGTCTCGACACGCAGGCCTTCATGCCCGGCGATCGCGTGTGGCTCCGCCGGCGGCTCGGGCTTCCGGAGCACGCCTTCATCGTGTTGATGGCGGCCTACGCTTTCTCCGACGAGCGCAAGGGCATGAAATACCTGCACGAGGCGCTCGACATCGTCGGCCGCCATCGGGTGCAGATCGTATGCGTCGGCTATCAGCATGCGGTGCCCCCGGCCTTGCTGGCGGAACTGGAGGGCAAGGTCATCTTCACGGGCATCTTGCAGGAGGATCGGATGCCCGACTATCTCGCGGCGGCCGACCTGCTCGTCGGCCCCAGCCTGGAAGAGGCGTTCGGGCAGGTCTTCATCGAAGCCGCGGCCTGCGGAACCCCCGCCATCGCTTTTCGAACCGGCGGCGTTCCCCAGGCGATCGAAGACGGCGTCACGGGCATTCTCGTCGATACCATCGACGCCGCAGCGCTCGCCGCCAGCATCAACCGCGCCCTGCGCGACCAGGATCTGCAACAGACCGTGGCGACGGTCGGGCGCCTGCGCATCGAGGCCCATTTCAGCCTCGAAGCGCTCTACCACCGATTTTACCATTTCCTGGAGCGCCGGGGGATACTCAAGGAACCGCTTCCCCGCAAGATCTCGTTCGATCGCGCCGCCCCGCCCCTGCCCGCCCCCGTGATGCCCGACATCGACCATCAGCGCTGGCGCCCGGTGGGCGGCATCCACGAGCGGCTGGCCCCGGCTCATTCCTCGATCCTGCCGCCGATCTACTGGTGGCTGTCGGAAGAAGGCAAGATCGAGTTCGCATCGCCCCCGCCCGGCAAACGGACGGTCCGGCTTGTTCTGCGAAACTGGTTGGCGGATCAGGTTCTGACGGTTTCGCAAGACGGTCGGGAGATCGGCCGGTTCTCCGTGCCGGTCGCCCATGAGCACGCGCCCACATCCGAAGCGGTCCTTGAATTCCAGTGCGCCGGATCGCGCCTGACGTTGCGGGCCTCGCGATGGGCCCTTGAAGGTGAAAACCGCTTATCCATTCTCCTGTTGAAAATGTTGCTTTCATAGAATGGCCTAAATATCCGGCATGATACTATAGGGAGGATCTCGTGAAGTTCACCATTGTCACTCCATCATTTAATCACGGCTCTTATTTTCGAACGGCAATCGAATCGGTCCTCAGCCAAAACTACACTGCCGTTGATTATATCGTGATGGATGGCGGATCGACCGATGGTTCGGCCGAGATCATCAAGGAATACGCCGGCCGGCTGCACGGCTGGCGGAGCGCGCCGGACGGCGGGCAGTATGCCGCCGTGCAGGAGGGCTTCGGCCTGTCCGACGGCGAGATCATGGGCTGGCTCAACGCCGACGACTTCTACCTGCCCTGGACGTTCCGTCTCGTGGCCCGGATCTTCGATCAATTCCCGGAGATCGAGTGGATCACGTCGCGCTTCGCCATGGTTTGCGACGCCTTCGGCATCGTCCACAGCTGCCATCCCATGCCGGGCTTCAACAAGGACGACTTCGCGAAAGGCGAGAACCTGGGAGGGCTCGGCCTGCCGAGCACGGGGTACATCCAGCAGGAAGCCACCTTCTGGCGCCGCCGTCTTTGGGACGCGGCGGGCGCGTCGTTCGACAAGGGCCTCTCCCTCGCGGCCGACTTCGAGCTGTGGTCGCGGTTCTTCGATCTCGCTCCGCTGGTCGCCGTGGACGCGCCGCTCGCCGTGTTCCGCCGCCACGACCGCCAACGATCCCAAGAGCAATCGCAGGCCTACCTCGCCGAGGCGCGGAGCGTCCTTGAAAGGAAAGGGAAAATCGACTGGGACGTGCGCAGCGCGAAGGTGCGTGTCCTGGCCAAAAGCTCTTTTCCCCCGGAGATGAGGCAACTGGGCATTTCGCTGGGCCTTTTCCAGCCGTCAAAGCGCCTCGTGTACGATCCGGAGGAAGGCAAATTCAACGTGGTCAGCTACTGATCCGGCGGGATTGCGGCTTATCGTCACACCGCACGCCTCCCGGCGCCCCTGATACCAAAGGCGATTGATGGAAGCCGTGAACCCTGTCCGGCATGGCCGGGCCGGTGTTCCGCCCTCCCTGGGAAAATCTGACCCGGGCACCCGGCAAAAACCCCCATCCCGGGCACCATGAGCCTCGGATAATATTGCCTTTTTTCAATGACTTAGCCGATAGCGCCGAGTGGCCCGAAGTTTGCAAGCCATCCTGACCAAAGAATGGTTTTGCCTGGTGGAGACCCGGTAACATGAGCATCTTCGGCGCAATGGCCACGGCCGTCCTCGGGTTGAACGCGCAATCGCGTTCGCTCGGCCACATCTCCGACAACATCGCCAATGCGCAGACCGTGGGCTACAAGCGGGTCGACACCAGCTTCCAGACCATGGTCTTGCAATCGAGCAGCCATATCCACTCACCGGGCGGTGTCGTCGCGGCTCCCAGCTTCACCAACAACATCCAGGGCAACTTTTCCCAGGTCCAAAACGCGACCAACATGGCCATCCAGGGCCAGGGCTTCTTCGCCGTCTCGGCGGCGGAGCCGCCGGCGTCCGCGGCGATCGGGGCGTCCAGCATCGAGGAAAGCAGCGCCACCACGGTCTATACCCGCACCGGCGACTTCGACCTGAGCCGCGACCGCTATCTCGTCAACAGCGCCGGCTTCGCGCTCAACGGCTTCTCCATCGATCCGGTGACCAAGGGCGAGGACACCACGCTGCGGCCGATCCGGGTGTCGTCGCTGGGTGAAAACCCGGTGCCGACCGCCAAGATCGATCTGCGCGTCAACCTGCCGGCCACCCCCGACCTCGACCGTCCGCTGGCCCCCACGCCGATCCAGATCTACGACGCCCAGGGCGCGCCGCGCACCATCAACCTGAAGTGGCGCCAGCAGTCGGCCAACGATTGGCGCCTGGACGTCGACACGCCGGACAGCACCGTCGAGCCGATTCAGGGCACCTTCCCGGGCTTCGCCGTCGGCGCCACGCCGGGTCCGGTGACGCAAGGCCAGGAGCCGCGCGCCCAGGTCGATACCCACACCTTCTCCGGCTCCAACATCAAAGTCGGCGACACCTACGCGGTGACGGTGGAAGGCAAGCCGTTCTCGATCCAGGTGACGGCCGCCAACATCGGCGGGCTGGCCAACTTCAACGGTGTGGCCGCGGCGCTGGCCGACAAGATCAACTCGGCCGTGCCGCCGACCGGCGTCACCGCCTCCACCGAGCCGGGCGGCCGGTTGGAGCTGACCTCGACCCGGCCCGGCACGCGGTTCGCCTCCACCGCCAAGGTGGAGAACTCGATCCCGTTCACCAACACCGTGGGCTCGGCGTTCCTGCAACAGACCGCCACCTCGACGCTGCCGCAGATCAGCTCGCTGACCTTCTCGGGGCCGGGCATCGACGTCGGCGACGTCTTCAAGATCAGCGCCCCCGACCCCACCGTCGCCGGCGGCGTGCGCGAGTACACGCTGACCATCACCACCGCCAACATCGAAGGCCTGGGCGACATCAACGGCGTGGTCCAGCGCATGGCCGACAAGATCAACGCCAACACCGCCACGCCGGTGATCGCCACCGCCAGCGGCAGCTTGCTGAGCCTCACCGGCAAGGCCTTCGCCACGCCGTTCACGACCCCGGTGGCCAGCGTCTCCAACGGTTCGGCCACGCCCAACACCACGGCCAAGTCCACCTTGCCCACCAACGTCGCCGGCGTGCGCCAGCGCCAGACCATCTCGCTGACCGGCACCATGGGCGACGTGGGCGCCATCTACGCCGTCAACCTCAAGAGCCCGACCTACTTCACCGGCACCATCGACCTGACCGGCACCGGCACCCAGGCGGCGACCTCGACCCAGCCGCAGATCAGCCACGTCAGCTTCGCCGGCCCCAACATCTCGATTGGCGACACCTACCAGTTCCAGGTGGACGGCACCAAGTACTCGATCCTGGTGACCGAGGACAACGCCAGCGAGCTGAACGACATCAACGGCGTGATGCTGGCGTTGCGCGACAAGATCAACAACGACGGCGGCGCCTCGGTGACGGCGGTGGCCTCGGGCAACCAGCTGACGCTGACCGGCAAGACGGTCAGCCGCACCATCGAGGTCGAGCCGGGCTCGACGCCGACCGCCTTCAACCGCACCATCGAATACCGCACCACCGGCGAGGAGATGTCGCTGAACGACATTTCCTCGCGCATAGCGACGATGGTCAACGCCCTGGGCATCCCGGTGACGGCGGCGTCGGTGGGCGGCGTGCTGACGCTGTCCTCGACCGCCGACGGCGGCCAGTTCGTCTCCACGCCCACGGCCACCTCCGGCTCGACCCCGGCCCACATCGGCCTGTCGTTCGGCGGCACCGATCCGCTGACCGGCGTGATCTCGCCGCCGGGCACGCTGACCCGCATCGACACCGCGCGCGTCGGCAACGGCACCGCCACCACCCCGGTGCGCCGTGAGCCGGGCGCCCCCGCCAACCTCAGCTTCCGCGTCAACTACGGCTTCGGCGACCAGGAGATCACGCTGAACCTCGGCCACTTCCAGGAGGCCGACGGCCTGACCCAGTTCGAGGGCAACGTGGTGTCGGTTTCCCAGGCCACCGCCGACGGCAGCCCGCGCGGCAACTTCAAGGACGTGCAGATCACCGACGGCGGCTATGTGGTGGTGAACTTCGACAACGGCACCAGCCGCGAGGTCGCCCGCATCCCGGTGATCATGTTCAACAACCCCAACGGACTGAAGCGGGAGTCGGGCGGCGTCTTCTCCGAAACCATCGAGTCCGGCGACCCGCTGGCCAAGTACACCGGCATCGAAGGGGCGGGCAACATCAAGGTCAACAGCCTGGAGAACTCCAACGTCGATATCGCCGACGAGTTCACCAAGCTGATCGTCACCCAGCGCACCTACTCGGCCAACACCAAGATCGTCACCACGTCGGACGAGATGCTGCAGGAGATCATCAGCCTGAAGCGCTGATGATCCCTTGAAGCCCCCCTCCTCCCCCTGAAGAAGCGAAAGGCAGAAGGCCATGTCGTTGTTCGGAGCCCTCAACAGCGCCACCGCGGGTCTGAGAATGATTCAGACCCACGTCAAGCTGGTCTCGGACAACGTCGCCCAGGCGGACGATCCGGACCGCACGCGGCACACCATGCGCCGCACGACGGACTCCACGGGCAGCTCGATCCTCGCCTCGTTCAGCCGTCAGACCGACACGGCCCTGCGCATCAAGCTGGAGGAGTCCACCGCCCGCGACGGCGGCGACAGCACCCGCAACGTCTATATGAAGAAGGTGAGCGACCTGCTGGGCGCCTCCCAGGGCTCGCCGCAGATCTCGGAGCTGGCGCAGAAGTTCGCCGACGCGTGGCGCCAGTTGGAGACCACGCCCGAGAACGACACCGCCCAGCGCGAGGTGATCCAGCTGGGCGACCGGCTGGCCACCGAGATCAAACGGGTGGCCGGCGAGGTGGAGAGCCTCGACAACGACATCCGCGAGAACACCGCCAACTCGATCGACGAGTTGAACCGGCTGACCACGGAACTCGAAAAGATCAACGCCGACATCGCCTACGTGAACACCCGCGGCGAGCCGACCGAGGATCTGCTCGACAAGCGCGACGCGCTGGTCAAGCAGATCAACGAGATGGTCGGCGTGCGCACCATGGAACGGTCGGACGGCCGCATCTCCGTCTTCACCACCTCGGGCCTGACCCTGGTCGACGTGACGGCGACGCAACTGCGCTACGACGGCCAGAACATCACCGTCCCCAACGCCCCCGAGCTTCCCGTCAACAACCAGATCCGCGACGGCAAGATCTCGGCGCTCCTGGAGATGCGCTACGACGGTTCCAAGCTCAACCCGCCGCAACCCGCGTCGGGTCGGCCGACGGCCGAGATCATCCGCAAGCTGAGGGGCCAGCTCGACACCCTGGCCCAGGCCTACACCGCCCCGGCCAAGGACGGCCAGCCGACAAGCTTCGCCCAGGCCTACGACCAGGCGGCGACCAAGGACGGCGAGCTTCAGTACCAGTTCTTCTCCGGCGGCGACCGCTTCTCCCTCTCGGTCGCGCATGAACTGGTCACCGGCACCGCCAAGATCAAGAAGGACGGCATCAAGGCCGCCGCCGACGCCATCCTGGACACCGGCCGCCAGTTCAAGACGGACGGGCTGGCGGTGTCGGAAGGCAGCTACGCCACCCTGGCCAACGGCATCGTCGGCGTCTGGATGTCGGCCGGTCGCAGCGTGTCGGAAACCGCCTCGGTTTCCTCGGAAACCAAAGCCCTGATCGAAACGCGCCATCACAACGAAACCGGCGTGAACATCGACGAGGAGGTCGCGCACCTTCAGGTGCTGCAAACCTCCTACGCCGCCACGGCGCGCGTCGTTCAGACCATCAACGCCATGTTTGAAGCGCTGGAGCGCGCCGTGTGATGAGCCAGGTAACGCAAGTCAGCAGCTATGCCAGCCACCTGAGCCTCGTGCGCAACATGACGCGCAACCAGGAAAAGCTGGACCTGTACCAGACCCAGATCGCCACCCAGAAGAAGTCGATCGATCTTCAGGCGTACGGCTCCCAGACCAAGGAGGTCCTGGACCTGCGCACCGAACTGGTGCAGCGCGAAAGCTACGTCCGCAACATCGACATGGTCACGCCGCGCCTGAAGGGCTACGACAAGGTGCTGACGCGCCTGTCCGACATCGCGGCGGAGCTGACCGGCAACACCGTGTTCCCGCGCGGCCCCGGCCCGGCCAAGGTGTCGACCGTAACCGACGTCAACTCCAGCAAGATGAAGGTCACGGTCAACACCGACGGCTCGACCTTCAAGCAGGCGGGCAAGTACACGGTGACCGCCGTGCCGTCGACCGAGGGCCGCCCCAACACCATGGACATCACCGTCACCGACGGGCTGGGCGGGACGTCGGTGCGCTCGGTGGAACTGCCGCCGGTGCCGCCGGGCGACGGTTACCGCTTCAACTTCAAGATGGGCGGCGGTCCGGGCGACGGCACGACGCTGAACCTGACCTTCGACCGGCTGGTTTCGGGCTCGTCCAGCAGCTTCGACGTGACGTTCCCCGAGATCGACAGCACCCGCCAGAAGGTGGAAGGCACCTTCCAGGAAATCCGCCAGCTCCTGAACGAGCGCATCGGCGACCGCTACCTGTTCGCGGGCGCGCGGTCGGCCACCGAGCCGGTGGGCAATCCGGCCCCCACCCGCCAGATCAGCGTCGTCACGCTCAACGGCGCGGTCGGCGAGGCCGGCGAAACCTACTCGGTGGAGCTCAACGGCCGCCGCTTCAGCTACACCACCCAAGGGGTGGACGGGGCGGCGCCCGAGCCGAACATGAGCTTCATCGCCAAGCAGTTGTCGGCCCAGATCAACGCCGCCATTCCGGCGATGAACGTCACCGCCTCGGTGGTGGGCAAGAGCAACACCATCACGCTGATCGCCAACGCCCCGGGCGAGAATTTCACCGCCAGCGCCGATGTGGTCGAGCGGCCCGAAACCTACAACAGCGTCTCGCACCTCTTCACCACGCAAGAAGCGACCTCGACCCAGCCGCAGATCAGCACGATGAAGTTCAACGGCCCGACCGTCGACATCGGCGACCGCTTCGGCGTCAAGGTCACCTACAGCCGGCCGGGCCTGTTCGACCATGCCGTGTACGAGGTCGCCTATCAGGTCAACGAGGCGAACGTCCACGACCTGCCCGGCATGAGCCGGATGGACATGGTCACCACCCGGCTGGCCGAACAGATCAACAAGACGATCCCCGAGCTGCCGTTCGCCGCCCAGGTGACCGGCGTGCCGGGCGACCTGCGGCTGGAAGTGGTGGGGCGCAAGGACGGCAAGCCGTTCGAGCTGGCCGTCAACGACGGGCTGAACGGCAACATCCGCAACACCATGACCGTGGCGACGCTGCCGCCGGGAACGGTGGCGCCGGTGTCGGACGTGACGGTGGAAGAGCCGCTGCTGCCCGACTACGACGCCGAATTCAACCCCCTCTACCCCAACCGCCCGCGGCCGGAAGCCTGGGAGAAGGCGGCGATCACCCTGGACCAGGGCATCACCGTCACCTATGGGATCACCGCGACCGAGCCGACCTTCCAGACGCTGATCCGCGCCTTCCGCTACGCCCGCGCCGCCGTGGACAACCCGGGCCAGTACACCGACCACATGGCCAAGGCCAAGGAGCTCCTGACCGACGCCAAGATGGCGCTGCGCTCGATGAACGCGAAGGCGGCGGTCGACATGACCAGCCTGGAAGCCTCGCGCAAGACCCACGAGGGCGTGTCAAACGATCTGGTGGAGCGCACGGCGCAGATCGAAGGCATCGACTACAACACGGTGGCCATGCAGTTGAAGCAGACCATGAGCACCATGGAGGCCAGCTACACCGTCGCCGGCCGCGCCGCCCGGCTGTCGCTGATCAACTACATCGCCTGATCACATCGCCCGATGCGGCGGCCGGGCAGGGAATGCCCGGCGGCCGGCACCCCGCCGCTCCGTCAGGCGCGGCCTCCCAGCAGCATGCCGAGCAGACCGCGCTTGGCTTTGGGTTTCGGCGCGGGCGCCGCGCCCATCAGCCAGTCGGGGGTCGTCGCGGTCAACCGCTCGATGGCGGCCTTGAAGGCATCGATGACCACCGGGTCGAACTGGGTTCCCGCCCGATCGACCGTCCAGCGGATGGCATCGGCCGCCGGCCAGGCCCGCCGGTGGTGGCGATCCGACACAAGAGCGTCGAACACGTCGGCGACGGCGACGATGCGGGCGCTTAGGGGAATATCCGAGCCCTTCAGGTTGCTGGGATAGCCGGAACCGTCGAAGCGTTCGTGGTGGTGCAAGGCGATCTCGGCGGCGGTCGCCAGGAACGAGGGGCCGCGCAGCGAATTGGCCGCCTCTTTCAAAAGCCGGTAGCCGGCGTCCGCATGTTGCTGGATCAGCTCGTAGTCCTCGTCATCCAGCTCGCCTTCCCGGGTTTGGATGTGCTCGGGAACAAAAAGCATGCCGATGTCGTGGAGCAGGCTGGCCAGACCGATGCGGTCCACCAGATCCTCACTGATTTCGTCAGGGCAGGCGTTGCGCTCGTGAAGAATGCGGGCGATTTCCGTCGTCAGCAATTCAAGGCGCCGCAACTGTCCGGCGTTCAGCTCGTCCTTGTGTTCCGACAGGCGGGCCAGGGTCAGAACCGTGGCCTCCTGCACCGCCCCCAGTTCCGAGATCAGGAGGGTGTTTTCGAAGGCGCTTTCGGCCTTCATGCGGAAGACTTCGACCCACTGCCAGTTATAATCCCGCAAGGCGCATTCGCCGGCGACATAGGCCAGCCCGGTGACGCCGCGCGCCTTGATCGCGAAGGAGACGCATTGCGGCGTACGCACCGTCTCGCCGCTGGCGAGGACGTGGCGCACGGTCGCCGACACCGACTCTTCGGGCACGGCGGCGACGTCGCCGCCCTTCCACGGGGCGAAGCGGCCGGAGGCCGCCATGACGCGAATGGCGCCGTCGTCCGGCGAACTGCCGTCGCCATGGACGCACAAGAGCCCGTCCTTGCCCATGCCCAGCATGAAGGTCAGGCGGTCCAGGAGGTCCTGGTGGAAGTGCTGCGGCCTCTTGATCTTGGCCAGCTCGCCGGTGGCGACGATCAGCTTGGCAAGACCGTAGCGCAGCGACCCTTCGGCGCGGACCCGCCCCAAGGCGCGCAACGCCGTCACCAGCGTGGTCCTCAGACGGTCGGCGGTCGCCTCGGCCTTCGTCAGGTAGCCGTCGACCTCGTGGTTGTCGACCACATCGCGCTCGGGAGCCATCTCCGGATGGCCGGTGTGAACCATGATGCGGATGCGGTGATTGCCCAGGGCGTTCCGGATGAACGGCACCAGTTCCAGACCCTGATTCGCGCCGCCCAAAACCGGCTCCAGCAGGACGACGGCGATGTCCGGATGTTTGCCCAGCAGCTCCTTGGCCCGGTCGACGGTGTCGGCCGACAGAAGGGTGAGCGGGGTGTTCTTGTAGTGGATCCCGGCCAGCAGGCGCAGGGTATCCTCGATGGCACTGCCATCGTCGACGACCAGCACCGTCCAGGCCGCCGGCGGGGCGGAGCTTTCCGGAGCACCCGCGCCAGGCAGAGTCAAGGCATCAGTCAGGTTCATGGCGCTTACCGCTCCTCTCCGGGGCCTGTCAGGCATCCGGTCCTTCGGGGGAGCCCCTCCCATACGCGGCTTTCGGGCGCCCCTCTCAGCGATGGTGCCGCCACAGACGGCCCCTCGTGCAGACAGGCCGCGAAAATGGGAATGGCCAGGATATCTGGTCAAATTCTATGCCATAGATTGATTAACATTCAAATCATAAAATCTGCAGGCAGCATATTATAATATGCAGTCGCGGACGGGGATATTTCCTGTTCAGTTTTTCTTCCGTTGATGAGAGTATGCCGAGGAAACACACGAAACAGAATGATTAGGCAGCCAACCGATTTACCTTGGCCGGTCCCACGGCGGTGGCGACTGATTGAGCGAAGGCAAACCATGACCTCGACCGTGCTGGCCGATGAACTTTACATGAAATTTTGGTCGAATTTATCCGACTGTTGTGAACAGGACTGACCTGCGGCGGCGGCTGCTTGCCAAAAGCCATCAGCCAGCGAGAAAGTGGAAGGAATTTCTGATGAAACGGGTGGTGATCACGCTCTTGGCCCTGCTGATGACGGGGCCTGCGTTCGCGAAGGACAAGATCTCGATCAGCGTCGGCTCGTACAACCTGAACAACCTGCCATTCCCGTTGACGGAAAGTCTCGGCCACTTCAAAGAGCAGGACCTTGAAGTAAAGACCGAAAATTTCGCCGCCGGCGGCTCGAAGGTATTGCAGGCATTGCTGGCCGGCTCCACCGACATCGCGGTGGGGTTTTATGACCACACCATTCAGATGCAGGCTCAAGGCAAGGAAGTTGTTGCCATCGCTCTTCTGGCCCGCAATTCGGGTCTGGTGATGGCGGCCGGCAAGGACAGCGCCTTCGATCCGGCCAAACCGGAAACCATCAAGGGGGCCAAGGTGGGCATAACGGCCCCGGGCTCCTCGTCCGACTTCTTTGTCCGCTACTTCCTCGACCGCCACGGCTTGCCCGGCAACACCGCCGCCCTGGTGGGGGTCGGGTCCGGGGCTTCGGCGGTCGCCGCCCTGGAGCAGAAGAAGGTCGATCTGCTCGTCAACTACGATCCGGCGGCCACCCTCATCGTCGACCGCGGCGCCGGCCGCATCGTGATCGACGCCCGCACCGATGAGGGCGCCCGCGAGGTCTACGGCGGCGTGTACCCGACCTCCACCCTCTATACCACGGCGGAATTCATCCGGAAGCACCCGGAAACCGTGCAAAAGGTGGTGACCGCGACGGTCAAGACCTTGAAGTGGATGCAGGCCCATTCCGCCGAGGAAATATTCGCACGCATACCGTCCAACTACGTTGTCGGTGAAAAGGACAGCTACATCAAGGCCATCATCAATTCCAAAACTTTATTCTCATCAGACGGCCGGTTTGTTCTTGAAGATTTGAAAACCGCGGCCAACGTCCTGCGCGCTTTCAATGAAAAAGTGGAGAAGACTCCAATCGACCTCGATAAAACCTATACGAACCGTTTCGTCGATCACGCCCTTACCCAGGTGGAGAACTGAACCGTGGCGTCCCTTGAACTGGTGCGATCCCGCGACGTGTCGGTGGAACGCGCCGAACCGCTGGTCAGAATCAACCGGGTGACCATGGCTTTCGGCTCCTTCACGGCGGTGAAGGATGCCAGCCTGGAGGTGGCCGAAGGCGAGTTCCTGGCGATCGTCGGCCCGACGGGATGCGGCAAGAGCACCCTTCTCAACGCCGTCGCCGGTCTGTTGGCCCCGACGGCGGGAACGGTCACCGTCGGCGGAGAGCCGGTGACCGGCCCCAACCGGCGGGTTGGCTACCTGTTCCAACAGGACGCCCTGCTGCCCTGGAAAACCGCGCGGGAGAACGTGGAGCTGGGGCTTTTGTTCCGCAAGGCCGAAAAGGCGGCGATGCGGGACGAATCCCTGCGCTGGCTGGTCAAGGTCGGCCTCAAAGGCTTTGAGGACCGCTATCCCCACCAGCTTTCAGGCGGGCAGAAGAAGCGGGTGCAGATGGCCCAGGCGCTCATCTACAACCCTGAAGTCATTTTGATGGACGAGCCGTTCTCGGCTCTCGACATCCATACCCGCCACCTGATGCAGAACGAGCTGCTCCGGCTGTGGACGGAGCACCGGCGGTCGGTCGTTCTCATCACCCACGACCTGGAAGAGGCCATCGCGCTGGCCGACCGTGTCGTCGTGCTGTCGGCGGGCCCCGCCAGTTCGCTCGTCGCCTCGTTCGAGGTGCCGCTGGCCCGCCCGCGCAACCCGGCGGAGATCAAGCTGGACCCGCTTTTCATCGAACTTTACCGCGAAATCTGGTCCCGCCTGCGTGTGGAAGTGGAGAAAAGCTATGCCCAGCGTTCATGACCGCCTGATCCAGCTGGCGATCCTCGTCACCATCTTCGGCGGCTGGGAGATCGGCACGGCCACCGGGTTTCTCGATACCTTCTTCTTCCCGCCGCCCAGCGAGATCGGCTGGCGTGTGGTGACATGGGCCGTCGATCCGGAGTTCTACGGCGATGTCTCCATCACTCTCCTGGAAACCGTGCTGGGCTATCTCATCGGCACGCTGCTGGGCGTCGCCATGGGCGTGGCGCTGGGCCTCCATGCCCGGGCCGCGCGCATTCTCGATCCCTTCATCAAGGTGCTGAACTCGATTCCCCGCGTGGTTCTGGCGCCCCTGTTCATCCTGTGGCTCGGCCTCGGCCTGTGGTCGAAGGTCGCGCTGGCCGTGACGCTGGTGTTCTTCATCACCTTCTTCAACGCCCTGGAGGGGGTGCGGGAGGTCAGCCGGATTCTGCTGAACAACGCCCGCATCCTCGGCGCCGGCCCTGGCGAGCTGCTGCGGCATGTGTACCTGCCCTCGGCCGCGACGTGGATTCTCTCCTCCCTGCGCACCTCGGTCGGCTTTGCCGTGGTCGGCGCCATCATCGGCGAATACCTGGGGTCGTCGGCGGGTCTCGGGCACTTGATCTCCCAGGCCGAAGGCACCTTCGACGCCGTCGGCGTCTTCGCCGGCATCGTCGTGCTGGCGGGGTTTGTGCTGGTGCTCGACAAGATGCTCACGGTGGTCGAGCACCGGCTGATCGTCTGGCGGCCGCGCGCCGAGTCCGGTGCCAATCCGTAACCGGGCTCAATCTTAGGCCGGAACCACCCCCCTCAAACGCAACCTCTTGGAGCAAATTAGACTTCTATTTATCTTATGAGCTGCCGACATGTTGACTCACGCCCCTGTACCGCTGCACTATTAATAGGAATATTCCTCATAACGGGATATGACATGCCATCCTCTGACATATCGGTGTATTCGGTGGATGTCATTCTTCCCTAAAAGCGGTGGGAGTGGCGATGCTGCATCGGATTCCGTGTGCCATGATGCGAGGCGGTACATCAAAGGCCCTGGTTTTTCTGGCCGATGACCTGCCCAGTGATTCAGCGGAACGGAACGCTGTCTTGCTGAGGGCCATGGGGTCGCCGGATGCCCGGCAGATCGATGGCGCGGGCGGAGGCGACCCGCTGACCAGCAAGGTCGCCATCATCGGTCGGCCGACGGACCCGTCGGCCGCCGACATCAACTATCTTTTCGCCCAGGTTTCCCTCGACCGCCCGATCGTCGACACCACCCCGAACTGCGGCAACATCCTGGCCGCCGTGGGGCCGTTCGCGATCGAGGCCGGTCTGGTGAAGCCCCGCGGCGCCGAGACGCTCGTTCGGGTCTTCAACATCAACACCAACTCGGTGGTCGAGGTGTACGTGCCGACTCCCCACGGCGAGGTCACCTACGAGGGGGAAACCACCATCGACGGCGTGCCGTTTCCGGGCTCCGCCATCAAAATCGACTTCCGGGACGCGGTCGGTTCCAAGACGAAGATGCTGCTGCCGACCGGTCTGGCCTGTGAGGAAATCGACGGCGTGCCGGTTTCGTGCGTCGACATGGCCATGCCCATGCTGCTGATTCCGGCGGAGGCCGTGGGGAAGACGGGCTACGAATCCAAGGCGGAACTGGATGCCGACACGGCACTGCTGGCGCGCATCGAAGCGTTGCGCCAGAAAGCCTCGTTGCGCATGGGACTGGGAGACGCCACGGACAGGGTGGTCCCCAAGATGGCGCTGATCGCGTCGCCCCAGCACGGCTCGGGTGTCTCTTCGCGGTATTTCATGCCGTTCTCCTGCCACGCCGCGCATGCGGTTACCGGCGCCGTATGCATCGCCGCGGCGGCCGGCATCGAGGGCAGCATCGTGCATCGCTTGGCCAGGATTTCCGACTCCCCGCGTCGGATCGTGCGCATCGAACACCCCAGCGGCTTTCTGGACGTGGAAATGGAAACGGAAGGAACGGGTCCTTCCACGGTGATCCGGCGGGCCGCCGTGCTGCGAACGGCGCGCCGCCTGTTCGACGGCCATGTGCTGGTGCCCTCCTCCTCCCTGCCGGCCGCCGCGCGGCTTGCGGCGGAAACCGCCGCCTGAGAGCCTGTCCGAGAGGATGCTCAACGCTATCAGGGTCTTCACGTCATACCAAAGGCGGTTGACGGCTTCCATCAACCGCCTTTGGTTCAAACCCGACAGCACAGTGCGGAGCACTGTGCGGAAGAGGGATACGGGTGGCAAATCATGGAAGTGTTCAAACGCCGCCCGTATCACACCGTCGTCATGGCCGGACTTGATCCGGCCATCCACGCCCGCGACCACTCCGCGGCCCGGCGTGGAAACGTGAGGCAAGCCCGCGCCTGACGACACAAAGCAACGTCGTGATAGGGGGCCGATTGTTCCCCGACAGGCTCTTGAACGTCGGGTCCGGCACAAGCATCCCCTTTCGAGGGGATACTTGTGCAAAATCAAGCTGTTCTTGGAAAAAAAAGAACCCGACGGCGCGCACCGGCAATATTGCCGCACATATCATAGTATTCACGCAGATCCGGTTCAAATAAGCCACGGGCGATACCGTAAAAATATTTCCGTTTCATGGAATGATTTGCCATAAAATAACAAAAATTCATATTGCACGCCTCTATCGTTCTATTGTTCTATATATCTTAGTGATAAAAGTAAGCACTCAATATATTTCTACCCATTGTCGCGGCGGCAAACCGGCCACGCGGTCGGCCATCATTCGTTTTGCTCACATATTGCAGAAGGCGGGCGGCTCTACCCAAGCTTCGTCTTGGCCCCTGGAAACAGGGATGAGCGTCGTCTTCGGAACCACCTCTTCTCGACATGCCGATCGATGGGGTGGAAGGAGAGAGGCTCCCCACCGTTGCCCGGCGGCCGTTTTCGGCCGCGATGCCGGAACGGGCGCGCGATGGGGATGGGCAAACCGGCACGCAAGCCGGCATCCGAACCGGCTGGTTGGCGACAGCAAGCCGGGCAAGGAGTGGAAAGGGGGATACCAGAGATGGCGCACAGCAGCCCGGAAAAGAAGAAAATCTCCCATGTCGGCCGGATCGCCCGAACGGCTCTCGGGTTGGCCGCCGGGGCGGGAGGCGGATACGCGTTCCAGGTGATGGACCTGCCCCTGGCATGGATGCTGGGCGCCATGTGCGCCTCCATGGCCCTTTCGCTGCCCGGAATGAAGGTGACCATTCCAAGGCGGCTGAACAACTTCATGCTGGCGGTGATCGGCGTTCTGCTCGGCAGCACCTTCACGCCGGAACTGTTCGGCGATGCCCTGCGCTGGCTGCCGTCGATCGGCATCATGATCTCTTCGCAGATCGTCATGGGGGCGATCCTCGTCTTCATCTGCTACAAGCTGTTCCGTTACGATCCGCCGACCGCCTACTTCGCGCCTTGTCCGGGCGCCCTCAGCCAAGTGGCGGTTCTGGCTCCGGAATACGGGGCCGACGTCCGCAAGGTGGCGCTGTGCCATGGGACCCGGGTGTTTGCCATCGCCCTTGTCATTCCCCTCCTCGTCTCGTGGTTGATACTCAAGCCGGAAGGCGCCGCCGCCCCGATCGCGACCGGCATCGCCCAGCACCTCAGCGTCAACGACATTGTCCTTCTGACCGCCTGCGCCCTGGTCGGTCCCTCCTTCGCCATCGGCTGGAAGCTGCCCAACCCCAGCCTTTTCGGCCCCATCATCCTGTCGGCGCTCCTGCACATGACCGAGTCCACCAGGGCCATGCCCCCCATGGAGCTGGTGAACGCCGCGCAGGTGGTGATCGGGGTCGGCATCGGCGGCAAATTCGCCGGAACGACGCGCACCGAGTTGCGCAAGATCATGGGCGTGGCGATCTTCATCAGCGCTTTCATGCTGGCCTGGGCTTTCGGCATGGCTTTTGTGATGGCCAAGGCCACGGGCCTGTCCGTCGCGGCCTCGCTGCTCATCATGGCCCCCGGCGGTCTGGCCGAAATGAGCGTCGTCGCCCTGACGATGTCGGTGGAGCCCGCGGTCGTCGGCATTCATCACGTCATCCGCATCTGCATCTACCTGGGCCTTGTCCCCTCCCTGTTCTTCTTCTGGCGCTGGATCCTGATGGGCAAGAAAGAGCTGTCGGCCAAGTTGCGGCTGGCGAACTGACCCTCGCCCGGCGTCGCCCCCTCCCGCGAAGAAACAAAAAAAAGCAAGGCTGCCCGCGGGCAGCCTTGCCGTATTCTCACCCGACCGGACGGAGGGCGTCCGAACGCCCTCCTCAGAGCGGTCAGTTGTTGACCTCGGTTCCCGGCGTGATGCCGTACTTGTCCTTCAGCCAGCCCTGGACCCAGCGCTTGGCTTCCTGGGAGATGGCCGCGCCACGCTGCAGGGCCTCCGTCGCCGCCTTGGCCTGAAGCTGCGGGTAATCGCCCAGCTCGGCCGCCGCCTTGGCCTTGAACTCCGGGTTGCTGAGGGTGGTGGCCATGGCCTTTTCATAATCGGCGACGATGTCATCCGGCGTTTCCGGCGGCAGGCAGATCATCTTCTGCATGCCGAAGGAAAGGTCGTACACCGCGATATAGGCTTCCCAATCCGGGCCCGAGGGCGGCTTGCCATGAATCATCTCGTAAGCCTCGACCATGCTCGGCACGTTCGGGAATGCCGGGTCGCGCTGGATCTTGCCGCCCGGCCCGCGGATGCCGAAGCTGAACAGCGGCACGGCGGTCCCACTGTCGAGAAGGCTCTTCGTGGCCTGCTCCAGCACCGCCGAGGTGGTTTGGTAGTCCAGGGAGGCTTCGCCCTTTTCCAGGGCGACACGCCCATCGTTGCGGCCCTTGATGCCGAACATGGGCTGGACGTCCAGCTTGAGAAGGTCGAAGGCGAGCAGGGCGACGAGATCAAGGGAGTTGGCCGGCTGGCTGGCGAACTTGAGCGGCTTGCCGGCAAGATCCTTCACCGTCTTGGCGCCGACGTCGGAGCGCACCATGACCAGGCCACCCGTGGGCGACGCCACGATCGCCTTCCACTTGCCGTAGTCGTACTGCACGCGCGGATCGTCGAGCAGCTTGGCAAGCTGGGTCGAACCGGAAATGGCGATGGTCGTCAGGCCGTCCGGACGGGCCAGCTTTTCGAACTGGTTGGTGCCGGTGATGGAACCGCCGCCCGGCACGTTCTTGATGCTGAGCTCGGGGTTGCCCGGCAGGTTCTTGACAACTTCCGTGGCGAAGAACCGGGCCCACACGTCGGTGCCGCCGCCGGCGCGGAAGGGGATGATCATGTTGACCGTCTTGCCCGCAAAATCCGCCGCGGTGGCCGTTCCGCCCGCCACGACCAATGCCGCCGCCGCCGTTAAGGCGAGAACGGACCTTTTTGCCACCTTAAAGAGCATGGGTAACCTCCTTATACGCTCGCATCCGTTGATGTTTATAATATGATAGGCCAACTAAATGGCGCATATCAAGGCAGCTCTCTACAAATGAGGCAACGCGACCGCTTGTCATCCGTATTAATAAGTGATTGACTTACAAAAACTCTCTTATCTTTTTCGCGTTTGAGCCGCGGATATCGGATAAGGATTTCAACCAACATGACCGATGAATAACAGAGTATGTTAGCAAGAATGGTTGCATTTACATGGCTTGTTCCAAATTGCTGATTGATAAAACCGGCAAAAGAGTGGTAAGATAGCTATCTATGACTGCCGACACAGGGTCTTTGCATATCCGAGTATTCTTTATCGGCTATTCATTCGCTAGCATTCTAATTATAGCGAGGAAGATAGCTTTCTAAAAGTCAGTAATTCATCGGATATGGAAGAAACTTTGACAAACGACCGCTTGGTAGGAAAAGAGCCTGAAAATGAACGCCGATAGCAGCTCTGACTTTATGCCAAAATCGCCTGCCTCTACGGACGGATCTATGAAGGTCTCAAAGTCCACGCACCAGCGTTGGTTCGGCATCAAGCACAAGCTGTTCGCCGCGTTTGGCCTGACAGCCTCGCTGACCCTCGTGGCAACTTTGGTCGCCTCTCTCTCCTTCAAGGCGATCGAAGATGTCATCGACATCATTGCCGGCGAAAGCCTGCCGGCGATCACCACGGCGCTCAAGCTCGCCGACCGGGCATCGCGCCTCAGCAGCACGGCACCGGCCCTGGTTTCCGCCGCCGACCAAAAGGAGCGCCTGGAGCGCTTTGCCCTGCTTCGCCAGGAAGAGCAGCAATTGGGCGAACTTACCGCCGCCATGGCCGGCTTGAGCGTGGCAGGGGATCGGGTGGCCGACATCAAGCGGCAGGCGGATCAACTGAGCGGCCTTCTCGATGAACTGAACGTCTCGGTGGAGCAGCGGCTCACCACCAGCGCCCGCCTGGAGACGGTGAAGGAGCAGTTCATCAAGTCCCATCGCAGCTACGTCGATACGCTGACACCGATCGCGGACCAGATCGGCATCGCCATGAATTCGGCCCTGCAGGAGGCCACGAGCAGCCGGGATTTCCAACAGATCGACAAGGAGTTGGCCCGCATCGCCGACGAGGAGATGTTCGCGATGCAAGCCATGCTCGACCTGATCGCCCAGGGCAATCTGTTGAGCGGCCAGCTTCTGGAAGCCGCCTCTCTCGACACGGTGCCGCAGATCGAGGCGCAGCGTCAGCGTTACACCAAGACAAGCGACTGGATCACCCGTCAGGTCGGCTTTATCGATCACCTGGAGGACGGCGCGAAGGTACAAAAGTCCGTCAAGACGCTGTTGGGCTTTGGGACGGGCGATTCGGGCATTTTCGCCCTGGCTCTGGCCGAGGCCCGCTCCCGCAGCCATGAACAGGAACTGCTGGCCAACGCCCGCGCCCTTACCGATACCTTGGGAACGGAGGTGGCCCAGCTTGTGCTGGCCTCGGAAAGCCAGGCCAAGCTCTCCGTCGACAAGGCCGACAGCGAGGTCAGCCGCTCAACCGCCCTGCTCTACGCCGTCACCCTGGCAAGCCTGGTGATCGCGGCGGCCATCGCCTGGCTTTACGTCGGGCGCAGCCTGCTGGGCCGCCTGGAGCGGCTGGTCGTCGCCATGCGGCGCATTTCGGACGGCGACACCCGCGAACCGATCCCGCTGTTGGGGTCGGACGAACTGGCGGATATGGCGCATGCCCTTGAAATTCTGCGCGGCGGGGTTGACGAGGCTTTCCGGCTGAAGCAGATGGTCGATGTCCAGCCCGCCAAGGTGATGCTGTGCGACCCCCATGACTTCACGATCACCTACATCAACCAAGCGGCCCAAGGCCTGCTGCGCAAGATGGAACACGCCCTGCCGTGCAGCGCGGCCGATGTGATCGGTCGACGCTTCATCGATTTCCATCGCAATCGGGATATCTTCGAAAAGGTCCTGGCCGATCCCAGCAAATTGCCGTACCGCGGAAAGTTCAACATGAGTGGAGTGGTAATTGATAACCACATCCACGGCATCTACGACAGTTCGGGCAACTATGTCGGTCTTATGCTCAACTGGGAAGATGTCACGCATCAAGAGGAACTGGCCTCCAGCTTTGAGAAGTCGGTGAAGTCGGTTGCCGGAACCATTGCCGCGGCGTCCTCCGAGCTGGAGGAGTCCGCCCGGATCATGACCTCGACGGCCACCGACGCCAGCGTGCGCAGCAGCGCCGTGTCGGCGGCGGCGGCATTGGCCACCACCAGCGTCCAAACCGTTGCCGCCGCGGCCGAGCAGCTTGCCGGCGCCATCGGCGAAATCGGCCGGCAGGTTACGGAATCCGCCGGCATCTCGAACGAAGCGGTGGACGAGGCTCTGCGCACCAACCAGGCCGTCAGAGGACTGTCCGACTCCGTCCTGCGCATCGGCCAGGTGGTGGAGTTGATCAACTCGATCGCCAGCCAGACCAACCTGTTGGCGCTCAACGCCACCATCGAGGCGGCGCGCGCCGGCGAGGCGGGCAAGGGCTTCGCCGTGGTGGCCCAGGAGGTCAAGCAGCTGGCCACCCAGACGGCCCACGCGACGGACGAGATCGGGCAACAGATCAGCGATATTCAAAGCGCGACGCGGGATGCCGTCACCGCCATCAGCTCCATCACCCATACCATCGAACGGCTGAGCGAAATCTCCTCGGCCATCGCCGCCGCGGTCGAGGAGCAGACGGCCGCCACCCGTGAAATCAGCCGCAACGTGGTCGAGGCCAGTCACAGCACCGAGGAAGTCACCTCCAACATCACGGAGCTGTCCCATTCCGCCGTGCGTGCCGGTGACGCGGCCAAGCAAGTGCTCCACGCGGCCACCGACCTGTCGAAGCAATCCAACGCGCTTGACAACGAGGTGGACAATTTCCTGAAGTCGATCCAGGAAGTCGCTTGACGTTCGCTGGCCTCCTCCCCGCCCCATTTCATCCGGAATGGGGGCTGGGCGGGGGCTTTTTCAGGGCAAGAGCGGCGCGCCATCGCCAAGGGACGCCAGCTCGGCGCCGAGGCGCGCCAGGACGCCGGCCATCCCCTCGCCCGGCCGGGGCTGGAACGGGCGTTGCGCCGGGAACCACGGGCGCGCGGCGGTGCCCAAGGCCGACCAGTCGCCGCCCGGGGCCAGCCGCCAGGTCGGCACGCCCAGCGCCCCGGCCAGCTCGGCCACCGCCGTCGGCGCCGAGATCACCAGATCCAGCGCGGCGATCAAGGCCGCCGTCTCCTCCAGATCATCCTTGAGATCGAGCCCAGGCCAGCGGTGCAGGGTCACGCCGAACCGCGCCTCGGCGTCGGTGAGCGCCAAGGCGCAGCGGTCGTACTGGAGCGGCACCAGCACCAGCCCCGGCACGGTCAGCACCGGCGCCCACTGGTCCAGACGGGTGTAGGCCGGGGCGCGGCGGCGGGTGGTCAGACCGCTGCGCCATGCCAGCCCGACCTTGGGGCCGGCGCCCAGCGCCGCCAGCTCCCGCCGCCAACGGTCGGCGCGGGACGCATCGGGGACGAGAAAACCGGGGGCGTCCGGAAAGGCGGCGAGCCCGGGACGCAGCCAGCGCGGCAGCGAACCCGCCGGAATGTGGCAATCGGTGCCCAGGTCCATGGGGGCGGGGTCGCCGGTTTCCGCCCGCACCGCAGCTCCGGGGAACGAGCGGGCGAACAGCGGCACCAGTCGCCGGTCGCACTCGATCACCACATGACCGGCGCGCCGGATCAGGTCGGGATAGAGGCTGGCGAACATCAGCTCGTCGCCCAGTCCCTGTTCGCGCCACACCAGGGCGCGCTTGCCGGCCAAATCCTCGCCTTGCCATTCCGGCAGCGCCATCCGGCGGCTGGCCTGGATGTCGGGGGATTTGAGACGCCAGCCGTATTGCTCCCACGCCTCCGCGTCGGGGCCGGCGCGCTCCAGCCGCAGCAGGCCCAGGTTCCAGCGGGCCCCGGCGTGGTCGGGGGCCAGTTCCACGGCGCGGCGGAAACCGGCCTCGGCGCCGGCGCGCGCCCCCACGGCGCGCAGCGCGTTGGCGAGGTTGTAGTGGATCTCCGCCGCGTCGGGCCGCGCCGCCAGCAGTTGCCGGTAGGTATCGATCGCCTCGTCCGGCCGCCCCAGCGCCTCGCGCACCGCCGCCAGATTGGACAGGGTGTCGGCGTCGCCGGGGCGCAGCGCCAGGGCTTGCTCCAGATACGGTTCGGCCTCCTCCGGCCGCTCCATCACCTGCAACACGCCGCCCAGGTTGTTCAGCGCGTCGGCGTGGTCGGGCCTCAGGTCGACGGCCCGGCGGAACGCCGCCGCCGCCGGTTCCAGCCGGCCGGCGGCGCGGCGCACGGCGCCCAGGTTGTACCAGCCCTGGGCGTAGGCCGGCTGAATCTCGACGGCGCGGGCGAGCGCGGCCTCCGCCTCCTCCAGCCGGCCCAGGCCGTGCAGCGCCGTGCCCAGGTTGCCGAGCGCGTCCGGCTGGTCGGGCGCCACCGCCAGCGACCGGCCGATGAGGGCCACGGCGGGCTCCAGGTGCCCCGCCTGGAAGGCGACCACGCCCAGGTAGTGCAAGGCCCCGGCATGGTCCGGGGCGGCGTCGAGGACGCGGCGGTACAGCCCCTCCGCTTCCGTCAGCCGTCCCGCCTGATGAAGCTGCAACGCCTGGGCGAACACGGCGTCTCCCTCGGGGGGCGCCGGTGGGCAGACGGGCGGCCGGGCGGCCTTGTCGCGGGCGCGGCGCTGCTGGCGGTTCATGGCAAAACTCCCGAAAGGGCGGCGCCCAGCCGCTCCAGCACGCTCGCCAGCCCTTCGCCGGGCCGTGGCTGGAACGGGCGTTGCGCCGGATACCACGGCCGGGCGGCGGTGCCGAGGCGGGTCCAATCGTCGCCCGGCATCAGGCGCCAGGTCGGCACGCCCAGGGCGCCGGCCATTTCCGCCACCGCCGTCGGCGCCGAGATCACCAGATCGAGAGCGGCGGTCAGGGCGGCGGCGTTTTCCAGATCGTTCATCAGGTCGAGGTCCGGCCAGCGGGCGATGGCGATGCCGAACCGCCGCTCGGCCGCCTCCAGCACCGCGTCGCAACGGTCGTACTGGAGATTGACGAACCGCACCCCCGGAACCGACAGCAGCGGCCCCCAGGCGTCGAGCCGGGCGTAGGCGCCGCCCCGCTCCCCGGTGGTGAGGCGCGAGCGCCACGCGATCCCCACCGTGGGCTCCGGCCCTCCTTCCGCCAACCGCCCGCGCCACGCCGCCACCCGCGCCGAGTCGGGCACCAGCCAGCCGCCGGCACCGAAAGCGGCCGGCGAGGGGCGCAGCAGCGCGGGCAACGAGCCCGCCGGGACATGAAAATCCATGTCCCCCGGCGCTCCGCTCTCGGCGCGCACCTCGGCCGCGGGGAACGAGCGGGCGAACAGCGGCACCAGACGCCGGTCGCACTCGATCACCGTCCGGCCGCCCTCGGTTTCGGCGTGGCGGATCAGGTCGGGATAGCACGAGGCGAACATCAGCTCGTCGCCCACCCCCTGCTCGCGCCATACCAGGATGCGCTTGCCCGACAGTTCCTCGCCGCGCCATTCCGGCGCGGCGAAGCGGCGCCCCCGGTGGTCGCGCTGGGCGGCGAAACGGGCGGCGTAATCGGCCCAGCCCCGGGCCAGGTCGCCGCGCTCCAGATGCAGAAGTCCGCGATTGAGCCGTGCCAGCGCCAGCTCGGGCGATGCCGCCAGCGCCCGGTCGAAGGCGGCCAGGGCCCGGTCCGCCCGGCCCTGCCCCTGCCAGACCTTGCCGAGGTTGCTCCACGCCTCGGCACTGTCGGAAGCCTCGGCCGCCCGCTCCAGGCAGGCCAGCGCCGAGTCGGCCCGACCCAGGCGCTCCAGCACCGCGCCCAGGCTGGCGAGGACGGAAGCGGCGCCGGGGGCCAGCTCCAGCGCCCGCCGCAGGGCGGCTTCCGCCGCCTCCGGCCGATCCAGCGCCAGGAGAATGTTGCCCAGGGTGTGGTGGGCGTCGGCGAAATCGGGGGCGAGCGCCACGGCGCGGCGGGCGTGCTCCAGGGCCTGGTCATGGGCGCCGCGATCGGTCAGCACGACCGCGAGGTTGTGCCGGACGTCCGCCCGGTCGGGGGCGACGGCCAACGCCTCGCGCAGGCGCTTTTCCGCCCCCTCCGGCCGCCCCATCCGGTGCAGCAGGGCGCCGAGGTCGTTGAGCGCGTCGGCGTTGCCGGGGGCCGCCGCCAGCGATTGCCGATAGGCTCGGCGCGCCTCCTCCAGCCGGCCCAGATCCTCAAGCGCGCGGCCGAGAAGGTATCCCGCCAGCCCCGGCTCCACTCCCAGCGCCTGCCGGTAAAGCGCCGCCGCCTCGTCCAGCCGGCCGGCATGATGCAGGCTCAGCGCGCGGTCGAGGAGGGCGTCGGCGCTGGTCATGCCTGACCGGCGCACCAGCGCCGCCACAATCCCCGGAACGCCGCTTCCATGATGCGGGCGAAACGCGGCGCGTCGCACAACGGCGAGGCCCGCATCCGCTCGCGCAATGTCCCCCGCAGCTCGGCCAGCTTCGCGGGGTTGGCGGCCAGGGCGGCGGCCAGATCGACGTAGCCGTCCTCGTCGCAGGCCGCCAGCCCGGGCAGGCCGATGCGCGCCAGGATGCTGGCGCTGACGCGGGCGGCGTGGCGGTCGCCCGCCCACGTCACCACCGGCACGCCCATCCACAGCGCCTCGCAGGTGGTGGTGGTGCCGTTGTAGGGAAAGGTGTCCAGCGCCACGTCGATCCGGCCGTAGGCGGCAAGATGGCCGCCCTGGGTGGAGATGCGGCCCATCAGGTCGACGCGCGCCGGATCGATGCCGTGGCCGGCGAACAGCTCGCGGTAGCGTTGGCGCGTCGCCTCGTCGGCCAGGGGCGTGCTCTTGACGATCAGACGGGAGTCGGGCACCCGCCGGAGCACCCGCGACCACACCCGCACCACCTCGGGCGTGACCTTGGAGAGGTTGTTGAACGAGCCGAAGGTGACGAAGCCGTTGGCGGCCATCGGCGATGTCGCCACCGGCCCGGCGTTGTCGGGGGCGGCATAGCACAGGAAGCCGTGCGGCAACCGGACCAGCATTTCCGTGTGCAGCGCGTCGGCGACGCTGACCGGGTCGGCGATGGCGTCGGTGATGCGGTAGCCGATGGTGGTCATGCCGGTGGTGTTGGGATAGCCCAGCCACGTCACCTGCACCGGCGCCGGCCGGTGGGCGAAGGCCGGCAGCCGGTTGTTGGCGGTGTGCCCCGCCAGATCGACCAGGATGTCGATGCCGTCGGCCCGGACCCGGTCGGCGACGGCGGCGTCGGACAGGCCGAGCGTCGAGCGCCAGCCGCGCGACAATTCCTGGAGCCGGGCCGTCACCGCGTCGGGCTCGGTCACCTCGGCGTAGCAGAAGACCTCGACCGCCCTGGGATCGAGCGCCGCCAGCAGCGGTTCGAGGAAATGGGCGACCGAGTGGGCGCGCAGGTCCGGCGACACGAAGCCGATTTTCAGGCGCCGTTCCGGGTCGCGGGGGGGCGGGTGGACCGGCTGGGGGTGGCGCGCCAGTACCGGCTTCTCGTGCCGCTCCGCCCAGGCGCGGTGCGCGGCGAAGACGGCTTGGGGCGTGAGATCGGCGCGATAGTTCAGCGCGAACAGCAGGTTGCAGTGGACCGGCCGGCAATCGGGATCGAACTCCAGGGCCTGACGGCAGGCGGCCTCCGCCTCGGCGAGCTGGCCGCGCGACTTCAAGACGTTGCCGAGGTTGCCCAGAAGCTCCGGCGAGCGGGGATTGAGCGCCAGCGCCTGCCGCAACGCCGCCTCGGCCTCCGCCAGCCGGCCCAGGCGGTCGAGCGCGCCGCCCATGTTGATGTAGGCCTCCCAGTGGTCGGGCTTGGCCCGGATCGCCTCGCGGTAGAACTCCACGGCCCTCTCGATCCGCCCCAGCGCCGCCAGGACGATGCCCAGGTTGGACAGGGCCTGGGCGTAGCCGGGCCGCAGCTCGGCGGCGCGGGCATAGGCCTGGGCCGCCGCCTCCATCCGCCCCAGCTTCTGCAAGGCGACGCCGGTGTTGTAGTGCGGGTCGGCGAAGTCGGGCTTGAGGCCGATCACCCGCCGGTAGACGGCGATGGCCTCCTCCAGGCGCCCCAATTGGCGCAACGCAATGCCGAGGTTGTTGAGGGCGTTGACGTGGTCGGGCGCCACGGCGAGAAGACGGCGGTAAAGCGCTTCGGCCTCCGCCGCCCGCCCGGCGCCGTGAAGCCGCACGGCCTCGGCGAACAGGGCTTCGGCGGGGGCGGCGGGGGTGGGGGTGGCGGTGGCGGCGGGGGCCGCACCGATGCGTGAGGACGGCTTCGGAAGCTTGGCGCCGACGCGCCGGTCTTTGCGGCTCATGGACTTTGATTAGCATAAGGCCCGCCTGGGGGTCAAAATCGAAGCCTGTCAAAAGCTTGTGGCTTGATGGGACGGCGCTATGGTGTTCAGGATGGAAACCCGGCCGGCAGAACAGACGACGACGTGACATGACCCAGGGCAAAGCGGAAGCGGTGCTGAGCGAGGCCATCGCCCACCATCGGGCGGGCCGGCTGGCGGCGGCCGAAGACACCTACCGGGCCGTCCTCGACCTTGCCCCCGAACACGCCGACGCCTTGCACCTCCTGGGGGTGACGGCCTATCAGCGGGGCCGACCCGCCGACGCGCTGGAGGCCATCGGCCGGGCGCTGGCGCTCGACCCCGACTTCCCCCAGGCCCACAACAACATCGCGCTGGTCCTTCAGGCGCTGGGACACCTGGACGCGGCCGAGCGCCACGGCCTCGGCGCCATCGCCTTGAAGCCCGACTACGCCGAGGCCCACACCAACCTGGGCAACATCCTCAAGGACCACGGCCGGCTGGAGGAGGCCGAAACCTGCCACCGCCGCGCGCTGGAGTTGCGGCCCGACTACGCCGAGGCCATGACCAACCTGGGCGCGGTGCTGGAAAAACGCGGGCAGTCCGCCGCCGCCATCGCCCGGCACCGCGAGGCGCTGGCCTTGCGTCCCGGGCTCGCCGACGCCCACAACAACCTCGGCATCTCGCTCCAGGCCATCGGCCGCAACGAGGAGGCGGAAACCTGTTTCGAGCGCACCCTGGCGCTCGACCCCGACTATCCGCTGGCCCACTGGAACCGGGGCCTGCTGCGGCTGGCCAAAGGCGACCTGGACGCCGGCTGGCCCGAATACGCCTGGCGTTTCCAGGGGCCGCAGATGCTGAAACGCCGCCGCCCGCGCGTGCCGGAATGGCGGGGCGAGGGCCTGCCGGGCAAGCGCCTGCTGGTATGGCGCGAGCAGGGGGTGGGCGACGAGCTGATGTTCGCCTCGTGCTATCCCGACCTGATCCGCCACGCCGAAACCGAGGGCGGCCGGACGGTGATCGAGTGCG
>NZ_DASPMG010000149.1:0-4137 GCF_035627195.1 Azospirillum sp.
GTAGCTGTGGATGATGCCTTCCTCGTCGATGGTCAGGATGGCGTCGGCCGCGGCGTCGACGATGGCGTTGGTGCGCGCCTCGGCCATCAGCAGCGCCTCGGCCGTGCGCACGTACTCGCTCATGTCGGTGATGGTGCCGACGCAGCCGTGCAGGCGCCCGGCGGCGTCGTGGTGCGGCGCGCTTTGCAGCAGCACGGTGGTGGCGGTGCCTTCCGGCCCGACGAAGCGGAAGTCGACGATGACCGGCACATCGCCGCTCACGCAACGCCGCCATTCCGCCTCCACCCGGGCACGGTCGTCCGGATGCACGGCGTTGAGCCAGCGCGTGCCCGGCGCCTCCGCGCCGTCCAGCCCGGCCATGGCCGTCAGCCGGCGGTTGGCGAACACCATGGCGCCGTCGGCCCCGGCCCGGAAGATGCCGACCGGTGCCGCCTCGGCCAGCGTGTGGTACAGCGCCTCGCTCTCGCGCAGGCGCCGTTCGGCCTCGACCCGTTCGGTGATGTCGCGGATGTTGACGACGATCCCCTCGATCTCCGGGTCGTCGAGCAGGTTGTGGCCGGTCGCCTCCACCGTGCGCCAGCGGCCGTCGGCGTGGCGCAGGCGGACGGTGGTGGTGCCGGCGGTCCCCTGCGGCGCGGCGGCGCGCGCGGCGATCCGCTCCAGCGCCAGCGCGCGGTCGTCCGGGTGCACGAAGTCGGCCAGCGCGCGGCCGACCAGATCCTCCGGACGGTAAGCGAAGACGCCCGCCACCGCCTCCCCCACGAAGAGGAAGGCGCCCTGGCGCGACACCACCGCCGTGACGTCCGAGGAGTTCTTCATCAGCGCGCGGAAGCAGCGCTCGCTGAGCTGCACGGGCAACCTCGCGGCAGGGGTGGAGCGGCCGGCCGTCGCCGGCATTGGTACGACCACCAATGACCGGAGAATATTAGCGCATGATGACGGTTCGGTAACCGAACGGAAAAAACACGCTCAACGTGCGTTCATGAACGCCGCCAAAGTGTCCACCGTGGCGTCCGGCGCCTCGACCATCACCATGTGCCCCACGCCGGGCAGCACGACGACCTCCGAATCCTTGACGCGCGCCGCCAACGCCCGCCCGGCCTTTGCCGGAGTCATGCGATCCAGGGCACCCAGCAGGAACAGCGCCGGGCAGGTCACCGCCGCCGCCGCGTCGGCGCCGCGCGCGTAGGCGTTGCAGGCCGCAAGGTCGACGCCCAGCACGCCGGGATTCGCCCGCCGCATCAGCCGCCGCGAGGTCGGCACCAGCGCCAGTCCCGGCGCCGGGTTGCCGCCGACGTGGCCGCGCGGCCCCAGGCCCCAGCCGGTCACCAGCTCGATGGCCTGCGGGTCGTCGCCTATGGCGGCGGCCAGCAGGTCGGGGTGCACCGGCATCTTCTCCGCCACGCCCAGCAGGGCCAGCGCCTCTACCCGGTCGGGGTGGCGGGCCGCCGTCTCCAGCGCCACCAGGGCGCCCATGGAATGGCCAGCCAGCGCCGCGCGCGGCGCCCCGGCCGCGTCCAGCAGGTCACGCCCCCAGTCGGCCAGGGCCTCGACCCCGGCGAGCGGCGCCCCGGCGGAGCGGCCGTGGCCCGGCAGGTCCACCGCCAGGACGGCGCGGCCGTGGTGCGCCAGATAGCGCGTCTGCAGGTTCCACACCGTGTGGTCCATGCCCGCACCGTGGATCAGCACGATGGCCGGCTTGGCCGGGTCGAACGGCTGGCCGCCGGTGTGGGCGTAGACGGTCTGGCCTTGAACGGTCAGTTCCATGGTCGGCTCACCCCTTGGCAGCGGCGCGCAGCGCCTGGCGCAGATCGTCGATGAGGTCGTCGCAGTCTTCCAAGCCGACCGACAGGCGGATCATCTCCTCGCCGATGCCGGCCGACGCCAGCGCCTCGGCGTCGAGCTGGGCGTGCGTGGTGCTGGCCGGGTGGATGACCAGCGACTTGGCGTCACCGACGTTGGCGAGGTGGGAGAAGACGCTCAGCGCCTCGATGAAGCGCTTGCCGGCGGCCCGGCCGCCCTTCACGCCGAAGCTGACGATGGAGCCGGCCCCCTTGGGCAGCAGCGCGGAGGTCAGCGCGTGGTCCGGGTGGTCGGCCAGCTCCGGGTAGGTCACCCAGGCGACCGCCCCCTTCTCCGACGCCATCTCCGATTCCAGGAAGCCGACGACGCGGCGGGTGTTGTGGATGTGCCCCTTCATGCGCAGCGGCAGCGTCTCGACGCCTTGCAGGATCTGGAAGGCGTTCATCGGGCTGAGGCAGGCGCCCAGGTCGCGCAGCCCCTCGGCGCGGGCGCGCATGATGAAGGCGGCCGGGCCGAACTCCTCGGCGAAGTCGATGCCGTGGTAGCCGGCGTAGGGCTCGGTCAGCGTCGGGAACTTGCCGGACGCTTCCCAGTCGAAGGTGCCGCCGTCGACGATGACGCCGCCGATGGCCGCGCCATGGCCGCCGATCCACTTGGTGACCGAATGCATGACGAGGTCGGCGCCGTGCTCCAGCGGCCGGCAGAGATAGGGGGTGGCGAAGGTCGAATCGATCAGCAGCGGGATGCCCGCGTCGTGCGCGATCTTCGCGACCTCGGGGATGTTCAGCACCTCCAGCCCCGGGTTGCCGATCGTCTCGCCGAACACCAGCCGCGTCTCGGGCGTGATGGCGGCGCGCAGCGCCGCAAGGTCGCGCGGCGGCACGAAGGTGGTGGTGATGCCGAAGCGCGGCAGCGTGTAGGCCAGCAGGTTGCGGCTGCCGCCGTAGATGGAGGCGGAGGCGACGATGTGCCCGCCCTGCCCCATCAGCGTGATGATGGCCAGCGTCAGCGCCGCCTGCCCGCTGGCGGTGCACACGGCACCCACGCCGCCTTCCAGCGCCGCCAGCCGCTCCTCCAGTACCGCCACGGTGGGGTTGGAGATGCGGGAATAGATGTGTCCGGCGCGCTCCAGGTTGAACAGCGCCGCGGCGTGGTCGGTGTCGCGGAAGACGTAGGAGGTGGTCTGGTAGATCGGCACCGCCCGCGCCCCGGTCGTCGGGTCGGGCTGCTGGCCCGCGTGCAGGCTGAGCGTGTCGAACTTCAGAAATTTCGCGTCGGCCATGGGCCTCTTCCCAAACGGCGAGGGCCGCCTGTCGCAGCGGCCCTCTTGTTGTTTTTGCCTGCCCTGTTCAACCCGGAACGAGTTGAGTGCTTGGAGGGTATGGGAGGCCCACGGGCGCCGTCAAGCCCACCGCCTAGCGGCCACCCTTCGTGGCGAGGATCGTCGCGATGCCGGGACCGCCCAGCCCCGTGCGGGCACCTATGGTGCTCAGCGTCTCGCCGCCCCTGGCCTCGATGTAGGGCGGCCTTGTAACCGGCCGATATCCGGCAGCGCCGGGTTTGTTACGGATGGTAACGGACCCCGCCCTTCAATCCGCCGCCATCCTCCCATCGCCGCCGGCCGTCACGCGGATGCCGTTCAGCGCCTCGGCGACGGTGCCGCGCAGCGTTTCGGCCTGCTCCGCCAGGCGCTTGCCGGCCGCCAGCACGTCGCCGGCGGCGGTGCCGGTGGCCTGCACGGCGTCGGATACGGTGTGGATGTTGGTCGACACCTCGCGCGTGCCGTCGGCGGCCTGCGCCACGTTGCGGGCGATCTCCTGCGTCGCCGCCCCCTGCTCCTCGATGGCCGACGCGATGGCGGTGGTCACCTCGTTCATGCGTGCGATGGTGCGGCCGATGCCGTCGATGGCCGCCACCGCGTCGCCGGTGGAGGACTGCACCGCGGTGATCTGCGCGGCGATCTCGTCGGTGGCCTGGGCGGTTTGGTTGGCCAGCGTCTTCACCTCGCTGGCGACGACGGCGAAGCCCCGGCCCATCTCACCGGCCCGCGCCGCCTCGATCGTGGCGTTCAGCGCCAACAGGTTGGTCTGGCTGGCGATGGCGTTGATCAGCTTCACCACCTCGCCGATCTTCTGGACGGCGGCGGCCAGGGCGGCGATTCGGCCGTTGGCCTGCTCGGCCTCCGTCACCGCGGCCCCGGCGATCTCGGCGGAATGGGCGATCTGCCGGCCGATCTCGCCGATGGAGGACGACAGCTCGGTCGTCGCCGCCGACACCGTCTGCACGTTGGCCGAGGCCTCCTCGGCCGCCGCCGCCACGGCGCCGCTGCCGTCG
>NZ_DASPMG010000150.1:0-9907 GCF_035627195.1 Azospirillum sp.
TCGAGCGGGAAGGGGTGGAATCGGCCCGCCGCCGCCTGCGCGAGAACTTCGCCATCGTCCTGGCGCTGTGCGTCCCCGCCACCGTCGGGCTGGCCCTGACGGCGGAGCACGTGGCCGTCGCCTGCCTGGGCGAGGAATACCGGGCGGCCGGCGCGCTGATGCCGTGGCTGGCGGTGGCGGCCTTCCTCAGCGGCGTGAAGATCCACGTCTACGACCACGTCTTCCACCTGAAGCAGCGCACCGGCCTGCTGCTGCTGCTGAACGTGCCGATCGCCGTGCTGAACGTCGGTCTCAACCTGCTGCTGGTGCCGTCGTGGGGCATTGCCGGGGCGATGACGGCCATGCTGGCCTCCTACGCCGGCGGGCTGGTGCTGACCATCTGTGCGGCGACGTGGCTGATGCCCGTGCCGGTGCCGGTCGACACCGTGTGGCGCAGCCTTCTGGCCGCCGGGGCGATGGCGGTGGCGCTGATCCTGCCGGCCTTCCCGCTGACGCCGGCCGGGCTGGCGGCCATGGTGGCGACGGGTGTCGCGGTCTACGCCGTGGTGGGGTTTGCGCTCAACCTGCTGGGCTGCCGCACCTTCGTCCTAGGCAGGATGCAGCGGATGCTGCAGTCCGCCCGGTCGAGCTGACGATCGTGCCACCCCCATCCGATCGAACGGGGTGTCGTGCGGGCTAATTCCGTTGCGGGTTTGCCGGGAGGCGGGGGCGGCTTTCATCATCACCGCCATGCGCCCGTCTTCTCCGGAGCGAACCCCATGTCGATCGGTACCGACGCCTCTCCTTCCCCCAGTCTTGCCTTGCGCGGCGCCTGGACGGTGCCGCGCGGCCAGTTCATGGCCGCCCTCTACCTCGTCGGTCTGATCAACGGGCTGGCGCCCGACGTCGGCGCCGCCATCACCAAGTACGGCGTGGCCATGGCCGCCGCCAACCTGTTCGGCGTCACCGTGATCGAGCTGCTGGCGAGCGCGCTCGCCCTGCGGCTGGCGCTGCGCGGCAGTTCGGCGCCGCTGTCGCGGGCGGACCTCGGCATGGGCGCCCTGTTCCTGGTGCTGATGGCGGCCCCGTCGCCGCAGGTCAGCTGGATGGCCATCGGCCTGCTGGCCTCCTTCGACGTGCTGCGCAACCGCACGGCGGACTGGAGCCGCGCGGCGGCCACCGTGATGCTGGCGCTGTCGGTGCACGAGGTGTGGGGTCGCGTGGCCGTCAATCTGCTGGCCATGCCGCTGACCAACCTGGAGGCGGCGGCCGTCGCCTTCACGCTGGGCCTGCTGCGCGACGGCGTCACGCTGAACGGCAACCTGGTGGACACGCCGGACGGCTTCGGCCTCGCCATCGTCGCCGGCTGCCTGTCCATGCACTACATCACCGCCGGGCTGGTGTGCTGGGTGGCGATCACCCAAGCGGCGCGGCCCGCCTGGAAGGCGCGGGACCTTGCCACGGCCGCGCTCGTGGTGCTGGCGATGTTCGCGCTGAACCACGCGCGCCTCGTCGGCATGGGGTTCGGCCCGGACGCCTACCACGCGCTGCATTCGGACCTGGGCGCCCAGGTCCTCGGCCTCGTCACCCTGGCGGCCGCGGCGCTGATCGCCATGCGCGGGGTGCGCGATGAAACGGCCAACGGAACGGCCAACGAACTGGGAGGTGCGCGATGAAGCTCGGTTCCCTGGCCCTGGCCGCCGGCCTTGTGGCGGTGGTCGCGGTAACGGTCCCGCCGAAGCTCGCCCGTGGCGGCCCCGAGGCGGGGGAGGGCTACGCCAACAGCCGCAGCCGCCTGGAAGGGCGGATCGACGCCTTCCTTGCCGCGCAGGGCTACCAGCGCGCCGGGCTGATCGCGCTCAGCGGCGACGCGCACTACCGCGTGCTGGAGTACGCGCGCCCGGCGCCGGCCGGTGCCTGCGGCGACACGCTGCGCGTCGGCGCCGTGCCGATCAACGGCGAGGCGACGGCCATGCTGGACAGCCAGTTCGCCGACGGCGGGCGGATCTCCTACGTGCTGTCGGGCCGCGTGCACGACGCGCCGCCGGTCTTCGAAGCCTACGTGTCCGAGAAGTTCGGCCGTTTCCTGCGCTTGTTCGGCGCGCAGTCCGGCACGACGCTCAACGCGCTTGTCGCCGTCGTGGAGGACGAGGCCTGCGCCGGCACCGTCGCCCGCCTGCCCTGGAAGGAGCTGTAGGCCTCCCCATTCTTCGGCCAGCAAAAAGCCCCTCCCCCGTCAAGGGGGAGGGGCTTTTCCGTTTCCTGGGGCGGGGGCTTACGGCCCCAGCTCTCGCAGGCCGGTGTCGCTGTCGCCGGCGGTGATCAGCCAGTTGCGGCGGTCGCCGATCAGGCCGGCCGCGTCGCGCGCGGTCTCGCCCAGGCGCGCCATGGCGCGCGTCGGCGTGCGGTGGCCCTGGCGGAACTGCAGGAAGCCCAGCGCCTTGAACACCCGGTCGGCCGGCTCGTTCAGCGTGCGGCAGAGCAGCGCCACCAGCCCCTCGCGCCGCGCAAGGCGGGTGAGCTGCGCCAGCAGCGGCAGCAGCCATTCCGGGCGCGCCAGATAGTCGATGATGACGCCGACCGGCTCGCCCGCCCAGCGGTCGACGCGCAGCACGACGTAGCCCTTCACCGATCCCCGGTGCACCAGGTAGAAGCGGCGGTAGCGGTCGGCGTGGCGGGCGTCGAAGCGCCAGGAGAGTGTGCGCAGGTCGCGGCGCGCCAGCACCGGCTGGTGCGGCGACACGGCGGCCCACAGCTCGTCCACCGCCGCGTCGAAGGCGGGGATGGGGACGAGGCGGGTGCCGAACAGCTTGGCGCCGATGTCGTAGGTGAAGCCGGCGAGGTCCAGCGCCGGCGTGGCCAGCGTCGCCGCCACCGGCAGGAAGGGGCCGCGCACCGCCAGGGCGCGCGCGCAGCGCCGCGCCTCCAGCACGCGGAAGTAGGTCGGCACGAAGCCGAGGTCGATCCACCCGGCCGTGCGGTAGGCCTTGTAGGCCGCCTCCGACATGCCGAGGCCGAGGGTCACGTCGCTGGCCGCGGCGTGCGTCTCCGACAGGGCGGGGCCGACGCCGCGCAGGCGCCATTCCGGGGCCACCATCAGCTCCACGCCCCAGGAGGCGGACAGCTCCCGCCCGCCGGCCTTCAGGCGGAAGGGGATGCCGCCCTGCTGGCCGACGATGGCGCCCTCGTACTCGTACACCCACAGCTGCGGCCCCTCGGCGTCGCGCCAGGGGTTCTCGTCGTACAGCCACTGCGTGTGGGCAGGGTCGAGCTGGCGCGCGCCCGGCCCGAACGTCGCCAGCTGGAAGGTTTCCAGAGCCGGCTGGTCGGACGGGCGGTAGCGGCGGAGTTCGCCGCGCTTGGGGGAGCGCAACCTGCGGTTTGCGATCGCTGTCATGACTCCTCGGTCACTGTGCTGAGGTCCGCCGGGCCGCCCGTCAGGCAGGCTCGGCGAGGGCGGCGCGCCGGATCTTGCCGGTGTCGGTCTTCGGCAGCGCCGTGCAGAACGCGATGAACCTGGGCACGAGGCGGCTTTCCAGTCGCGCCCGGCAGTGGCGGCGCACCTGCGCCTCGTCCAGCGCGGAGCCCGGACGGGCCACGATGTGCGCCTTGATGGCGGTGCCGTCGATCTCGTCCGGCACGCCGACCACCGCGGCCTCCGCCACGTCCGGCAGTTCGTAGAGGATGTTCTCGATCTCCTTGGGGCTGACCTTCTCGCCCCGGCACTTGAAGACGTCGTCCTTGCGCCCGACGAAATAGAGGAAGCCCTCCGCGTCGGCGGTGAACAGGTCGCCGGTGCGCAGGACGCCGTTTTGCAAACGCTTGGCCGTCTCTTCCGGCCGGCCCCAGTAGCCGGGCATCACGTTGGCGCCGCGCACCACCAGTTCGCCCACCACGCCGGGGGCGGCGCGGTTGCCGTCCTCGTCCACCACATAGGCCTCGCAGTTGGGCATGGCCTTGCCGACGGAGCCGATCTTGTCCTCCAGCCGGTCGGGGTCCAGGTAGGCGACGCGCGTCGATTCCGTCAGCCCGTACATGGAGAACAGGCGCGCCTGCGGGAACAGGGCGCGCAGGCGCCGGATGTGGGCGGGCGGCAGGGCGGCGGCGGTGTTGGTCATGCGGCGCAGCGTCGGCACCGTGCCGGCGTGGAAGGAGTCCAGCTGCAGCAGCATGGCGAAGATCGTCGGTACGCCCGGCAGGCTGGTGACGCCGTGCTTCGCCATCGTCTTCAGCACCACGTAGGGGTAGACGAACGAGCGCTCCAGCACGAGCGTGAAGCCCACCCGCACCGCCATGAACACCTGGAACAGCCCATAGTCGAAGGACAGCGGCGGCACGCACAGCACCACGTCGTCCGGCGTGTGGCCCAGGTAGCTGGAGATCGACCAGGAGGTGTTGACGATGTTCCGATGCGTCAGCATCACCCCCTTCGGCCGCCCGGTGGAGCCGGAGGTGTAGATGATGGCCGCCAGATCGGCGTCGATCATCCGCGGCGTGTCCGGCGGACCGGCGTCCTCGACCGCCTCGCCCAGCCACAGCGTGGCGCGTACCGACGGCGCCTCGGCCACGGCCGGCCGCACCTCCTCGGCGCAGGCCGGCGGGGCGATCACGGCGCGCACGCCGCAGTCGTTCAGGACGAAGGCCAGCTTGTCGCGTTTGGTGGTCGGGTTCAGCGGCACCACCACGGCCCCGGCCTTCAACACGCCGTACAGCGCCACCACCGTGTCGATGGTGTTCTCGGCCAGCAGGACGACGCGGTCGCCGCGCGCCACGCCACGCCGCTGCAGCGCGGCGGCCAGCGCGTCGCTGTCGCGTTCCAGCGCGGCGAAGGTGCGCCGCTCGTCGCCGGCGATCAGGGCCGTCTTGTCCGCGAACCGCAGGGCGGTGTCGCGGAGCAGGTGGTGAGCCAGGAAGGCCATGCCGTGCCTCTCGGATTCAGGCTGCTTGGGATTAGGCCGCGCGCTTGCGATCGACGAAGGCGGCGATGCGCACGATGGTGTCGAACACCTCGGGCACCATCTCCTCGTCCTCCACGGTGATGCCGAAGTGGTCCTCGACGAAGGCGACGACCGCCATCATGCCGGTGGAATCCACCACGCCCGTGTCCATCAGCGACTGGCCGTCACTCAGCCCGCCCGGCGTGCCGAGCAGGAACGTGTCGACGATGTAGCGCCGGACCTCGGCCGCCGTATCGGGGGCAACGGATTCGGTCATGGCCTCATCGACGACGGGTGGGCGGCACAGGGTGGGAATGGTGAGCATGGGGGAACACTCCTGACGGGCCGGGTCCCGGCGCTCACGCGCGGGCGTGGGCCGGCCGCACGCCGGCCGCCGGGGCAGGGCGGGGGCGCAGCTTCATGCGGATGGCGCGCAGCCAGCTGGGCAGACCGGTCATCTGCGCCACCAGCCAGTTGAGCGAGGCGTGGTCGTACACGGGCATCACCTTCAGCCGGTACGGGTCGGCGTCGGGGCCGTTCCAACCCACCTCGATGGTGCGGCCGGTGGCGTAGCCCGCCCGCTTCAGCTCGGCGATCTCGCGTTCGCCATAATCGCCGTTGGGATAGGCGAAGTGCCGGCACGGCTGGTTCAGCGTCGCTTCCAGCTCCTGCTTGCACACGGCGATCTCGTCGGCGCAGGCGTCGTCGTCGCACTGCGGCAGGATGGGGTGGTGGCGGGTGTGTCCGCCGAAATCCGCCACGGAGGACAGCGTGCGCACCTCCTCCCACGTCAGGGCCTGGCGCTCGCCCTCCGTGCCGCTCAGGTCGCAGCCGGCCATGCGCAGCCGTTCGCGCCGCTGGGTGTCGGTCAGCCCCTTCAGCGCTTCGGCGCCCAGAGCCGCGGCGGCGGAGGTCTGCCACCAGAAGGGGCGGGCGGTGCCGACGATCTGGCTGCACAGGTAGATGGTCGGGCGCACGCTGAATTCGCGCAGGAGCGCCTCCAGCCGCGCGTTGCCGGCGTGCCCGTCGTCGATGGTGATGACCATCGGGTAGCGGGGCAACTCGTCCCAACGCCTGGAGGTCAGCGCCCGCTCGAACGCATCCATGGTGATGAAGCTGTAGCGGCGGGCGAAGTAGGCGAGGTGGGTGCGCAGGGTCTCTGGAGAGGGGTTGTGATAGACGGCGATCGTCACGCGCCGCCGCGCAAAGGCAAAGCGCACGAGCGCGTCCAGGCGCGTCACGCGCACGAATGCCCCTAACGCCTCTTTCATGGTGAACGTCCTCTCCGTCGTTGGCGGTTCTTTTGGGGCGGTTCTTTTTGGGGCGGTTCTTTATGGGTGACCCGGCCTCCGCCCGCTCGGGTAAGGCGGAGGCCGGGAAAGTCACCGCGCCTTACTGGTCGCTCTTCTGCGACCGCTTCCGCCACGCCAGCGCGCCGCCGGCAAGCAGCAGGGCCGGCAGGCCGGCGCCCAGCAGCGGCGCGGGTGCGCTGTTGTGCGGGTTGCGCGGGTTGTTCCAGCCGTTGTGGTGGCCGTTGTTGTGATGCGGGGCGGCAAACGCCGGAGCGGCAAACATGGTCGCGGCGGCCACCAGAAGAACGTACTTCATGTTCGGTCCCTTTCCCTTCGCTGATGTCGCGAGGAATTCGCGCCAGGAAAACGTAATGCAGGGTTCCGCCACGGTGGTGTGCTCTTAAGATTAATGTGTCTTGTGGGTAATGGCCGTGACGGGCGGTGTTCTCGGTTACCCGCTCCGGTTTGCAGTCGAACGAGCGCCTATCCATCAGGCTTGCTCCATTCGGAAAGAGCCTATTCTAATGTTTACTATTCAACTCAGCGGTTGATGCTGCCAAAGCGCCGGCTGTGCGGCGCTGCCGGTCGTGGCGTTCTTGAGGGGCCATGGGACCCGTGCGACCCGGTCCACACCGCTCGACAGGAGGAAAAACCATGCTGAGGCGCGCCGATCACACCCGCGAAAAATCGACGGAAATCAAGGGCTGGAACGCAATTGGCGTTGGGTGTGGCAGGATTGTCTCAATTTCGACCCAACTTCTCGGAAATTTTTTCGTTACGGTCCGCTCGTCGATTGGAGGATGGAACGGAGAGCAACACAAACTCCATCGAGGCAAGGGTCGACGGGTGTCCCCAGAGCGGGGGACCGCATGCGTCACGACGTGTGGCGTTGCCGGTTCCAGGCGTCCCGGTAGCTGGCAGGCAGGGCCGCAGCACCGAATGCCACCGCAAACGCGGTGGCCGCGCCGGACGGCACAATCGATCGCCTTGGTGGTGAGTTGCCTGGTCGCCTTGACAGCCACGGCTGCGGCGGCCGCCGAAGGCGCCCGGAAGGGGGCCGCCTCCAGGTCAAAGCCAACCGAGGAGAAATCCATGGCAGACGTTACCCGCACCGGCCTCGTGTACGAAGCCAACTTCGACACCCCGATGATCTCGGGCACGGGCTACACCCGCGAAGGCGCCCCGGTCAGCACCGGCACCTTCGCCGGCCGGACTGCGCTGAAGTCCTATCTGGCCCACGACGGCAGCGGCGCCGTGCGTTCGGAGATCGTGCCGGTCGGCATGACCGGTGCCAACTTCACCGCCGCCGGTTCGCAGAACGCCAACGCCAAGATCGGCGACACCTACTGGTACGGCGCCAAGATCTACGTCCCGGCCGACTGGCAGAAGGACAGCGATCCCGAGGTCATCATGCAGTGGCATGACTACCCGGACGCCGGCGAGGCGTGGAAGAACCCGAACCTCGCGCTGAAGATCCTGCCGTGGTCGGACGGCTCCAACCACTTGGTCGTGAAGGTCCGCGCCGACGCGTCCGAGTTCACGCCGTCGGGCGGTGGCGACAGCCGCTATGACTCGGTCAAGACCTACGACCTGGGCGACGTTTCCAGCCTCAAGGGCAAGTGGAACGATTTCGTTTGGAAGATCAAGTGGGGCTACACCGACAGCACCGGCAGCATCCAGCTGTGGAAGGACGGCAAGCTGGTCCTCGACCTGCCGAACAAGGCCAACTGCTTCAACGACGACCACGGCCCGTACTGGAAGCTGGGCGTCTACAAGTGGGGCTGGGCGGGCTCGAACGACACCGGCGCGGACAGCCGCACCTACTACTACGATGACATCCGCATCGCCAACAGCAGCGGCAACTACAACTCGGTCGCCCCGACGCAGACCACCGACGTGCCCACCACGCCCACCACGCCGACGACCCCGACGTCGCCGAGCACCGGCGTGACGCAGAGCAACGGCACCAGCGGCGCCGACAACATCAAGGGCACCGAAGGCGCCGACAAGCTGGGTGGCGCTGCCGGCAACGACACCATCTCCGCGGCCGGCGGCAACGACACCCTGGATCCGGGCACGGGCAACGACGTCCTGGACGGCGGCGCCGGCGTGGACGTGATCGACCTGTACAACCAGACCGTCGGCTACAAGGTCGATCTGGCTGCCAAGACCGCCAACGGCGGCACGGGCAACGCCAAGACCGTGGCCAACGTCGAGAACGTGGTCGCCACCACCCAGGCCGACGAGCTGCGCGGCGACGACAACGCCAACTCGCTGCGGGCCATGGAAGGCAACGACCTGGTCTATGGCCGCGGCGGCGACGACATGGTGGCCGGCGGCCTCGGCAACGACACCGTGTTCGGCGACCTGGGCAACGACAGCGTCTACGGCGGCGGCGGCGACGACCAGCTGTACGGTGGCCAGGGCAACGACACCATGTTCGGCGACGACGGCGCCGATAAGATGTACGGCGGCGACGGTGCCGACCTGATGTCCGGCGGTGCGGGCAACGATATCCTGGTGGGCGGCGCCGGCAACGACGTCGTCACCACCGGTGCGGGCCTCGACACGGTCGTCATCGAGAAGGCGGCGGGCGTGGACCGCGTCACCGACTTCGCGGTGGCCGAGGACAAGATCGACCTGACCCCGTACTACAACGCCATCAAGGCGGCGGGCGTCACCCCGGCCACGGACTACGTCAAGTTCGTCGCCAACGGCACGGCGACCGAGGTCCGCATCGACGCCGACGGTTCGGCCGGTTCGGGTGCCCCGGTGACGGTCGCCACGCTGGACAACGTCGCGGCGTCGGCCATGAAGGTCGGCACCAACGTGATCGCTCCGGCCGGTTCGTCCACCTCCACCCCGACCTCTCCGACGACGGGCGGCACGGCGACGAACACCATCACGGTGACGGCGCACTCCAACCTGGCGGGCGGCGTCGGCGGGCACTTCAAGGTGCTGGTGGACGGCAAGCAGGTCGGCGAGGCCACGGCCAACACCACCACGGCGACGGCTTACACCTTCAAGGCGACGCTGACGCAGGACGCTGCGCACAAGATCCAGGTGCAGTACGACAACGACGCCGTGATCAACGGCGTGGACCGCAACCTGCACATCAAGGGCATCGCCGTGGACGGCAAGGCCATGGCCTCCACCGCCACCGGCGTCACCTACGACAAGTACGCGCTGGACGGCCAGGACGTCATCCCCGGCCAGACGGGGATGTGGTGGAACGGCACGCTGACGTTCAACCCGACCAAGGACTACTTCCACGCCTCGGCGCCGGTGGCGTCGGCGGCCCCGGCGGAAGCGGGCTCGGTCGACCTGTGGAACCACGTGGCCATGCAGCAGGCCCCGGCGGTTTCCGCCGAGGCGGCTGCGGCCCAGGCCACGACCTTCGACGCGGCGGCGCTCAACGCGCTCCACGCCGACCCGCTGTTCGAGCAGCACGACCTGTCCGGCACCAACGCCGCGTAACGAGTCAACGGTTCGGTATGCCTTCGGGGGCCGGCAGCGCGCGCTGCCGGCCCCTTTCCTTGTGCCGGGAAAGGACGGCCGAGAGGCCGGCCGCCAGGGCGAAGAAGACCACCAGCCACACCACGCGCGACTGGTAACGGTCGCGCACGCTGGACAAGGCGCCGGTGACGAAGGCGTTGCCCGCCAGCCCGGCCAGGATCGTCACGAACAGCGCCGTCCCCT
>NZ_DASPMG010000151.1:0-7990 GCF_035627195.1 Azospirillum sp.
TGGGCGACATCTTCGACAAGCTGCGCCGCCGCGGCGCGCTGAGCGAGGAGGACGTCTCCGCCGCTCTGCGCGAGGTGCGCATCGCGCTGTTGGAGGCCGACGTCGCCCTGCCGGTGGTCAAGCAGTTCGTCAATCAGGTCAAGGAGCGGGCGGTCGGGCAGGAGGTTCTGCGCTCCATCACGCCGGGCCAGCAGGTCATCAAGATCGTCCACGACAACCTCGTGGAGATGCTGGGCGCCGGCGAGGAGATCAACCTCAACGCCGCGGCGCCCGTGCCGGTCCTGATGGTCGGCCTGCAGGGTTCGGGCAAGACGACCAGCACTGCCAAGATCGCGCTGCGCCTGAAGACCAAGGAGCGCAAGAAGGTCCTGATGGCGTCGCTGGACGTGCGCCGTCCGGCCGCGCAGGAGCAGCTGAAGGTCCTGGGCGAGCAGATCGGCGTCGCCACGCTGCCCATCCTGATGGGTCAGGGTCCGGTGGACATCGCGAAGCGCGCGATGGAGACCGGGCGCCTCGAAGGCTACGACGTGGTGATGCTCGACACCGCCGGCCGCCTCGCCATCGACGAGGAGCTGATGGCCGAGGTGGCGGCCGTGCGCGACGCCACCCGCCCGGTGGAGACGCTGCTGGTCGCCGACGCCATGACCGGCCAGGACGCCGTCACCGTCGCCACCAACTTCAACGACAAGGTCGGCATCACCGGCATCGTGCTGACCCGCGTGGACGGCGACGCCCGCGGCGGTGCCGCGCTGTCGATGCGCCAGATCACCGGCAAGCCGATCAAGCTGCTGGGCGTCGGCGAGAAGATCGACGCGCTGGAGCCGTTCCACCCCGACCGCATCGCCGGCCGCATCCTCGGCATGGGCGACGTCGTCTCGCTGGTGGAGAAGGCGGTCGAGACCATCGACCAGGAGGAGGCCGAGAAGCTCGCCCGCAAGATGGAGCAGGGCAAGGGCTTCGACCTCGACGACATGGCCGCCCAGTTCCGGCAGATCCGCAAGATGGGCGGCATGGGCGGCCTGCTGGGCATGCTGCCCGGCGTCGGCAAGATCAAGGACCAGCTGAAGGACAAGAAGATCGACGACTCGATGCTGAAGCGTCAGGAAGCGATCATCTCGTCCATGACCAAGAAAGAGCGCAAGAACCCCGAGATCATCAAGGCGTCCCGCCGCAAGCGCATCGCCGCCGGCTCCGGCACCACGGTTCAGGAGGTGAACAAGGTGCTGAAGCAGTTCGAGGACATGCGCACGATGATGAAGCAGGTGCAGAAGCTCGGCAAGAAGGGGCTGATGCGCCAGGGGCTGGGTGCGCTGATGCCGCGCGGGTTGAAGGGGCCGTTCGGATGATCGACCACATCTCCCTGCCGGTCTCCGACATCGCCCGCGCCCGCGCCTTTTACGACGCTGTGCTCGCCACCGTCGGCTACAAGCGGATGATGGACTTCGGCCACACCGCCGGCTATGGCGAGGACCACGCGCATTTCTGGATCGGCGCGCCGGAGGATGGCGGCGCGTGCGCGCCGGCCGGCGTGCACGTGGCCTTCCGCGCGCCGACGCGCGAGGCGGTGGACGCCTTCCACGCCGCGGCGCTGGCCGCCGGCGGCGCCGACAACGGCGCGCCGGGCCTGCGGCCGCGCTACCACCCCTTCTACTACGCCGGGTTCGTCATCGACCCCGACGGCAACCGCATCGAGGCCGTGTGCCACACGGCCCCGTGATCAACAGCACCGTTATCAACCACTCAGCAGGAAAGAGTTTCGACCCATGGCTCTGAAGATCCGTCTCGCCCGCGGCGGCGCCAAGAAGCGCCCGTTCTACTCGATCGTCATCGCCGACGCGCGCAGCCCGCGCGATGGCCGCTTCATCGAGAAGATCGGCACCTACAACCCCATGCTGCCGCGTGAGGACGCCCAGCGCATCGTTCTGAACGCCGAGCGCGCCAAGCACTGGCTGTCGATGGGCGCGCAGCCGACCGACCGCGTCGTGCTGTTCCTCGCCAACGCCGGCCTGGTCGCCAAGCCGGAGATCCGCGAGACGCCGAAGAAGTCCGCCCCGAAGGCCAAGGCCCAGGAGCGCGCCAAGGCCGCCGCTGCCGCGGCTGCCGGCGAGTAAGGAAGGCCGTAGGTTGGGTTGAGGCGAGGCCGAAAACCCAACGTCTCCGCACTGCCGGGGGTGTTGGGTTTTCGCTGGCGCTCGACCCGACCTGCGCTTCTTCTTTCCGGGAACACCATGTCCACCAAGGTCTGCGTCGGTCAGTTCGCCGGGTCGCACGGCGTGCGGGGGCTCGTGAAGCTGAAGAGCTTCACGGACGATCCCAAGGCCGTGGCCTCCTACGGCCCGCTGTCCGACGAATCGGGGGCGCGCCGCTTCCGCGTGACGCTCCAGGGCTCCGTCAAAGACCTCTGGCTCGCCCGCGTGGACGGCATCGCGACCCGCGAGGAGGCGCAGGCCCTGGCCGGCGTGCGGCTGTTCGTCGACCGTTCGGCGCTGCCGGAGACGGAGGACGAGGACGAGTTCTACCACGCCGACCTGATCGGCCTTCGGGCCGAGACGGCGGACGGGACGCCCTTCGGCACGGTGCTGGCCCTCTACGACTTCGGGGGCGGCGACGTGCTGGAGATCCGGATGCCCGACGGGCGGACGGAGCTGTTGCCCTTCACCAAGGCCTGCGTGCCGGTGGTGGACGTCAAGGGCGGGCGCGTGGTGGTGGAACCGCCGGACGTGGTGGAGGTGAAGCCGGACGGCCAGCCGGATGTTGGGCCGGATGCGGGGGAGGAGGAGCCGTGAATCACGGCGCCGAAGGCCCGCGCGTCTGGACCGTGGCGGTGTTGACGCTGTTCCCCGAGATGTTCCCCGGTCCGCTGGGCCACAGCCTTGCCGGGAAGGCCCTGGAAAATGGGGTCTGGGGACTCGAAACAGTGGACATTCGCGCTTTCGCGCGCGATAAACACCGCTCCGTCGACGACACCCCCTTCGGCGGGGGTGCGGGTATGGTGATGCGGCCGGACGTTCTGGACGCCGCCTTCACCGAAACCTGCGGTCCGCCGGGGAACGAGGGACGCGGCCGGGTGATCTACCTGTCGCCGCGCGGAAGGGTGTTGGACCAGGAACTGGTCAAGGAGCTGGCCGCGGCCCCACGGGTCACGCTGCTCTGCGGCCGGTACGAGGGAGTCGACGAACGGGTGCTGGAAGCGCACGAGGTCGAGGAGGTCAGCCTCGGCGATTTCGTGCTGTCCGGCGGCGAGCCGGCTGCGCTTGCCCTGATCGACGCCGTGGTGCGCTTGCTGCCGGGCGTGATGGGCAACGTGGAGACGGCCGGGGAAGAGAGTTTCGAGCGGGGATTGCTGGAGTATCCCCACTACACGCGGCCCGCGGTGTGGACCGACGGGCGGGGTGTGGAGCGCACGGTGCCCGACGTCCTTCTGTCCGGGCACCACGGAAAGGTTCGCGCCTGGCGGCTGGCCGAGGCGGAGCGGATCACCCGGGCCCGGCGGCCCGACCTGTGGTCCCGCTACGAGGCAAGCCGCCCGGTGGAGGTGAAACGGGGCCGTCGGAAGACGCCGGCTTCCAGGGACGAGTAAAGGGTCCGCCGCGAGGCGCACCGAGGAAAGGGGTGTAGTGTCATGAACCTGTTGCAGCAGCTCGAGCAGGAGCATATCGAGAAGGTCGCCGGCGGCAAGACCATTCCGGAGTTCTCGCCCGGCGACACCGTGCGCGTGAACGTCAAGGTGGTCGAAGGCACGCGTGAGCGCGTGCAGGCCTACGAAGGCGTCTGCATCGCCCGCAAGAACGCCGGCCTGAACTCCTCGTTCACGGTCCGCAAGATCAGCTACGGCGAGGGCGTGGAGCGCGTGTTCCCGCTGTACAGCCCGCGCATCGATTCGATCGAGCTGGTCCGCAAGGGCGACGTCCGCCGCGCCAAGCTGTACTACCTGCGCGACCGCCGCGGCAAGTCGGCCCGCATCGCCGAGCGCACCACCGGCCGCGGCATGAACGACAAGGCGGCCGCCGCGGAGTAATCCGCGAAAGCCTCCTTTCGCCGCTGCACGCGTTTCCGTCGCCCGCCGTGGGATCCTCCCGCGGCGGGCGTTCGGCGTTGGGGGTGTGCCTTCGCGGTGCCGCATCAAAGCGTCGCAACTGCCGGCGGCCTCATCGCATGCCTTCGTGCTCCCCTTAGGATTCGGCGATGACCGGAACCAAAGGATACCGGCCTCATGTGGAGGCCTTCGAGGGGATCACGTGGGATCCGGCCAACAGGGACGTGCATTTCCAAAAGCACGGGATCGACTTTCCGATCGCCGCGAAATTCAACTGGACCCGAATCCTCAAGCGCAAGGACGCCGAACACCCGGATCGACCGCCGCGCTTCAATGCCCTGGCCGAGGTTCCCGGAATCGACCTTGTGTTCCTCGTCGTGTACACTAAATCCGATGGGTGGCTGAACATCATCAGCATCAGGTTGGCCAATGCCGAAGAGCGGGCGATTTTCCGTGCGGGCTGAAAAGGTGCACGTCTCCGTTCGGAGCGACAGCGCCGCAGGACGGTTGCGTCCGGACGCCGACGACCGCACGGACCTTTCCAAGCTTCTGGCCTGGAAGGAGGCCGGCATGCCGGACGATGCCATCGACTACAGCGACGCTCCGAAAACGACGCGTGCCGATTGGCAGGACGCCGAATCGGTCCAGGTCGTGTTCAAACGGAAGTAGCCTCTTCCCTACCGCGGCGCCCGCACGGTGATCAGGATGCCGGCGCCGATCAGCGCCACGGCGGCCAGGACGCTCAAGGTCAGCGGCTCGCCCATCAGGAGGGCGCTCAGCCCCAGCGCCGTGAAGGGGACGAGGCAGACGATCTGGCCCACCTGCGTGGCCGGCATGGCGGTCAGCGCCTTCGACCACCACGCGTAGCACAGCGCCGTCGCCACCACCCAGTTGTAGACCAGCACCAGCCCCAGGGTGAGCGTCGGGTTCACCGCCCGGTCCGCCTCGACCAGCAGCGCCACCGGGCCGATGGCGACGGCGCTGACGGCGATCTGCCAGAAGGTCTGCGTCCAGAACGGCGTGTGCCAGCGGTGCCGGCGGTACAGGCTGGCCGCCAGCGCCCAAACGGCGGCCGAGGCCAGCAGCAGCCCGTTGCCGATCAGCTGGTTGCGGTCGCTCCAGTCCACCAGCGCCGGGTTGAAGAACACCAGCACGCCGGCCAGCGCCAGCAGGGCGCCCAGCGTGCGCTGCGGGGTGATGCGCTCGTGCGCGATCAGCCAGCCCAACGGCAGCGCCCAGATCTGCATGGTGTAGACCAGCACGGCCGCGCGCCCCGGTGGCAGGAACTGCAGGCCGATGGCGCTCATGGCCGGCATGCCGGCCACCTGCAGCAGGCCGATCAGCGCCAGCCACCGGCGGTCGCCGCGGGCGGGCAGCAGTGGCGCGCGCAGCGTCCAGGCCAGCAGCGCCGCCAGCAGCGCCGCCGCACCCAGGTAGCGCAGGAACGAGAAGGTCAGCGGCCCCATGTCGGCGAGCGCGATCTTCATCAGCAGCCAGTTGCTGCCCCAGAACACGACCACGCCGGCGATCTGGGCGTACACCGCCGTTCCCGGCGCCGGACGCGCCGCCGCTGCCTGTTCCGTCACGACCCGTCTCCCATCCTGCGACCAACCCTTTATAGCGAAAGGGGGAGGGCGTGGCTTTCCCTTTGACAGGGGCGCGTTGCCCCTCCACCATCGGCGCGTTCCAGGGGGGCCCCGGTCAGGGGGCTGAGATACCGCCGGCGAGCGATCGCACCGCGGTGACCCTTCGAACCTGATCCGGGTCATACCGGCGAAGGGAGGAAACCAAGGCTGTGGGCGCCATCCGCGCCCCCTTCCCCTCTTCCGGCAACCGGATCTTCCGCAACCGAGAGTAGGGAGATCCTCCGATGCCCAAAGACCAGCCCAAAGACCACACCAAGGACTTCGACGAAACCGGCCTCACCGTGTCGGCCGGCCCGTTGCCGGCGTCCCGCAAGCTGTACGTGCCCGGCGAGCGGCACCCCGACCTGCGCGTCGCCATGCGCGAGATCTGCGTGGGCGGCGGCGAGCCGCCGGTGCGCGTCTACGACCCGTCCGGCCCCTACACCGACCCGGACGTGGCCGTCGACATCCGCCGGGGGCTGCCCGCCCTGCGCGATGCCTGGATCCGTGCGCGCGGCGACGTGGAGGAATACACCGGCCGCGCCATCCGCCCGGAGGACGACGGGCTGAAGGCCGGCGAGGCGCGCAACATGGCCGTCTTCCCCGGCTCGAAGGAATGCGGCAGCTCCCGCCGCCCGTTACGCGCCGCGCGCGGCCGGACGGTGACGCAGATGGCCTACGCCCGCGCCGGCATCGTCACGCCGGAGATGGAGTATGTGGCGGTGCGCGAGAACCTCGGCCGCAAGGCCGCGCTGGACGCCGCGCGCGACGGCGAGTCCTTCGGCGCCAGCATCCCGGACCACATCACGCCTGAGTTCGTGCGGGACGAGATCGCCCGAGGCCGCGCCATCATTCCGGCCAACATCAACCACCCGGAAGCGGAGCCGATGATCATCGGCCGCAACTTCCTCACCAAGATCAACGCCAACATCGGCAATTCCGCCGTGGCCTCCTCGATCGGCGAGGAGGTGGACAAGATGGTGTGGGCCATCCGCTGGGGTGCGGACACCGTCATGGACCTGTCCACCGGCCGCAACATCCACACCACGCGCGAATGGATCATCCGCAATTCCCCCGTGCCCATCGGCACCGTGCCGATCTACCAGGCGCTGGAGAAGGTGAACGGCAAGGCGGAGGACCTGAGCTGGGAGATCTTCCGCGACACGCTGATCGAGCAGGCGGAGCAGGGGGTGGACTACTTCACCATCCACGCCGGCGTGCGCCTCGCCCACATTCCGCTCACCGCCAGGCGCGTGACCGGCATCGTGTCGCGCGGCGGCTCGATCCTCGCCAAATGGTGCCTGTCGCACCACAAGGAAAACTTCCTCTACACGCACTTCGAAGAGATCTGCGAGATCATGAAGGCGTACGACGTCAGCTTCTCGCTGGGCGACGGGCTGCGCCCGGGCTCCATCGCGGATGCCAACGACGCCGCCCAGTTCGCCGAGCTTGAGACGCTGGGCGAGCTGACGAAGATCGCCTGGAAGCACGACGTGCAGACCATGATCGAGGGCCCCGGCCACGTGCCGATGCACAAGATCAAGGAGAACATGGACAAGCAGCTGGCGCTGTGCGGCGAGGCGCCGTTCTACACGCTGGGGCCGCTGGTCACCGACATCGCACCCGGCTACGACCACATCACCAGCGGCATCGGGGCGGCGATGATCGGCTGGTTCGGCACGGCGATGCTCTGCTACGTCACGCCGAAGGAGCACCTGGGTCTGCCCGACCGCGACGACGTGAAGGTGGGCGTGGTGACCTACAAGATCGCCGCGCACGCCGCCGACCTCGCCAAGGGCCACCCGGCCGCCCGCATTCGCGACGACGCGCTGAGCCGCGCGCGGTTCGAGTTCCGCTGGCGCGACCAGTTCCACCTGTCGCTGGATCCCGAGACGGCGGAACGCTTCCACGACCAGACCCTGCCCGCCGAAGGCGCCAAGGTGGCGCACTTCTGCTCCATGTGCGGGCCGAAGTTCTGCTCGATGAAGATCACCCGGGAAGTGCGGGACTACGCCAGCTCCGGCATGGCCGAGATGGCGGAGACCTTCCGCGCCCAGGGCGGGGAGATCTACAAGGCGGCGGAGTGATACCGACGGCGCCTGATGGCTTCCATCGGGCGCCGTCGGTTCGAACCCGGCTGCACATTGCGCAGCAATGTGCGGAAGGGGCATACGGCCGGCCGATCATGGAAGCATTCATGCGCCGGCCGTATGATACCGACGGCGCCAACCATGTCGGCTCGACATACGCCGAAGAGCTTAATGCAAAGGCCGATCAAATTGGTAAGGTACCGACCGGCAGCTCATGCACGGTCGTGTGGGCGCGCTTC
>NZ_DASPMG010000152.1:0-8839 GCF_035627195.1 Azospirillum sp.
GCCCATGTCGACGAAGAGCTGCAGGTCCTTCTCGTTGGTGTGGCGCAGCATGAACTCGCGGAACGGCGCCACGGCGCGGTTGAACGCCTCGCCCTCGTCGATCTGCTCGGCGATCAGCGGCTGGATGCCCTGCTGGTAGGAACGCTCCAGCACCGGCGCCATGATGAAGAAGGTGAGGAACAGCGCAAGACTCACCATCACCGTGTTGGGCGGCACCTGCGGCACGCCCAGCGCCGAGCGCAGGAAGGACAGCACGATGACGATGCGGGTGAACGCCGTCATCATGATCAGGATCGACGGCGCCAGCGACAGCACCGTGACCAGCGCCATCATCTGGATGACGCGGCCGGTGGTCGACCCGCCGGCGTCGCCCATGTCGAAGGTCAGGCTCTGCGCAAGCACCGGCCCGGCGGCCACGCCGGCCGCCAGCGCCAGCAGCGCGGCCATCAGGACGCGGGTGCGGCTCATGGCGCGGCCTCCCGGCTTTCGGCGGGCGTCTCGGCGGCGGGCGTGCCGGCAACCGCCATCGCCTCGCCGAAGGCGGAGCGCACGCCGGTCTCCACCACCGCGTCGCCGGTCGGGCTCAGCAGTAGCAGGTGCTCGACGTCGTCGCGGCGCACCAGGACGAGGCGGCGCTTGGCGTCCAGCGCCGCCACCTCGACGATGGACAGGCGCCGCTTCCGGGCCGAGGCGTTCATGGTGCTGCCGAAGCCGAATCGGCGCAGCACCAGCGCCAGCGCCACGAACAGGGCGATGACGAAGACGAGCGCCAGCGAGAAGCGGAAGTAGAGATCGAGGTCCATCAGGGCTCTTCGTCGGGCGGCGGCTCATCGGGCGGCGGCTCATCGTGCGGCGGTGGCGCCGCGCGCCCATAGGCGGCGGCGGCCCGCCGGCGGGCGGTGTGCGGGGCGGCCAGCACCGCCTCGCGCTGGAGGGCGAGCGTCGCGGCCAGCGCGTCCACGGCGCCCAGCAGCGCCTCCAGGTCGTTCAGCAGGCCGCGCCCGTCGTCCTTCGGCAGCGCCCGCACCGCGCCGCACAGCGCCGCCACGCGGGCGTCGAGCCCGGCGAGGTCGACGGTGGCGCCCGATTCGGCCTGCGTGCGCGCCGCGTCCAGCGCGGCGGCGACGGCGGCCAGTTCGGCGTGGATGGATTCGGCGTGGATGGCGGGGGCTCCGGTCATGGCGCCGCCGCCTCCGGATCCGGGGGCAGCGTGCCGTTGGCGCGGTAGACGTAGGACAGGATCTCGGCCACCGCGGCGATGGCCTCGATGGGGATCTCGCTGTCCACGTCGATGGCGGCCAGCACCTCCACCAGGTCGGAGTCCTCGCGCACCTTCACGCCGTTGGCGAAGGCGATCTCCAGGATCTGCTCGGCCACGTGGCCACGGCCGGTCGCCACGATCTTCGGCAGCGTCTGCGTGCCGAGTTCGTACTTCAGCGCCACCGCGACGGGGCGGCGGGGCGGGGGCCGGGTGTTGGAGGACGGCGCGGACAACTCGCTTTCCTTGGGTTGTGCCGGAGGCTCCCGCCGAAAGGCCTAGGAATTCCGCGCCATCCTCGCTGAACATGCTTAACGAAAGCTGAAAGCGCCGCTGCTCAGTGCTTCATCGGCGGGTTTTGCGGCTGGTGCTGGCCCATCGGCGCGTGCCCGCCCGGCGCATGCCCGCCCGGCATCTGGTGGGGCATCGGCTGGCCGTGCGCCATGCCGCCGGGGGCCATGGCGCCGGCCTCCTGCACGGTGACCTCCACGGTGACCGGGCCGGCCTTGGCGAAGGTCAGCGTCACCGGGAAGGTCGCGCCCTGCTTCAGCGGCTCCTTCAGGCCCATCAGCATCACGTGCAGGCCGCCGGGGCGCAGGGTGGCCGGCTCGCCCGGCTTCACGTCGATGGCCTCGACCTGGCGCATCTTCATGACGCCGTCTTCCTGGCGGTGGGTGTGCAACTCGGCCTTCTGCGCCACCGGGCTGGAGGCGGCGACGATGCGGTCGGCCTCGCCGCCGGCGTTGGTGGCGACGAAGAAGCAGGCGCCGTTGGCGGCGCCGGGCGCCGTGGCGCGCGACCACGGGGCGGCGATGGTGATGGAACCGGCCGTGGCGGCGGCGGCGGCGGCGGCCGGCTTGCCCTGGGCAAAGGCGGGGGCGGCGGCGAGCAGGGCGGAGAAGACGAGGGCGGTGGAGAACAGCTTCATGGTGATGGCCTTCGCATACGAATGACGGAGGGCGCCCGGCGGCGGCCGGGCGTTGGCAGAAATTGCTCGTCGTTCAGGCGAAGGCGGGCGGCGCGCGGCTCGGCGGCAGGCCGGGATCGGCCGGCGGGCGGGCGGCCTCCGTGTCCGGCGGTGCCGGCCGGGCGCAGGGCCGCACGGTCGGCGCGGCCAGCGCGGCGCTCGCGGCCGGGGCGGCCAGCGGTGCGGCGAACGCCCCGCACACCGGGCAGGGCGGGGCGACGGGCTTCTGCCCGTCCGGCGCGGAGGGCGCGTCGGCAGCGCGCGGCGCGGTGCAGATGTTGTCCCAGGCGGCGCCGGTCCCGGCGGCTGCCCCGGCGGCTGCCAGGACGGACTGCACCGGCAACGCCAGTTGCGCCAGCACCGCCGCCACGGCCAGCCACGCCCAGAGCCCGCGTGAAGCGATCCTGGTGCTGCGGCGTCGATGGGCGGTGGCGGTGCGCATGTCCGCGACTCTATACCGGTTTGCCGCGTCGTTTGAAGGGGTGTGACGTCCCCCTCCCGACCGGCCGCTTTCAGCTTTTATTAAGGAAACCGGAGGACCATGAGCCTGACCCGGTCCATCCGGGCCTTCGCGCATCCGTACTTCCCGGGCGGCGCGGCTCAACGCGGTGCAAGGCCATGGATCTCAGCAATCTCGCCCTCTTCAAGCTGATCAACCGGAAGATGGACTGGCACACGCAGCGCCAGGAAGTGCTGGCGCAGAACATCGCCAACGCCGACACGCCGCAGTACCGCCCGAACGACCTGAAGCCCTTCACCTTCCGCGACGCGCTGTCCGATTCCCGGCGCATGAAGCCGGCGTCCACCGATCCCGCGCACCTGTCCGGCACCGTCGCGCAGGGCGGGCTGGCCAAGGAGCAGCGCGTGCGCAATCCGTACGAGACCGCGCCGGACGGCAACGCCGTGGTGCTGGAAGAGCAGGTCATGAAGGTCTCGCAGAACAACATGGACTACCAGACCATCACCAACCTCTACCGCAAGCAGGTCGCCATGCTGAAGCAGGCGATCGGCCGCGGCGGTATGTAAGGCAGGGGGGGCGCGGGCGATGGATCTCTACAAGGCGATGGCGGCATCCAGCGCCGGCATGAAGGCGCAGGGAACCCGCATCAAGGTGGTGGCGGAGAACATCGCCAACGCCAACACCACGGCGGAGACGCCGGGCGACCTGCCGTACCGCCGCAAGGTCGTCACCTTCCAGAACGAGATGGACCGCCAGCTCGGCATGGACACGGTGAAGGTCAAGAAGATCGACGTGGACAAGAGCGACTTCGAACGCCGCTACGACCCCACGCACCCCAGCGCCGACGCCGACGGCTACGTCCTGATGCCGAACGTCAACACGCTGGTCGAATCCATGGACATGCGCGAGGCGCAGCGCTCCTACGAGGCGAACCTGACGGTCGTCGAATCCACGCGCACCATGCTGTCGCGCACCATCGAGATCCTGCGCGCCTGACGCCCGGCGCCCGCGTATAGGAAAGGGGAGTTCCACCCATGGTCGCCAACGTCGCCAACGTCATCGCCGCCTACGCCAACACGGCGGCCAAGACCTCGGGCGTGGGCATGGCGCCGCGCGACGAAGGCCCCAGCTTCGGCGCCGTGCTGGAGGAGGCCGCCAAGTCCGCCGTCGGCAGCCTGCGCAAGGGCGAGACCATGACCGCGCTGGCCGCCGTCGGGCAGGCCGACCTGACCGACGTCGTACAGGCCGTGACCAACGCCGAAATGACGCTGCAGACGGTCACCACCGTGCGCGACAAGGTGATCAGCGCCTACCAGGAAATCCTGCGCATGCCGATCTGACGGCGGCGCCACAGCACCCCTTGCCCCGCACCCTGCCATGAACGAAACCGACGTCATCGAGGTCTGCCGCACCTCGCTCGTCACCCTGGTGATGGTGGCGGGGCCGATCCTGGTCATCATGATGGTCATCGGCACGGCCATTTCCGTGTTCCAGGCGGTCACGCAGATCAGCGAGCAGACCCTGGCCATCGTGCCGAAGGTGCTGCTGGTCTTCGGCATGACGATCCTGCTGGCGCCCTACATGCTGGGCGAGATGACGGAATTCTTCTCCCGCGAGGTCGCCGACCGCATCGTCGCCATCGGCTCGCACTGAACCGGCTCGCCCCGATGAGCCTGGTGCAGACCCTCTTCGCCGACCAGATCTTCACCTGGTTGCTCGTCTTCGCCCGGCTGGGCAGCGCCTTCATGGTGCTGCCGGCCATCGGCGACGCCTTCGTCAGTGCGCGCACCCGCCTGCTGCTGGCGGTGGCGGTGACGGTGCTGGTGGCGCCGGTGCTGAAGAACCAGCTGCCGGCCGAGCCGCGGCAGGTGCTGGCGCTGGCGATGCTGATCATCGGCGAGATCACCATCGGCATCTTCCTGGGGTCGGTCGGGCGCCTGCTGGTGGGCGCGCTGGAGGTGGCGGGCACGATCATCGCCACCCAGTCCGGCCTCGCCAACGCGCAGATGTTCAACCCGGCGATGGCGACGCAGGGCTCGCTGCCGGGTGCCTTGCTGGGCTGGCTGGGGCTGCTGCTGATCTTCATCACCGACATGCACCACCTGCTGATCATGGCGGTGGTGGACAGCTACACCCTGTTCGTGCCGGGCGCCCCGCTGCCCATCGACGGTATGGCCGACATGGTCGGCCGGCTGGTGTCGCGCAGCTTCCTGATCGGCGTGCAGATGTCGGCGCCCTTCATCATCACCGGCATGCTGTTCGGCCTGGCGCTGGGCCTGCTGAACAAGCTGGCGCCGCAGATCCAGGTGTTCTTCCTCTTCATGTCGACGCAGGTGGCGCTGGGGCTGTTCCTCTTCGCCATCACGCTGTCGGCGATGATGATGTTCTGGCTCAGCCATTTCGAATCCGCCTTCGTCGAGTTCCTGAACCCGACCTGAGCGGCCGTCGGCCCTAGCGACAGGAGTGCCAAGGGTGTCCGAAGACGCCGACGAGTCATCGAAAACAGAAGAGCCGACACAAAAGAAGCTCGACGAGGCCCACAAGCAGGGCAACTACGCCATGAGCCAGGAGATCGGCATCTGGCTGCTGCTGGCGGCCACGCTGATCATCCTGGTGTCGCTGCTGCCGGGCACGGCCAGCGGCCTTCAGCGCCGGCTGGCCTTCTACGTCGAGCAGGTCTACCAGATCCCCATGGACCAGGCGGGCATCGGCATGGTCCTGATGCGCGTCGCCGAGGACATCTTCTGGGCGCTTTGGCTGCCGGTGCTGCTGCTGATGGTCGCCGGTGTCGTCGGTGCCATCGGCCAGACGGGCTGGCACGTGTCCTGGCAGCTGATCGAGCCGAAGTTCGACAAGATCAGCCCGCTGAAGGGCTTCCAGCGCCTGTTCGCGGTGGTGCCGCAGATGGTGCAGCTCATCAAGGGCCTCGCCAAGATGGCGGTGGTCGGCATCGTCGCCTACATGGCGCTGACGCCGATGGTGACCTCGGTCGAGCACTTCGTCGGCATCGACATGATGGCGCTGCTGAACGAGATGAGCGAGCTGACCTACCGCCTGTTCGTCGGCGTGCTGGCCATGCTCACCATCATCGCCGCGGGCGACCTCTTCTGGCAGCGCTACGACTACAACAAAAAGATGAAGATGACCAAGCAGGAGGTGAAGGACGAGCACAAGCAGGCGGAAGGCGATCCCGTCGTGAAGAGCCGCATCCGCCAGCTGCGTTTCGAACGCGCCCGCCAGCGCATGATGTCCAACGTGCCCAACGCCGACGTGGTCGTCACCAACCCGACCCACTATGCCATCGCGCTGAAGTACGACCCCGAGACGATGACCGCTCCCCTGGTGCTCGCAAAGGGCGTGGACGCGGTGGCGCTCAAGATCCGCGAGGTGGCCAAGGAGCACGACATACCTGTGGTGGAAAACCCACCCCTGGCGCGCGCCTTGTACGCGACCGTGGACATCGATGAGGAGATTCCCGCCGAACATTATCGTGCGGTGGCGGAACTCATCACCTATGTTTTCAAGTTGAAGCGGCGTCCGTTGCGGAATTGAGGGCCGGGACGGGGCGTCGCCGAGGGGCGAACCGCATCCGGGGTCAGGCGTGGACGACGCATCCTCCTTCTTCGATACGCGCGCGGCGGCATCGTCGGCGCACGCCGGCCGGCCGGCGCGCGGTCCGGGCTCGGCGCTGCTGGCCGGGGCGCTGCAGATGCTGGGCGCCGCCGGGCTGGCGGCGCTGGCCGCCGGGCTGGCCTTCGACCGCGACCCGCTGGCCTGGGCCGGTGCCGCGGCGGCGACCTTCGGCGCGCTGGCGCTCATCCTCCACGTGGCGCGGCAGCGCCAGCGGCTGGCGCACGACGACCTGCTGCTGACCGGTGCGCTGGACGGACTGACCGCCGGCCAGCTGATCTGCGACGCCGACGGCCGCGCGGTGTTCGTCAACGCCGCCTTCCGCCAGATCGCCGGGGCGGTGGACGGCGAAGGGGTGCTGGAGGGGCTGGAGCGCCAGCTCGCCGCCGATCCCGACAGCCTCGCCGAGTTCCACCGCGTGCGCGAACGCGCCTGCGGCGGCGTGCCCGCCGCGGCCGAGCTGACCATCCCGCGCGAGGGCCACGGCGGCGAGGGCCATGGCACCGAATGGTGGCGGGTTCAGGCGGTGCCGATCGCCCGCTTCCCGGGCGCCGTCCACTGGCGGGTGGAGGACATCACCGCCCGGCGCGAGCTGGAACAGGTGATGCTGCGCGAGCAGGCCAAGCTGGTCGACTTCATGGACCACGCGCCGGTCGGCTTCTTCTCGGTCGACCAGGACGGCGCCTTCCTGTTCGCCAACGCCACGCTGGCGAAGTGGCTGGGCTGCGCGCCCCGCGACCTCGTGGAAAGCGGGCGCCGCCTGCACGAGGTGCTGGCCGCCCCGCCCAAGGCGGCGGCCCCCTACGACCTGTTCGAGGGCGGCGGCGGCGAGCAGCGCGGCGAGCTGACCATGCGCGGCCTGCAGGGCCGGCGCTTCCAGGCGGCGGCGGCGCAGACGGTGGTGGTGTCCGACGACGGGCATTCCGTCCACACCCGCTCGGTCGTGCGCGACCTGACGCCGGAGCGCGAGTGGCAGGAGGCGCTGCGCCTGTCCGAACAGCGCTTCCAGCGCTTCTTCGAGGACGCGCCGATCGGCATCGCCCTGGTCGACGAGACCGGCAAGCTGGCCGAGTGCAACCACGCCTTCCTGGCGCTGATCGGGTCGCAGGCGCGCGACGTCATCGGCCGCCCGCTGGCCGACATCGTCGACCCGCGCGAGCGCGAGGCGGTGGCCGAGCGGCTGAAGTCCGTGCACGGCGGTGCCGACCCGGCGACGCCGCTGGAGGTGCGGCTGACCGGCGGGCGCGACCTGGTGGCGCAGCTCTTCGCGCGGCGGCTGGCCGGCGTGGGCAGCGAGGGCGGGGCGGGCCTGATCCTGCACTTCATCGACATGACCGAGCGCAAGAGCCTGGAGGCGCAGTTCTCGCAGTCGCAGAAGATGCAGGCGGTGGGCCAGCTGGCCGGCGGCGTGGCGCACGACTTCAACAACCTGCTCACCGCCATGATCGGCTTCTGCGACCTGCTTCTGCTGCGCCACAAGCCGGGCGACCAGTCGTTCAGCGACATCATGCAGATCAAGCAGAACGCCAACCGCGCCGCCAACCTCGTGCGCCAGCTGCTGGCCTTCTCGCGCCAGCAGACCCTGCAGCCGCGCGTGCTCACCGTCACCGACGTGCTGGCGGAGCTGTCGAACCTGCTGCGCCGCCTGATCGGCGAGACGATCGAGCTGAAGATGCTGCACGGCCGCGACCTGGGCCTCGTCAAGGTCGACCAGAACCAGCTGGAGCAGGTGATCATCAACCTCGTCGTCAACGCGCGCGACGCCATGCCTGGCGGCGGGCGGCTGACCGTGGTCACCTCCAACTACACCGTCGCCACGCCCGAGCGGCGCGAGCACGAGGTGGTGCCGGCCGGCGAGTACGTGGCGGTGGAGGTGATCGACACCGGCATCGGCATCCCCAAGGAGAATTTGCAGCGCATCTTCGAGCCGTTCTTCTCGACCAAGGAGGTGGGCTCCGGCACCGGGCTGGGCCTGTCCACGGTGTACGGTATCGTCCGTCAGTTCGGCGGCTTCATCTTCGTCGACAGCGAGCCGGGGCAGGGGGCCAAGTTCACCATCCTGCTGCCCCGCCACCAGGGCGAGGCGCGCCCGGCCGACCAGGGCGAGCCGCGCGAGCGCCGCGGCAGCGACCTCACCGGCTCCGGCACCATTCTGCTGGTGGAGGACGAGGACGCGGTGCGCGTCTTCTCCGCCCGCGCGCTGCGCAACAAGGGCTACCAGGTGCTGGAGGCGAAGAACGGCGAGGCAGCGATGCAGCAGCTCACCGGCGACGCTGCGGGCGTGGACCTCCTGATCACCGACGTGGTCATGCCGCAGATGGACGGCCCGACGCTGGCCCGCAAAGTGCGCGAGCGGCGTCCGGACATGAAGGTGATCTTCATCTCCGGCTACGCCGAGGACCGCTTCAAGGACGAGCTGGACGGCCCCAACGGCTCCCACTTCCTGCCCAAGCCCTTCTCGCTCAAGCAACTCGCCTCCAAGGTGAAGGAGGTCATGCGGGGGGCGTGAGGTGGCTCACGAAAC
>NZ_DASPMG010000153.1:0-23670 GCF_035627195.1 Azospirillum sp.
TGGTCATCAACGGCTGCGTCGTGCAGAACGAGAACCGCCGTTACACGCTGACCGTCAGCAACTTCGCCCAGATCATCCGCGGCAGCGACATCATGCAGGAGGAGGAGGCGGACACGCCGGTCCGGCGCGCCTACTTCGTGATCCAGAGCATGCTGCTCGACCCGCGCGCGGCCGAGGAATACGGCGCCGTCATCGCCGGTATGATGGCCAAGCTCTACACCGCCTTCGTCCGCCCCGACATGCAGGACCGCATCATGCAGGCCATGCAGAACGTCAGCGAGCGCGACTACTACAAGGCGCTCGCCTGCCTGCGGCCGGTCATGAGCTACGAGGAGACGGTGCTGGGCGGCACACGGATGCCGGCCACCAGCGCAGCGGAACCGCGGGTGGGAGGATGACGCCATGCCAGCCCCCGTCAACGGCATCACCGGCGTAACCGGCGACCGTGCACCCACGGCGGCCGACGTGGTCGCCGAAGCGCGCCAGCGCCAGGCCGACCGGCTGCGCGCCGCCCAGGCCGAAACCGGGAGGCCCACCGAGGTGGTCGAGGAGGCGGGCAAGAGCGAGGCCGCCACGGACCGCGCACGCCCCGATGCCATCCGCCCCTACCGCGTCAAGCTGAATCCCGAGACCAAGCGGCTCGTCACCGAGGTGCTGGACACCGACACGGGCGAGGTCATCATGCGCATCCCGCCGACCTACGTCGATCCCGCCCAGCGCGCCGAAGAAGGTGCGGCAGCGCCCGCACGGGACGGGGAGATGGAGGCATGAGCACGCTCCAGGACTTCCGGCAGGTCTCCCGCAACCGCGAGCGGTTCGAGGGCGCGATGCGCGCCCGCCCGGACGTGCAGCGCAACATCGAGTACTTCCAGGCCAACATCGGCAAGGTCTCCACCGCCGAAGAGTTTCTTAAGGACGACAAGCTCTACCGCTTCGTCATGGAGGCGTTCGACCTGGGCAGCCAGATCTACGCCCGCGGCCTGATCCGCAAGGTGCTGAACGAAGGCGTCAGCGACCCGGCGGCGACCGCCAACCGCATGAGCGACACCAAGTTCAAGGAACTGGCGACCGCGCTTGCCTTCAAGGAGACCGGGGGCGCCACGCTGAAGGAACCGGCCATCGTCCAGGCCATCATCGACCGCTACGTCGACGTGAAGCTGGAGGTGTCGTCGGAGGAGAAGAACCCGGCCGTCCGCCTCGCCCTCTACTTCCAGCGCCGGTCGACGAACATCAACAACTGGTACCAGGTGCTGGCCGACCGGGCGTTGCAGAAGGTGGTCTTCACCGCGCTCGACATTCCGGAACAGGCGGCGCTGCAGAACCTGGACCGGCTGAAGGAGAGGCTGGAAAGCCGCTTCGACATCAAGGACTTCAAGAAGCCGGAGAAGCTGCACGCCTTCCTCGACCGGTTCGCCGCCATGTACGACCTGAAGAACGGCGCGCCGCAGGCAGGCACCGCCGCGGCACCATCGATCGCTCCGGTCCGGCGCGGCGGGCGGGCGTCGATCGTGTCGATCGACCCGTCCGTCACCATGTCGCTGCTGCGCTTCCCGCGCTTCTGACATGGCGGCGCCGGCTGCTCATCACGCCGGTCGGCCGTCCCCGCGGCCCCGGCCTTCGCCGGCCTCCCGCCCCGACGATTGCGAGGAGGAGGCGCGCGACGCGCTGCACATCCTGCCGCTGTCGGTGGTGCCGCTGGAGACACCGGGGCTGCGGCGGGCGCGGCTGGTCAAGAACGTGCGGCTGCAGACGGCCGTGGAGCTGTTCAACGACGCCCACGCCGGCAGCGGGCAGGTGGCACCCAGCCATCTGCCGCTGCACTTCGGCGCCCGCACGGCCGAGCTGGACCGCGATCTGGTGAAGATCAACCGCATCGCCCAGGCGGCCAGCTTCGACGTCTATTCCCTGCGCATCGAGCTGCGCCGGCTGAACATCGACGTGGACAGCCACCGCGCGCTGCGCCTGTCGCAGCGCAAGAAGGACCAGCTGACCAAGTACATGTGCGTCTTCACCCGCCCGCTGATCGAGAGCGTCTACGGGCCGGACGAGGTGCACGTGCAGAGCGTCGACGACCTCATCCGCATGTTCGCCAACCCCGACGTGGCGGAGGTGCGGCGGCGCCTGCGCATGATGGCCGACCGGCTGGACATCGGCCTGACCGAGATCCCGAACTTCCTGGAGGAGTACGGCGACATCTTCTTGTCGCTGGCCTACTTCAAGCAGTGCCTGGACGAGATCGTGCCGGACGTGCAGGACTTCCTGGCGTGGATGGACGGCATCCGCGCCTCCAGCGAGATCCGCCGCGACGCCCGGCAGGTGCGCATGCTGGACGAGGTCGCCCGCGACCTGACGGAGATCACCACCTCCATCACCGGCCGGTTCGAGAGTTTCGACAACCGGTCCAAGGACTTCTGGCGCGACATCAACGCGCACAGCTTCCGCGCCATCCGCGAGCTGATCACCGCGCACCACGTGACCATCGGCGGCGTGCTGTGCGGGCTGGCGGTGAAAATGGACCTGTGGAAGTCCCGCTTCGCGTCGGGCGGCGGCCCCAACCGGCGGCTGGAGTTCATCAAGTCCGAGATCCTGCCGGGCCTGTCGCACATCCGCTCCCTGGAGCGCTCGGCCCGCGGGGAGGAGTGATTATGGGACGCCACTGCGGGGCGTAAGCAAGGCGGCCAACAACGGATGCGCTGGCGCGGCGAAAGGATTCGCCACCGTCAGGCCCCGCCACGTGAAGCCTTCCTGCATGTCTTCGGAAAGCACCAGGCGGCACCCGGCCTCCGCCGCCACTGCCAGGACAACCGAATCCCAGATCGACAGATGGTGGTCGGCGGCCAGATCCACGGCGGCCGTCATCACGCTCGCCGTCGTGTCGACCGGCAGATACAGGTCCCGCCAAGCCAGCACGGCCGAACGCGCGTCGGCCGGTGAACGTCGCGCCTTGCCCACCAGCACGCGGTACAGTTCGCCCAGAACCTGGGCCGGAACAACGACGTCTTCAGCCGGCAGTGCGTCGAGCAGGTCGCGCACGGCCGGGGGCTTGTGCACGTCCGCCGGCAGGAACGCCACGCCTTCCGCATAGACGAGCAGATTCGTGTCGAGACAGACCAGCATGGTCAGTCGTCGTACAGGGAGTCGCGGCTCCAGCGGTGCCCGACGACCTGCACGGGCTGGGCGCGCAGCCGCTCCATAAGAGCCACCTTGGCCGCCGCGGTGACCACCTGATCCCGTTTCGCCGGCACGATCCGTGCGACCGGCGTTCCATAGGACGTGACGACGTAGGTCCGCCCTTCTTTGACGTGCCGGAGGATCTGCGAGAAGTTCCTGTTGGCTTCGGCGGCCGATACAGCCTCTTCCATGGCATCCTCCGCAATGTAGTGAAGTTGCCTACAGAATGGTCGTTGCCTTGCGTGTCGTCAAGGACTGCCGTTCCCTCACACCCGGATCGAGCGGCGGTCGGGCGGTTCCGTCGCCTGGAGTTCGTAGAGCTTCGCCAGAAGCTGCGGGGCCGGGCGTTCGGCGGGGGCGGGCGGAGTGATGGGTGCCTCCGCGCCAGCCTTCTCCAGCGCCGCCGTCAGCGCGCGCGAGGATGCCGCGGCCGGTGCCGCGTCGGTGACCTGTGAAGGCGACTTCATCCAGGGCAGGGGGGCTGGCGCGGCGGTGGCGACGGCCGTCGGGGCCGTGTCCTCCTTGCCCAGGTCGTCGGCCAGCGTGCGCAGGTGGCCGAGCGGGCTGTCGCCGGTGATGCCTTCGAACAGGGCCAGCGCGGCGCTGCCCAGCAGGCCCATGGGGCCGCCGAACAGGAAGCCGCCGGCCAGGCGGGCGGGCAGGCCGATGTTGTCGCCGCTCGTCTCGCGGTAGATCGACGACACCACCGGCAGGTGCTGGAGCGGGTTGACGGCGTCGAGCAGGTCGCCGAACTCCAGCCCCGCGCCCGACCCGCTCGCTTGCAGGGCCTTCGACTCCCGGCGCGGGGCGGCGTCGGGGCGCGGGCCAGCGGGGGCGAGGGCCTGGGCGGCCAGCGACTTGTTCACCGTCATGACGGACCTCCGATCCGGGCCAGGAGCTGTTCGAGGTGGTGGAAGGTGTGGGTGGACGGCGTGGCGTCGTCCTTGCCCTGGCGCAGGAAGTCCTCCAGCGCCGGGTGCAGGGCGACGGCGGCGTCCACCTCGGCGTCGCCGCCGGGCTTGTAGGCGCCGATGCGGACGAGGTCGCGCATGGCGTCATAGGTGGCGGCGAGGCCGCGGGCGCGGTTGACCACGCGGTTCTCCTGAGCCGAATGGCAGCCGGGCAAGGTGCGCGACACGCTGCGCAGCAGGTTCACGGCTGGATAGCGGCCCTGCTCGGCGATGCGGCGGTCCAGCACCACGTGGCCGTCCAGGATGCCGCGCACGGCGTCGGCGATCGGTTCGTCGTGGTCGTCGCCGTCGACCAGGACGGTGAAGATGCCGGTGATGTCGCCCTCCCCGGTCCCCTCCCCAGGGCCCTCCGGGCCGGGGCCGGCGCGTTCCAGCAGGCGCGGCAGCTCGGCGAAGACACTGGGCGGGTAGCTTTTGGTCGTCGGCGGCTCGCCGGCCGCGAGGCCGATCTCGCGCTGGGCCATGGCGAAGCGGGTGACGCTGTCCATCAGGCAGAGCACGTGCAGGCCCTGGTCGCGCAACTCCTCCGCCACCGTCATGGAGAGGTAGGCGGCCTGCCGGCGCATCAGCGGCGGCTCGTCCGAGGTGGCGACGACGACGACGGAGCGGGCGAGGCCGTCGGCACCCAGGTCGTCCTGGATGAACTCCCGCACCTCGCGGCCGCGCTCGCCGATCAGGCCGATGACGATGGCGTCCACGTCCGCGTGCCGGGCGAACATGGACAGCAGCGTCGACTTGCCGACGCCGGAGCCGGCGAAGACGCCCATGCGCTGGCCCCGGCAGACGGGGGCGAAGGCGTCGATGGCGCGCACCCCGGTGTCCAGGCGGGCGCCGACGCGGCGCCGGGCACAGGCGGCCGGCGGGGCGGCGCGGAGCGGCCGGGCGTGCTCGCCGTTCCGCAAGGGTCCCAGCCCGTCGATGGGCTGGCCCAGCGCGTCGACCACGCGGCCCAGCCAGCCGGCGCCGGGGCGCAGGGTGAAGGCGGTGTCGTCGGTGACCGCCGCGCAGCCCTCCGCCACGCCGTCCAGATTGTCGAAGGCCATGAGCAGCGAGCGCCCGTTGCGGAAGCCGATGGTCTCGCACAGCAGGCGCTGGCCGCGCGCCGTCTCGGCATAGCATTTGTCGCCGACGGCCAGGACGCGCTGCAGCCCGTCCACCTCCAGCGTCATGCCGACGGCGGTGCGGACCTCGCCGCGCCATGTGCAGGTCGGCAGCCGCTCGATCTCCGCCGCCAGGTTGGACAGCACGCGCATGCGGGCCCTCTCGGTTCAGGTCGTCACCGGGGCAGAGTAGCGGGGCGAATTTAAATCCGGCTTTAAACCGGGGCGGTCATCTTGCGCTGGTCTTCAGGTGTGGAGATTGGAATGGATTTTAGCAACATTGCCTTGTTCCGCCTGAGCGGCGCGCGGCTCGATTACTTGGCGCAGCGGCACCGGGTGATTGCCGAGAACGTCGTGCACGCCAACACGCCGGACTACAAGGCGAAGGACCTGAAGCCGTTCGAATCCCTGCTGGGCGGCATCAAGCCGGTGGCTGCCGCGCGCACCTCCGCGATGCACCTGACCGGCGGCCGGCCCGCCGGGACGGTGGCGGAGGCGCGGCGGCCGGACCAATGGGAGGTCACGCCCGACGGCAACTCCGTCTCGCTGGAGCAGGAGATGACCAAGGGCAGCGAGACCCGCGACGCCTTCGCGCTGACCGCCGGCCTGTTCCAGCGCAACGTGCAGATGCTGCGCGCCGCGTGGCGCACCGGCGGCTGAAGCGGCGCCAGATCCGGCGGAAGATAAGGAACCCCGACCATGAACGATCCCCTGTCGGCGACCCTGCGCATCGCCTCCTCCGGCCTGCAGGCGCAGGGCACGCGGTTGCGCGTGATCGCCGAGAACATCGCCAACGCCGATTCCACCGCACTGTCGGCCGGCGGCGACCCGTACCGGCGCAAGACCATCTCCTTCACCACCTCGCTCGACCGCGCCAGCGGGTCGGAGGTGGTGAAGGTCAAGCAGATCGGCCGCGACCGCAGCGACTTCCAGCTGGCCTACGATCCCTCGCACCCGGCGGCGGACGCCAAGGGCTACGTCAAGCGCCCGAACGTCCAGCCGCTGATCGAGATGGCCGACATGCGCGAGGCCAGCCGGTCGTTCGAGGCCAGCGTCAACGTCATCGAGCAGTCGCGCTCGATGATGAACCGCATGATCGACCTGCTGCGCGGCTAGGGAGTACCCCCACCATGATCGAAATGCCCATCGGCCGCGTCGCTGCCGCCTATGCCGCCCACAAGACCGCCGCCCCGGTGCCGGCCGCCCCGGTGAAGGCCACCGGGACGGAGGCGGCGGAAGCGGCCGCGCCCGAATCCAGCTTCGGCGCCTTCCTCGACCGGCAGGTCACGCAGGCGGTCGACACGCTGAAGGAGAGCGAGCGCGTGTCGCTGGCCGCCGTGGCCGGCAAGGCCAGCGCGCAGGACGTCGTGCGCTCCGTCATGGCGGCCGAGATGACCGTGCAGACGGTGGTCGCCATCCGCGACCGCATGGTCCAGGCGTACCAGGACATCATGCGCATGGCCGTGTGAGGCACCCATGAACGAGGCGGACGTCCTGGAAGTGTTGCGCAGCGGGATCTGGGCCACGCTGCTGATCGCAGCACCGCCGCTGGCGGTGGCGGTGGTGGTCGGCGTGGCGATCTCGCTGGTCCAGGCGCTGACCCAGGTGCAGGAGATGACGCTGACCTTCGTGCCGAAGATCGTCGCCATCCTGGTCACCACCGTGCTGTCGCTGCCGTTCATGTACGCCACGCTGGCGACCTACGGCGAGCGGCTGAGCAGCCTCATCGTCTCCGTGCGGTAGCGGGCATGCGCGCCGCCGCCGTCCTCCTGGCCTGTGCGCTGCTGCCGATGCAGGCGTGGGCGGCGGAGGGCAGCATCGGGCGCTGGACCACGGCGCTGTACGCGCCGCCATCGCCGCGGGCGGTGGCGCCGCGCGCCTTGCCGGCCGAGGCCGCCTGCATCGACGCCATCCTGGAGGCGGAGCGCGAGGCCGGCGTGGCCGACCACATGCTTCTGGCCATGGGCTTCACCGAGGCCGGGCGGCGCACGCCGGACAAGCTGTTCACCGTGTGGCCGTGGACGGTCAACACCGAGGGGCAGTCGCACTACTTCCCCACCCGCGACGACGCCATCGCGTTCGTCCGCGCCGCGCAGGCGCGCGGCACGCGGTCCATCGACGTCGGCTGCCTGCAGGTGAACCTGAAATGGCACCCGGACGCCTTCCCCGACCTGGAGACGGCGTTCGAGCCGCGCGCCAACGCGCGCTACGCCGCCCGCTTCCTGGGCGAGCTGCGGCGAGCCCACGGCACGCTGGACGACGCCGTCGCCCGCTACCACTCCGCCCAGTCGGAGCGGGGGGCGGCGTACCGGCAGCGGGTGGTGGGCAACATGCGCTGGACGGCGCACGCCATCGACTACCTGCGCACCCTGGCCGCCGGGCCGCGCGCCGCCACGGCGGCGGCGGGGGCGCCCGTGTGGGGGAAGGCGGAGTTGGGACGGCTGTCCTTCCTGTCCAGCCTCTACGCCGGCGGCCCGGCCCGCCCGCTGCTGCCGGCCGGGGCGCCCTGAGGCGGGGCGCCCTGAGACGGAGCGAATGCAACCGGATGCAACACAATGCAACGGATTCGAGAGGGTGTTGCATTCGGGGGCGGCGTGTCGGGGTGGCTTTTGCCCCCTCCCTAACCCCCCCCCCGCCATGGGCGGTGGAGGGGACTGCCGCTGCTTCGGCACAGAACCCTCCACCTCGAAGAGGGGGAGGGTGGCTGAGCGTCAGCGAAGCCGGGAGGGGGCAAAGGCGCACCTTGGGCACTTTGCGGAATCAGCATACGCCCGCTAGGAATAAATGCAAGGCGCTGCGTTTAAAACCGGGTTTTACCGCGCCGGTCCATGATCGCACCGGATCCATCGCACCGGACTTTCGGAGCCAGCGACGCCATGAGCCTGACCGGGACCTTCCGGACCAAGATGACGACCCTCGGCGACGCCGGGGCGGCCAACCGCGACGTGCTGTTCGCCGTCGGCATCGTGCTGGTGCTGGCGGTGCTGTTCCTGCCGGTGCCCAGCTGGTTCCTCGACATCGGGCTGGCGCTGTCGCTGGCGGTCAGCGTGCTGATCCTGATGGTGGCGCTGTGGATCTCCAGGCCGCTGGACTTCTCCTCCTTCCCCACGGTGCTGCTGGTGGTGACGGTGCTGCGGCTGGCGCTGAACATCGCGTCGACCCGCCTGATCCTCAGCCAGGGGCACACCGGCACGGCCGCCGCCGGCCACGTGATCGAAGGCTTCAGCCAGTTCATCATGGGCGGCAACTTCGTGATCGGCGTGGTGATCTTCGCCATCCTGGTCGTCATCAACTTCGTCGTCATCACCAAGGGCGCCACCCGCATCGCCGAGGTGGGGGCGCGCTTCACCCTGGACGCCATCCCCGGCAAGCAGATGGCCATCGACGCCGACCTGTCCGCCGGCATGATCGACGACGTGGAGGCGCGCCGCCGCCGCAAGGAGCTGGAGGACGAAAGCACCTTCTTCGGCGCCATGGACGGTGCGTCGAAGTTCGTGCGCGGCGACGCGGTGGCGGGGCTGGTCATCACCGGCATCAACGTGCTGGGCGGCATGGCCATCGGCATGGCGCAGCAGGGCATGCCGTTCGACGCCGCCGCCGCCGTCTACACCATCCTGACGGTGGGCGATGGGCTGGCCACGCAGATCCCGGCGCTGGTGGTGTCGCTGGCCGCCGGCCTGCTGGTGACCAAGGGCGGCAACACCGGCTCCGCCGACCAGGCGGTGATCGCGCAGCTGGGCGCCTATCCCAAGGCGCTGATGGTGGCGGGCGGCCTGCTGGTGGCCCTGTCGCTGACGCCGGGGCTGCCGCTGGGGCCGTTTTTGCTGCTGGGTGCGGGCTTCGGCGCCGCCGGCTGGTACGTGCCGCGCCGGCAGGCGCGCCGCGCAGCACTGGCCAAGCTGGAGGAAAGCGCCAGGACACCGGCCGCCCCGCCCGAGGAGGCGGTGGAGGATATGCTGAAGGTGGACGAGGTGAAGGTGGAGGTGGGCAACCACCTGGTGCCCCTGATCCTCAACAAGAACGGCCCGCTGACCGGCAAGGTGAAGACGCTGCGCAAGCGCTTCGCCAAGGAGTTCGGCTTCATCCTGCCGTCGGTGCGCATCAAGGATTCCAGCTTCCTGCCGCCCAAGGGCTACGTCATCAGCGTGATGGGCGTGGACGTGGCGAACGGCGAGGTGCGGCCCAAGCAGCTTCTCGCCATCGACCCGACCGGCGGCGAGGCGCCGGACCTGCCCGGCGAGGCGACGCGGGAGCCGACCTTCGGCCTGCAGGCGCGCTGGATCGACCCGGCCCGGCACGAGGAGGCGGTCGCCAAGGGCTACACCGTCGTCGATCCGGAAAGCGTCATCACCACCCACCTGACCGAGGTCATCAAGGACCACCTGCCGGCGCTGCTGACCTTCGGCGCCACGCAGAAGCTGATCGACGGGCTGGGGCGGGAGTACCAGAAGCTGATCAGCGACATGGTGCCCAGCCAGATCACGCTGGTGGTGGTGCAGCGCGTGCTGCAGGCCCTGCTGGCCGAGCGCGTGTCGATCCGCAACCTGCCGGCCATCGTCGAGGCGATCGCCGAGGCGGTGGGCTGGACGCGCAACATCACCATGATCACCGAACACGTCCGCACCCGCCTGGGCCAGCAGATCTGCCAGTCGCTGACCGCGTCGGACGGGTTCGTGCCGGTGATCGCGCTGACCCCGCGGTGGGAGCAGGCGCTGATCGAGAACATCGTGACGGACGGCGAGGACCGCCGCTTCGCCATGCCGCCCAGCCAGGTGCAGGAGTTCCTGACCGCCGTGCGCACCCGCATCCAGAAGCACGCCAGCCCGCAGGTGTGGCCGGCCCTGCTGGTGGGGGCGGAGGTGCGGCCGTTCGTGCGGTCCTTGCTGGAGCGGGTCAGCCCGATGACGCCGATCATCAGCCACGCCGAACTGCACCGCAAGGTGTCGGTCAAGACGATCGATCAGGTGTGAGGCGGGCGATGGGCATGCTTCAAAAAAGCCCTTCTCCCCTTGAGGGAGAAGGGTTTGGGATGAGGGGTCATTACCGCCGGAGGCGGGACAAGAATTTCTTCCGGCCTGCCGGCCGTTATACCCCTCTCCCCAACCCCTCTCCCTCAAGGGGAGAGGGGCTCTTGGGCGATCAGTGGGAACCCTGACCCATGGACCTGCTGGCCCAACTGCTCAGCGCCGAGATCTACCGGGTGTTCCTGGTGTTCGTGCGCGTCGCGGCGGCCGTCGCGTTCCTGCCGGGGTTCGGGGAGTTCGCGGTGCCCGTGCGCATGCGGCTATCCATCGCGCTGCTGGCGGCGCTGGTGCTGGCGCCCACCGTGCCGGGGCTGCCGGCCGCCATGCCGGCGCACGCGCCGGACTTGGCCGGGCAGTTCATGGGCGAGATGGTGGTCGGCGCCTTCCTGGGGCTGGGGGCCAAGCTGTTCCTTGCGGCGCTGCAGGTGGCCGGCGGCATCGCCGCGCAGGCGGTGGGCCTCAGCAACCCCTTCGCGGTGGAGGCGGCGGGGTTCGAGGGCGGCTCGGTGCTGTCCGGCACGCTGGTGATCGCGGCGCTGGCGGCGCTGTTCGCGGCCGATCTGCACTACCTGATGCTGGACGCGCTGGCGCGCTCCTACGGCACGTGGCCGGTGGCGCAGCTGCCGGACGGCGGGCTGCTGGCCGGGCGGTACGCGCAGCTGGTGGCGGCGACGTTCCGGCTGGGGGCGGGGCTGGCCGCACCGTTCCTGGTGTTCGGCATCCTGTGCAACCTGGCGCTGGGCCTGATCAACCGCGTCATGCCGGCGATGCCCGTCTACTTCGTCGGCACGCCGGCCATGCTGGCGGCCGGGCTGTTCGTCTTCATGATGACGGCCGGCGCCATGCTGACCGCCACGCTGGCCGCGCTCAGCGGCTGGCTGTCCGGGCGGTGAGGCGGCGCCATGGCGGAAGAGCAGGACGACAGCCAGAAGACCGAGGAGCCGACCGAGAAACGCCTGCGCGAGGCGGCGGAGAAGGGCGACGTTCCGCGCGCCCGCGACGTCGGCCTGCTGGCCGCCATGGTGTCGGCCTGGGCCATCGTCGCCGTCGCCGCGCCGCACACCATGGGCGGCATCGCCGAGGCGCTGCTGCCGCTGATCGAGAACCCGGACGACGTGCGGCTGGACGGGGGTGCGTACGACGTGCTGTCGGGCCTGCGCTGGCTGCTGGTTGGGGTGGGGGTGGCGCTGCTGCCGGTGCTGGGCATCCTGGCGGCGGGGGCGGTGGCCTCGGCCTTCGGGCAGGGGCCGATGGTGGCGGCGGGCGAGCGGATCCGGCCCAAGCTGTCGAACCTGTCGCCGCGCAGCGGCTGGCGCCGCATCGCGTCCCGCAACGCGCTGGTCGAGTTCGGCAAGAGCCTTGTGAAGCTGGTCATCATCGGTTTTGCCGCGTGGTACGCGGTGGCGCCGTATGTCTCGTGGACGGAGGGGATCGTGGGCATTGACGTTGCGGCGCTGCCCGACCTGCTGCGCGATCTGACGCTGCGGCTGCTGCTGGCCGTGCTGCTGGCCACCGTGCTGATGGCGGCGGTCGACGTGCTGTGGAACCGCCTGGAATGGCGCAAGCGCCTGCGCATGAGCTTCCAGGAGCTGAAGGACGAGTACAAGCAGACGGAGGGCGACCCGGCGCTGAAGGCGCTGCTGCGCGAGATCCGGCGGGAGCGCTCCAAGCGGCGCATGATGGCCAGCGTGCCGCGCGCCACCGTGGTGATCACCAACCCCACCCACTTCGCCGTGGCGCTGGAATACGAACGCGGGCGCATGCCGGCTCCCGTCTGCCTCGCCAAGGGGGCGGACCTGGTGGCGCTGCGCATCCGCAGCGTGGCCGAGGAGAACGGCATCCCCATCGTCGAGAACCCGCCGCTGGCCCGCGCCCTGCACGCCTCGGCCGAGATCGACGAGACGATCCCGCTCCAGCACTACGAGGCGGTGGCGGAGGTGATGATGTACGTGCTGCGCCTGAAGGGCGGGAACGCGCGGCGGGCGTGAGCCGTTGGGTTGAGGGCTTAATTCCTTTTCAACGCGTTCTGTCGTAGACCATCGGTTCGACCCACCACCGGCCTGCAGCGGCGATGAGCGATCCCGACGACCTGTTCGAGATGTACCGCAACGACCGCGGCGGGGCGGCGGCGCTGAAGGGCGACGCGCTGGCGCACGCCATCGCCGACAACGTGCGGCGCACCTTCGCCACCATGGAAAAGCTGGTGGCGGAGGTGGTGCAGGTGCTGGCACAGGCGCGCTACGCGATCCGCGTGGGGCCGACGGTGACCGACCGCGCCACCTACGTCCGCCTCGACCGCACGTCGGAGAGCTTCCGCGACTACCTGCGCATGTGGAGCCAGCAGCGCGCCGAGGGCGGCGGCGGCATGCACTGGGAAGCGCAGATCCTGGTGACCGACCACCGCCGCGCGTCGGCCGAGATCGGCCTGGGCGTCACCATTGAGCGGCCGGTGGGCGCGGACGGTGGCGACGTGGCGTTCGTGGAGTTCTGGACGACCGGGCAGGGCATGCCGCTGCCGTCGGAGGGGCGCGCGTTCCAGCGCGCGCTGGTCGCGTCCATCGTCCGCCTGGAAGAGGCGGGGACGTTGAGGTCGGCCAAGCCGAAGGCGTAGGCGGTGCCGGCCTACAACTCCGCGTTCAGGCCGGAGGCGGACAGCTCCACCGGGCGGACGGCCTGGCCGCAGCGGGCGTAGAGGCCGTCGCTGGCGGCCTTTTCCAGCGCGGTCAGCAGGCTGCGGTTGATCGCCAGCACCGCCTTGCGCATGGCCACGAGGCCGGCGGCGTTGTCGGCGATGGTGCGGTCCAGCGTCTCGATGCGGTCCAGCAGCAGGGCGCGCAGGTCGTCGGTGAGGGTCAGGGGCGCGCTGCGCGCCTGGGCGACGACGCCCTCCAGACGTTCGGCTATGGCCTGCTTGCGCGCGGCGAAGACCTCCAGGTTGGCGAGGTCGCCGGCGGCGACGGCGGCGGTCTCCTCGTCCAGCAGCGCGGTCAGGGCGGATATGGCGTCCAGGAATTCCGTCACCACCACGGCGGTGGGGCCGTCGGCAAGGGCGGGGGCGGCGGGCTCCGGCGCGGATTCGGGAAGGGGGGCGTCCGGCTTGCGCTCGGGCGCGAACTCGCGGATCAGGTCCTTGAAGCGGCGGCTCATCCCTGTGTCTCCGATTGCTGGGCGTAGAGGCGGGCGACCTCGGATTCGACCATGCGGCCGATGCCCAGGGTGCCGGCCTCGGCGATCGCCTTGCCGTACTCCTGGAGCATGAAGCCGCGCCATGTCTGCTCCGCCTGCCCACCGCCGAAGGGGCCGCCGGACTGCACCCCGGCGAACATGGATTCCAGCATGCGGCCGACGATCATCGCCTCGAAATCCTTGGCGGCGCGCTTGGCCGGGTCGGGGGCCTGGGGGCGGATGGGGGCCGGAATGGCGGAGGTGGCGGGGGTGACGTTCATCGCGTCCTCAGATGATTTCCAGATCGGCGTGCAGGGCGCCGGCCGCCTTGATGGCCTGGAGGATGGAGACCATGTCGCGCGGGCCGACACCCAGCGCGTTCAGGCCGTTGACCAGCTGCTGCAAACTGACGTTGCCGCCCACGGTGACGAACTGGCGCCCGTTGCCCTCCTGCACCTGCACGTCGGTGCGCGGGACGACGACGGTGGAGCCGTTGGAGAAGGGCTGGGGTTGCGAGACCTGCGGGGTTTCCACCACGCGTACGGTCAGGTTGCCCTGGGTGATGGCGACGCGGCTGACGCGCACGTCGTCGCCGATGACGATGGTGCCGCTGCGCTCGTCCACCACCACGCGGGCGATCAGGTCGGGGCGGACCTGAAGCTGCTCGATCTCGGCGATCAGGCGGGCCACACCGCCCGCATGGCCGGGCGGCGGGCGCACGTCCACGGTGGTGAGGTCGACGAGGCGGGCGGAGCCGGCGCCGAGGCGCGCGTTGACCGCGTCGGTGATACGGTTGGCGGTGGTGAAGTCGGGGTTGCGCAACGCCATGCGCACGCCGGCCACGTCATCGAGGGCGAACTTGAGTTCCCGCTCGACCACGGCGCCGTTGGCGATGCGGGCACTGGTCGGCACGCCCTTGGTGACCGACGCGGCAGCGCCGCTGGCGGCGAAGCCGCTGACGGAGAGGGAGCCCTGGGCCACCGCATACGCCTCCCCATCCGCACCCAGCAGCGGCGTCACCAGCAGCGTGCCGCCCAGCAGGCTGGTGGCGTCGCCCAGCGCCGACACGGTCACGTCGATGCTGGTGCCCTGGCGGGCGAAGGGGCCGAGGGTGGCGGTGACCATCACGGCCGCGGCGTTGCGGGTGCGCAGCACCTCGTCCCGGGTGTTGATGCCCAGGCGTTCCAGCATGCCCTTCAGGCTCTGTTCCGTGAAGGGGGTGTTGATCAGCCGGTCGCCCGTGCCGTTCAGCCCCACCACGAGGCCGTAGCCGATGAGCTGGTTGCGGCGCACCCCGTCGAAGGTGACGAGGTCCTTGATGCGCGTCTGCGCCGCGGCCCCCGCCGGCACGGCCAGCAGGGCGCAGAGCAGGATGGCGCTGAGCAGGCGGGGAAGCGGCATGGGGGTGCCTTACAGGTAGTTGGTCAGGCGCAGGCGGGCGATGCGGGCGGTGGCGTTCGACGTCGCCTCGATCTGCGCTTCGAGCTGGTTGAGCCGGGTGCTGGCCTCGTACGGGTCGACCGCTTCCAGGTCGTTGATTTGGTCGGTCAGGATCTTCTGCTGGGCGTGGTGGCGCTCGGCGATCTCGTCGACCTGGGCGCGCTGGATGCCCAGCTGCGCCGTAGCGTCGCGCAGGCCGTTCATCCCGGCGCCGATCCTGTCCACCGCCGCCTGCATGTAGGGGCGGTAGGCGTCCAGCGGCAGGACGCTGGTGTCCACCGCGGCCAGCATGTACAGGCCCTGCATCAGGTCGCGCACGGCCGGGTCGTTGGCCTGCACGCCGTAGGGGATCTCGGTCGTGGCCTCCGGCCGGGCGGTCAGGCGCGGGGTGTCGGCGCCGCCCGGCTGCTTCGCCGTGGCGCCGAGGTACATCCCGCCCTCGAACCCATGGGTCAGCGGGGCGGGCAGCGGCAGCGCCGGGTCGCGCACGGCGAACAGGTCGTCCAGCACGGCGACCACGGCCGCCGTCTCGGCCGGCGTGGTGGGGGCGGCCGGGCCGCCGGTGGCGGCGGCGATGGCGTCCTGCACGATGGCCATGGGTGCCGGCGTGGCGGTGCCGTCGCCCTGCACCGGGCGCAGCGGCGCCGTCTTCACCTCCACCCCGGCGAACAGGAAGCCGTTGCCCGACGAGCCGTTGAGCAGCGCCACCACCTGCTCCAGCACGCCGCGCGCGCGGATCTGCAGGGAGCTGCCGGTCGGCGATGGCTGCCCCAGCCCGGTGGAGGCGGAGGCCAGCACGTCCTGCCCGGCGGCCAGGATGCTGGTCATGGCGCTGTCCATGGCGCCCAGGCGGCCCTGCAGCAGCGAGCAGGTCTTCAGGTATTCGTCCGAGGCGTCGTAGAGGTTGCGCAGGCTGACGGCGCGGCCGGTGCGGGCACCCAGCGCCTCGGCCACGTCGAAGTGCTTGCCGCTGGCGATCTCGTCGTTGCTGCGCAGCATCTCCATCTGCAGGTCGTTGTACGAGGTCTGCAAACGGCGGCTGAGGCCCAGGGTGGAGACGGTGTTGTACAGCATGGCGCTTACCCCCGGATGCTGAGCAGCGTGTCGATCATGCGCCCGGCCGCCTGGATGACCTGGGCGCTGGCGCCGTAGCTCTGCTCGATCAGCAGGAGCTTCTGCATCTCGTCGTCGATGTTGACGCCGTCGCGGTTCAGGCGGGCGGATTGCAGCGCGTCGGCGCTGATCCTGCGGGTCTTCATGTCGGCCTCCGCCGTGGTGCGGTAGCCCTGCTGGGTGGAGACCATGGTGGTGGCATAGTCGCCCAGCGTCGCCGTGCCCGGCATGTCGGGCGCCGAGAACGGGCCGGTGGCGGTGAAGGCGCCGATGAAGGCCTTGATCTGCGTCTGGTCGCCGGGGGGCAGGGGGGTCGCGGCCTGCACGCCGCTCTGCACCCGCCAGGCGTTGCCCTGCACCGCCGCGTTGACGGCGATGCGGCCGGCCAGCCCGGCGGTGGCGAGGGGATCGAGGGCCGCACCCGCGTCGGTGAACAGGCCGGCGGCGGCCGGGTTGTCCTCGGCGTCCTGGAAGCGCTTCACGATTCCGGCGGCGAGCGCGTCGAGCTGGGCAAGGGCACGCGGCATGTCCTGGGTGGCGGCCTGGACGTAGCCCATGATGCGGCCGCTCTGGATGTCCCGGTCGGGGTTGGCGGAGAGGATGGTGCCGCCGGCCACGAGGTCGGTGCCGATGAGCTGCAGCGGCTGCGCGCCGGGCGCCAGCTCGCGGTCCAGCAGCGTCTCGCCGTTGCGGGTCATCACCACCACCTGCCCGTTGTCGCGGGTGTAGGTGCGGATGCCGATCTCCTCCGACACGGTGTCGAGCAGGCGGTCGCGCTCGTCCAGCAGGTCGCTGGTGTCGGCCCCCTTGGCCTGCTGCGTGGCGATGGTGCCGTTCAGCTCGCTGATGCGGACCAGCGCGCGGTTCACCTGATCGACGGACGCCGAGAGGCGGTTGCGCGCGTCCATCCGCACCGCCGTCGCGGCCTCGGCCGCACCATGCAGGTTGCGGACCAGCGCCTGCGCCCGGTCGACCACGGCGGCCTGCGCAGCGCCGTCGTCCGGCATGCCGTGCAGCCGGTCGAACGCCTGCTGGAGCTTCGCGACCGCCGTGGCGACGGAGCGTTCGTCCTGCGGCTGGCCCAGCACGGCGGCGTAGTCGGCCAGCGCCGAGGCGCGGGTTTCCTGCGCGGTGAAGCGGCTCTGCTCGAACCGGGCGTCGCGGATCAGCAGCTCGTCCACGCGCCGCGCCACGCCGTCCACCCGCACGCCGGAGCCGTGGCCGGCGGTGACGGAGGTGGAGAGCGCCAGCTCCTTGCGGACGAAGCCGGCGGTGGTGGCGTTGCTGATGTTGTGCGAGGTCAGCGCCGCCTGCTGCTGGGTGGCGCGCAGGCCGGACAGGGCGGCGTTGAGGGCCGTCTGGATGCTCATGGCGGATACTCCGTCGGGCGTGCGCTCAGCGCTTCAGGCGGGTGGTCTCGTCGACCATCTCGTCGGCGGTGCGGATGATGGTGGCGGCCGAGGAATAGGCGCGCTGCGTCTCGATCAGCGACACCAGCTCCTCCGCGATGTCGACGTTCGACTGCTCCAGCGCACCGCCGGCGATGGACCCGGCCGCGCCCGAGTTGCCGGCGCCGAGGGACAGGGAGCCGCTGTCGGAGCCCAGCGTGTAGGTGTTGCCGTCCTGCACCTCCAGCCCGTCGGGGTTCATCACGGTGGCGACCGGCACCTGGTAGAGCGCCTGGCGCGCGCCGTTGTCGTAGATGGCCCACAGCTTGCCGGTGTTGTCGACGTCCACGGTGCTGACGCGGCCGGCCTTGGCGCCGTCGGCGATGAACTGGGGCACGTAGTCGCCGTTCAGCTGCGTGACGTTGCCCATGCCCAGCGTGACGGTGTCGGCGGTGGGCGTGGCCGGCGAGGTGACGGTGATGGTGGGCAGCGCCGCGGTGGGCAGGCCGGCGGTGGGGCCGGTGGCGGCGAACGCCACGGTGGCCGGCACGCCGGCCACCGTGTAGCCGCCGGGCGCGGTGGCGGTGACCGTCCATTCGTTGGCGGCCGCGTTCTTCGTCCAGGTCAGCGTCAGGTCGCGCGGCGTGCCCAGCCCGTCGTAGAACGGGGCGGAGGTGGTGAAGGTGGCGCCGATGGCGGCCTGCGCCGGCAGGTTGCCGGAGAAGCCCATCTGCGTGGTCTTGCTGCCGCCGTAGACGAGGTTGCCGACGTTGATGGCCTGCACGTTGTCGAAGCTGGTCTTGCTGACCGCCGGCAGGCTGCCGTCGGGGCTCAGCTTCCAGCCCTGCAGGTACTGGCCGGCGCTGTTGCGCAGAAAGCCTTCGTCGTCCGGCAGGAAGCTGCCGGCGCGGGTCAGCGCGTAGCTGGGCGTGCCGGCGGCGCTGGTGGCGCGGTTGGCGACCACGAAGAACCCGGCCCCGTCGATGGCCATGTCGGTGGCCGACTGCGTGCCCTGGATGACGCCGTCCTTGGTCATCTGGTAATGCACGTTCGAGCGCACGCCGCCGGCCGAGTAGGCCGAATCCGCCCCCGGCGAGGTCACCAGCGTGGAGAAATCGACCGCCGCGCGCTTGTAGCCGACGGTGGCCGAGTTGCTGATGTTGTCGGAGATGGCGGCCATCCGCGAGCTTTGCGCGGACAGGCCGCTGACGCCGGACCGCATGGCGCTGAACAGGCTCATCGTGGAGTCCTCTTGTCACGTCTGTGGAACACAGGGGAAGTCCCGGGCTTCTCCACGATGGACTTGCGAGCGTGACAGTACAGGCGCGGTTTTAAAGGCGGTTTAAAAGGGGAGGGGAGGGAATTTGTTTAAAAAACGAGGGGAATTTTTGTATTAGCCCCTCCCCCAGCCCCGCCGGGGGCGTGGAGCCGGTGCCGCAGGCATTCGCGGCAAGGCCGCGAAAGGCGGAGCGCGGTCGCCCGACTTGCGGGCGACCGTGGAGGGACCCAGCCGAAGGCTGGGAGGGTGGGGGCTAAGTGTTCGCAAGGATCAGCGGCGGTTCGGCTGGCGGGGAAAGTGCTGATCAAAAACACGAAGATCAAAAGATCAAAAGATCAAAAGATCAGAAGGGTTTGGCAGCGTCGGGGCTTCGGTGCCATGGCGTACGCGTTGGCGCGACCTTATGATATTCTGATCTTCGTGTTTAATATTCGTGCTGAATTCGTCAGCCGAAGCGTCGCCGGAAACAATATCAGCCCAGGGGTTCCTCCATGTTCGTCGGCTCGAACGCGCAGCCGCCGCCCCACTCCACGAGGATGATGAAGACCCGGTTGTTGAGCGCCGCTTCGGCGTCCCCACCGTTGCGGGCGTCGATTTCGCAGCTCAGGCCGCCGCTGATCCTGATCGCCTCGACGTGGGCGTCGCCGTAGTTGACCCTGCCGGTGGCGTTCGGCAGCAGCTGGGAACCCATGTTGATGGTGAAGCGGGGGGCGAAGTTGCGCAGCTCGCCCTGGCGGACGACAAGCTCCACGTTCAGCGGAACGCCCACGCGGTTCTGGAAGACCTTCTCCCCGGCCTGGGCGGTCTGGCAGGCCGCGATCAGGGCGGCCGTGGCGAAGATGACGGATCGCAGGATCTTCATGGCAATCCTCCGTTGCGTGCTCGGGATGGGCCGGTCAATCCGACGTCGAGGGGAATGCCGGACGAAACGGCCATGAGCGTGCCGGTGACGACCTTCCTTTGTGACCGTCACCGATCGCGAGTTCCGCGCCTCGCGAAAAAACAACGACGAGGACGTGGGGAGACGGTCACGGCTTCGCGGCCTCCCGGCGCAGCAGGGTGATGCTGATGCGGCGGTTGCGCGGGTCCAGCGGGGTGTCGGCGGCGAGGTGGTCGAGGTCGGCGCGGCCCTCGACGCGGACGATCCGCCTGGGCGGCACGCCGGCGGCGATCAGCTCGCGCCGGGCGGCGTTGGCGCGGTCGCTGGACAGCTCCCAATTGCCGTACTTGGCCTCCGCGGCGTAGCCCAGCGCGTCGGTGTGGCCGGAGATGCTGAGGCCGTTGGGCACCGTGGCGATGGCGGCGGAGACCATGCGCATCAGCCGCTTGCCCTGTTCGTTCATCTGCGCCGAGCCGACGGCGAACATGGAGAACTTCGCCTGATCGGTCAGCTGGATGCGCAGCCCCTCCGGCACCTGCTGGATCAGCACGCTGTCGGCCACCGCCTTCAGCTCCGGCGCCGAGGCCACGCGCTTGCGCAGGTCGCGTTCCAGTTCGTCCAGCGCATAGCGCTCGTGCAGGGCCTCGGACTGGCGGTCGAGCATGGCTTCGAGTTCTTCGCGCGTGGTCGGCTGCTGCGCGTCCTTCGGCGGCGCCTTGGCGCCCAGCGGGTGGGGCATCGGGTCCTTGCGGCCGGCGGGCTGGCGGTCGCTGTCGCCGAGCGAAGCGACGACCGGCGGGGAGGCCACGGGGATGCCGCTGTCGCCCGGCGCGTTGGGGGTGCTGAGCGACCCGGTCTTGTCCACCGAGCGGCCGGCCAGCATGCCGTCGGCGCCGGAATTGGCCTGCGACACGGCGATGGGGTTGAAGTAGTCGGCGATGCCCTTGCGCTGTTCCACGGTGGTGATGTTCATCAGCCACATGATCAGGAAGAAGGTCATCATCGCCGTGACGAAGTCGGCGTAGGCCAGCTTCCAGGTGCCGTTGTGCTCCTCCTCGTCCTCGCCGGGGCGGCGCTTGACGATGATCAGCGGTTCGAGGCGCTTGCGGGCCATAGGCGGCTCCTCAGGGCGTTCGTGTCTTGTTTTTTAAAGCCCTTCTCCCCTTGAGGGAGAAGGGTTGGGATGAGGGGTCGTTACCGTCTGGCAGGACGGGAAGAGAGTCTTTGTCCGGCTCTCCGAGCCGTAATACCCCTCACCCCAACCCCTCTCCCTCAAGGGGAGAGGGGCTTTTGGATGCGGAAGCGGCGTCAGGCGGCCTGCCGGCCCTCGCGGGCCTTGGCCTGCGAGGACAGGGTGGTGGCGACCTCCACCTCGGCGAGGCTGGGCTGGATGTCGGCGTACAGCACCTTGCGGGCGAACTCCGCGCACACCTGCGGGGGGCTGCCGCGCAGGTAGGCGCCCAGGCCGGCCTTGACGCAGATGAACAGGTTCAGTTCCGATTCGCGGCGGTGGCGGGCGGCGCTGGCGATGGGACCGACGAGGCCGTAGGACAGCAGCACGCCCAGGAACGTGCCGGTCAAGGCGCCGCCGATCATGTGGCCCAGCACCTCCGGCGGTTCGCTGATGGCGCTCATGGCGTTGATGACGCCCAGCACGGCGGCGACGATGCCCAGCGCCGGCAGCGCGTCGGCGAGGTTCTGCAGGGCCTTGGGCACCTGGTTCAGCTCGCGGCTGATGGTCTCGATCTCCTCGCTCATCAGCGCTTCCAGGTCGTGCGGGTTGTCCTGGCCGAGTGCGATCAGGCGCAGGTAGTCGCACAGGAAGGTCAGGCAGCGTTCCTGCCGGAAGACGGCGGGGTACTGGCCGAAGATCGGGCTGTCGGAGGGGCGGTCGATGTCGGCCTCGATCTGCGACATGCCCTTGGATTTGGCGACGCGCAGCAGGGCGTAGAGCAGGGCGATGACGTCCAGGTAGTCGGACTTGCTGGTGCGCCGGCCGCGCGCGACGGCACCGACCGTGCCCAGCGTCTCGCGCAGCACGTTGGGCGTGTTGGCGATGACGTAGCCGCCGATGCCCGCGCCGATGATGATGACGATCTCGACGGGCTGCCACAGCACCCCCATCCGCCCGCCCATGGCGGCGAAGCCGCCCAGCACGCTCAGGAACACCGCGACGATACCGAACAGCAAACGCATGTCTCATTCCTCCGGCTTGGCCGAGCCGCGCGGTCCAGGGTGTCGCTTCAAAGCCCCTCTCCCTTGACGGGGCGACGCCGAAGGGCGTCGCGGTTGGGGAGAGGGTGGTTACGGCGGAGCCGGAAAAGACTCTTCTGCCGCCGTCCGGCGGCTATCCCCCTCTCCCCAACCCCTCCCCCGCAAGGGGGGAGGGGCTTTAGAGCGGCCTGCCGCGCGGCCTTCCGTGTCCGACGCTAGGCGGGTGCGATTAAAGCGGCTTTACGGTTGGGGCAGCGTCGTCCACCGGCGCATCACGCCGGCCAGCGCGTCGGCGGCGGCGAGCTGGCGGGCGACGCCGTCGCTGCTCAGCGGCCTGCCGTCGTCGGGCGGGGCGGCGAGCGCGTCCAGCAGCCCTTCCCACCGGGTGCCGGCGAGGCGCGCGCGGTGGCGCGCCGCGGCGGCGGTGACCGCGGCGAGGTCGCCGGTGCGGTAGGCGGCGATGGCGAAGCGGGCGACGTCGTCGGGCGTGGCGCCGGGCTGCTCCATCAGCTCGGCGAAGGCGGCGCGGGCGGCCGGCCACTCGGCGGCGCGGAACAGGCTGTGCGCGCGGATGCGGGCGGCGGCGGTGCCGGTCAGGCCGCGCAGCGCGTCGATGGCGCGCACCGCCTCCCCCTCCGCCGCGAAGGCCTCGGCGCGCAGGAGGGCGCGGCGCTCGGCCAGGGCGGCGTTCAGGTCCGGGGCGGCGGTGCCGTCCAGCACCTCCAGCGCCTCGCCGCCGCGCCCGGCATCCAGCAGCATGCGGGCCAGTTCGGTGCCCAACTCGGCGCGGGCGGGGCCGCGCGCCTCGGCGGCCAGGGCGTGCAGGATGCGCGCGGCCTCCACCGTGAAGCCGTCGCGGGCCAGCAGGCGGGCGAGGCGGCGCCGGCCGGTGCCGTCCTCGTCGTCGCTCAGCGCGATCAGGCGACCGTGGCGGGCGTTGAGCGCGGCGGCGTCCAGCGGGCCGGTGTCGGGCTGCTCCAGCCGGTCGAGCACGGATGCGAGCAGCCCGCGCCCGGCGGCGAGAGCCGCGCGCCCGCGCGCCGTGGCGCCGAAGCGGCGGCCGAGCAGGCCGAAGATGTCGAGTGCGGCTTCCGTCTTGCCCAGGCGCGTGTAGGCGGCGCCCAGGGCCGCCAGCGCGTCCGTCTCCACCGCGTCGCCGCGCCAGGCGTAGCGCAGGGTTTCCAGTTCGGCCACCGCGCCGGCGTCGTCCAGCGTGCCCTGGGCGCGCTTCAGTTCGATCAGGCGCACCTGCGCGCGGTGGCCGTAGGGGCCGGGGGCGGCGGCGGCGCGCCGGTGATGCTCCAGCGCCGCGGCCGGGTCGTTCTTCAGCTCGGCGAGCCGGCCGCGGAAGTAATCGAGGCGGCCGTCGGCGCTGCCGGTGCCGTCCAGGGTGATCATCTCCAGCACGATCAGGTTCAGCGACGCCGGGTCGGCCACGCTCGCCGCCTCGGCCAGCCGGGTCAGCAGGCGGGCGCGCAGGTCGGGCGGGTAGGACAGCAGGCGCTTCAGCGCGATCGGCAGGCCATCGCGCGCCTCGGCCCAGCGGGTGGGCGCCAGGGTGGCGCTGCGCCACACGTGGTGGTCGGGCACCGGGCCGGGGCGGGTGCGGACGAAGACGCTGGCGTCGGGGTCGGCGGTGCCGTCCAGCGCGCGGAAGGCGTCGGCGAGGATGCGCAGCTCGTACCGCTGGTCGGGGGCGGGGTGCTGGCTTTCCGCCGATTCCAGCGCGGCGCGGCCCTCCTCCGGCATGGCGCGGGCCAGGGCGAAGCGGGCCATGGCGATCAGCGCGTCGACGCGCGCGCGGCCCTGCTGCTCGGCGATGGCCTTCTCCAGCGCGCGCTGGGTGGCGAGGAAGTCGGTGCCGGCCCAGGCGGCGAGGTCGAAGGGGCGGATGGGGGGTGGGTCTTCGGCTGCGGGAGCGGCCG
>NZ_DASPMG010000154.1:0-8639 GCF_035627195.1 Azospirillum sp.
AGCAGGAGGCGCAGTTCGAACGCCAGCAGGCCATGCTGGCGAAGGAGCTGAAGTTCATCGAGCGCTTCAAGGCCCGCGCCTCGCACGCCAGCCAAGTGCAGAGCCGGGTGAAAAAGCTGGACAAGATCGAGCGGTTCGAGCCGCCGCGGCGCCGCCACGTCGTGGCGTTCGACTTCCCGCCGGCCCCGCGCTCGGGCGAGGACGTCGCCGTTCTGAAGAACGTGCACAAGGGCTACGGCAGCCGCACCATCTACCAGGGGCTCGACCTCACCATTCGCCGCAAGGAGCGCTGGTGCGTCATGGGCGTCAACGGTGCGGGCAAGTCGACGCTGCTGAAGCTGGTGGCCGGCGCCACCGAACCGGACGCCGGGACCGTCACGGTCGGCGGCAGCGTCAAGATGGGCTATTTCTCCCAGCACGCCATGGAGTTGCTGGACGGCGACAGCACCATCTTCGAGTCCCTGGAGGCGTCTTTCCCGCTGGCGAACCAGGGGTCGCTGCGAGCGCTGGCCGGCTGCTTCGGCTTCTCCGGCGACGACGTGGAAAAGAAGTGCCGCGTGCTGTCGGGCGGCGAGAAGGCCCGGCTGGTGATGGCGACCATGCTGTTCGACCCGCCGAACTTCCTGGTGCTGGACGAGCCGACCAACCACCTGGACCTCGACACCAAGCAGATGCTGATCACGGCGCTGTCGTCTTACGAAGGCACCATGCTGTTCGTGTCGCACGACCGGCATTTCCTGGCGACGCTGTCCAACCGGGTGCTGGAACTGACGCCGGAGGGCATTCACCAGTACGGCGGCGGCTACACGGAATACGTGGCGCGCACCGGCCACGAGGCGCCCGGCCTGCACAGCTGACGCACCGCCGGTCCGGGGGCCAGCGCGACCTTGTCGTTGACAGAATTCCTACTGGAGATATTCTGTATCCGATAATGCGGCGCCGTGCGCCCGCGCGCGCCCACCCCCGGAACGCCCCCCAAAACGACACGGCGTGGCCGGATGCAACACATCGCGAAATGCGTTGCATCCGGTTGCATTGCGTTGCATCCGCCGGCCCCATCAGCCGGCCGGGTCAGCCCGCGCGCAGCAGGTCCACGAAGCGGCGGGCGGAGACGATGTCCTCGCGCAGGCCGGCGCGGCGCTTGGCGGCCTCGGGGTCCTCGCCCCACTGCTCGATCTGGAAGGTCTCGTCGACCTGCGACACCTCGAAGGCCTCGGCCGCGTCGATCCGCCCCTCGATCAGCGCCAGCGCCACCACCAGGGAGCCGCACGCACCCGTCGCCGACTGCAGCGCCGACAGGGTCCAGTCGTCCAGCGCCTCCACCGCGTGGCGCAGCGCGCGGGTGGCGTCGGCCGGCTGCGGCTTCGGCATCAGGCCGGCGCAGACGTGCAGCGGCGCGTCGTAGCGCAGCGTCGCCCAGTCCAGCAGCGGCTGCCAGGCGCGGGCCTGCCGGTCGATCAGCTCGCGCGGGTGCTCGGCGCGGTAGCACAGCAGGTCGGTCTCGGCGTACTTGGCGACCGCCGCGACGATGCCGTCGCGCTGCTTGCCGACCACGTCCACGGCGGTGGAGGCCAGCTGCATCAGCGGCATGGCGTTGGGCTGCACCTGCTCGCCCTGCGCCTCCCACTCGGCGGCGACACCCTCGGCCAACGCGCGGGAGGCGAAGACCAGCGGCGCCTTGGCCGGGCTGCGGATCACCTTGCCGTCGAGGCGGACGTCCCAGCCGCCATCGGTGCTCTCGACGCTCACGGATGTGTAGAAACGCTTCATATCGAATCGAACCCTTCAGGAAACCTGCTCGTCCAGCAGGGCCAGCACCGCCGGGGCGATCTCCTCCCCGGCATCGACGATGCGGCCGGCGCCCGCCGCCCGCAGCTCCGCCACCGCGTGGTAGCCCCACGACACGCCCAGCGCGGCGATCCGCGCGTTGCGCGCCATCTGCATGTCGTAGGTGGTGTCGCCGATCATCACCACCCCGCCCCGCTCCACCCCGCTCTCCGACAGGGCGCGGAAGACCATGTCGGGGTGCGGCTTGCCGGGGCCGTCGTCGCTCGTCTGCAAGGTCACGAACCGGGCGCGCAGCCCGTGCCGCTCCAGCACCGCCAGCAGGCCGCGCCGCGACTTGCCGGTGGCCACACCCAGCAGGACGCCGGCCCCCTCCAGCGCGTCCAGCGTCTCCAGGATGCCAGGGAACAGCGGCTCCTCCAGCGCGCCGGTGCGGCGCAGGTCGAAGAAGTGGTCGCGGTAGCTGTCCGCCACCTCCAGCGCCGCCTCGGCGTCCAGCTGCGGGGCCAGCGTCGCGATCGCCTGCTGGAGCGGCAGGCCGACCATGCGGCGCACCGCATTGGCGTCCGGCACGCCCAGGCCGTGGTCGCGCCACGCCTTGGTCATGGAATCGACGATGGCGTGCTGGGAATCGACCAGCGTGCCGTCGCAGTCGAACAGGGCGAGGCGGAGCGGTGCGGCCATGGGATGCGGGCGTCGTTACCGTGTCGGGTCGCGTGGGTTACCACAGGTGGGGGCGGGCCGGGAAAAGCTCAATCCGGCCCGTCTATTCGAAGTCGGCGAAGGGGTCCTCGCGCAGGTTGGCGCTGAAGCCCAGGTAGCGCCACGTGGCCGCCATGTGCTCGGGCAGCGGGGCGGTCACGTCGATGGTCTTGCCGCCGCGCGGGTGCGGGATGACCAGGCGGCGGGCGTGCAGGTGCAGCTTCTTCGGCACCTCGGCGCCGGGCAGGAAGGCGCCCTGCCCGCCGTACTTGCCGTCGCCCAGCACCGGCGTGCCCAGTGCGGCCATGTGGACGCGCAGCTGGTGCGTGCGCCCGGTCAGCGGCCACAGCGCCACGAAGGCCGCCTGCTTGCCGGCGTTCTCCAGCACCGAATAGACGGTGACGGCGCGCTTGCCCTCGTCCTCGTCGCCGGCCACGCGCTCGCCGCGCGGCCCGCCCTCCTTGGCCAAGGCGAGGTCGATCTTGCCCTGGTAGGGCTTCGGCACGCCCACCGTGGCGGCCCAGTAGATCTTGCGCGCGTCGCGGCCGCGGAACGTCTCGGTCAGCTTCGACGCGGCGAAGGTGGTGCGGGCCAGCAGCAGCACGCCGGAGGTGTCCTTGTCCAGCCGGTGCACCAGCTTCGGCCGCTCCGCGGCGCCGAAGCGCAGGGCGTCCAGCATGGCGTCCAGGTGCTTGGACGTGCCGGTGCCGCCCTGCACGGCCAGCCCGGCCGGCTTGTCCAGGGCGATGACGTCGTCGTCCTTGTACAGCACGCGGGCCTGGAGGGCCGCCGCGTCCTTCTCGGTCAGCGCCGGGGCGGGCTTGCGGGTCACCGCCGTGGCGGGCGGGGCGTCGCCCAGGGGGGGCACGCGCACGCTCTGCCCGGCCTCCAGCCGCGTGGCGGCGTCGGCCCGCTTGCCGTCGACGCGCACCTGCCCGGTGCGCAGCAGCTTTTGCAGGCGGCCGTGCGTCAGCTCCGGAAAGTGGCGCTTGAACCAGCGGTCCAGGCGGATGTCCGCCTCGTCCTTCGTCACCGTGCGTGTCTCGACCGCGCTCATGCCCGTCATCCTCGTCCTCGAACGCGGCGGATTAGACAGAAGACCGCGGCGATTGTCACGCGGCCTGCATCGGCGGCGCGGCATTCCCATATCATAAGGCACCCGCAACAAGGATCCGCCCATGCTGGACCGCATCCTGGCCCTGTTCGACGACCGCAGCGACGAGGCGCCCGCCCGCCGCCGCGACGCCCTGCACATGGCCGCCGCCGCCCTCCTGGTGGAGGTCGCGCGCAGCGACGACACCATCGACGAGGCCGAGCGCGCGCGCATCCTGACGCTGGTCCGCCAGCGCTTCGGCCTGGACGCCGGCGACGCCCGCGCCCTGCTGCGCCACGCCGAGGCCACGACGCAGGAAGGCGCCGGCCTGTTCGACTACGTGCAGACCATCATCGCCCGCTGCCCGCCCGACGAGCGGGTGTGGATCATCGAGATGCTGTGGGAGGTGGTCTACGCCGACGGCCGCGTCGCCGACCTGGAATCCAACCTGCTGCGCCGCATCGGCGGCCTGCTGCACGTCTCCGACCAGGAGCGCGGCGCGGCGCGCAAGCGCGTGCTGGACCGGCTGGGGTTGGCGGAATAGCCTCAGGCGGCCCGGTCGCCCACACCGAAGATCCACCCCTCCTGCCGGCGCGCCTGCTCGTCCAGGGCCGCCGGGCGCCACACCTCCGGCCGCGCCGCCAGCCAGCGCAGGCCGGCGGCGGAGACCAGCGCGTCGGCGTCGTGGTCGCTGACCGCGTCCGGCAATGCCGCCGGGGCGGAGCCCAGGTGGGCCAGCGCCGCGTCCACGTCCAGCGGCGAGCGGATCTTGCGCAGGCCGAAACCGGCGCGCTTCAGGAACAGGCGCGGGTAGATCTCGGCGAACACGGTGCTGCCCGGCGCCGGCTCTTCGAACGGCCACACGGCGACGCGGCCGGGGGCAGCCAGCCGCAGGGACCGCAGCATCCGCATGCCGGCCAGCGCGCCCTTGCCCACCTGCTTGGAGCCGATCAGCTTGTAGGGGCTCTGCGGGCTGCCATAGCCGTCGGCGCGGCACACACGCTCGGTCAGGCGGTGCGGGTCGGTGTACCAGTCCGGCTGCAACCCCCGGCTCCAGAAGCCGCCGACGTAGGCCGGGTGTTCGGCGAACGGTGCCCCCAGGAAGTCGCTCGCTCCGCCCGCGGCTTCCTCCACCAAGTCCCACAGGTCGAAGACGGTGGCGTCCCGGCCGGGGAAATAGGCATCCGCCACCGCGAAGGGCAGCGAAAAGGCGCAGTCGATGCCGACCAGCGCCGGCCCGCGCTCCAGCCCCGCCAGCAGCCAGTCGTGCACCGCCCGGCGCGACCACCACCCGTCCGGTGGCGGAATCAGGCGCGGCGGCGCCGTGCCGGCCCCGCACTCCGCCACCGCGATCCCGGCGTAGCGCGGCCCGCGCGCGCCGGACCAGTCGATGGCGACGAAGCGCTCAAAGACGGGAAGCGGCGGCATGGCCGGCCCACACGGCGATCAGGCACAGCAGCACCGACAGCACCACGTTCCCCCCGGCACGCAGCCACGCCCCGTCCTGCATCAGCCCCAGCGTCTGCAAACTGAAGGAGGAAAAGGTGGTGAAGCCGCCGCACAGGCCGACCATGACGAACACCCGCGCGTCGCCCGGCACCTCCAGCCGCCCCTCCGGCCCGGTCAGCGCCGCAGTGGCGCCGATGATGAAGGAGCCCAGCACGTTGACGATCAGCGTGCCCCACGGAAACGCCTCGCCCATCGCGGCCACGGCCACGCCGCCCGCCCAGAACCGGGCGACCGAGCCGATGGCGCCACCCAGCGCGACCCAGAGGTAGGTTGTCACGCCTCCCCCGCCTTCCGCCCGCGCAGCTTGGCCCAATAGTCCAGGCGCTTGCGGATCTCGCGCTCGAAGCCGCGCTCGACGGGCTGGTAGAACTCCCGGCGCGGCATGCCGTCGGGGAAGTAGTTCTGGCCGGAGAAGCCCTCGGCCGTGTCGTGGTCGTACTCGTAGCCCTTGCCGTAGCCGATCTGCTTCATCAGCTTGGTCGGCGCGTTCAGGATGTGCTTGGGCGGCATGAGCGAGCCGGTCTCCTTCGCCACCCGAACCGCCGCCTTGTAGGCCGTGTAGGCCGCGTTCGACTTGGGCGCCGTGCCGAGATAAATGACCAGCTGCGCGATCGCCAACTCGCCCTCCGGGCTGCCCAGGCGCTCGTACGTTTCCCAGGCGGCCACCGCCTGCGTCAGCGCGTTGGGATCGGCCAAGCCGACGTCCTCGACGGCGAAGCGGGTCAGGCGGCGGGCGATGTACCGCGGGTCCTCGCCGCCGGCCAGCATGCGCGCGTACCAGTAGAGCGCGGCGTCGGTGTCCGAACCCCGCAGCGACTTGTGCAGCGCGCTGATGAGGTTGTAGTGCCCCTCCTGCGCCTTGTCGTAGACGGGGGCGCGGCGCTGGATGGTGGTGGTCAGCGCGTTGGTGTCCAGCACGGTCCCGTCCGGCAGCGCGAACAGCTCCTCGCACAGGTTCAGGCAGAAGCGGCCGTCGCCGTCCGCCATGGCCTTCAGCGCGGCGCGTGCGTCGGCGTCCACCGGCAGCGCGCGCCCCGTCTCCGCCTCCGCCCGGCTCAGCAGCCGTTCCAGCGCGGCGTCGTCCAGGCGGTTCAGCACGAACACCTGGCAGCGCGACAGCAGCGCGGCGTTCAGCTCGAACGAGGGGTTCTCGGTGGTGGCGCCGACCAGCGTCACCGTTCCGTCCTCGACATAGGGCAGGAAGCCGTCCTGCTGCGACCGGTTGAAGCGGTGGATCTCGTCGATGAACAGCAGCGTGCCCCGCCCGGCCGCCCGCCGCTCCCGCGCCGCGTCGAACACGCGGCGCAGGTCGGCCACACCGGAGAACACGGCCGACAGCGGCTCGAAATGCAGTTCGGTGGTCTGCGCCAGCAGCCGGGCGATAGTCGTCTTGCCGCAGCCCGGCGGCCCCCACAGGATCATCGAGGCCAGCCGGTGCGCCGCCACCATGCGGCCCAGCGGGCCGTCGGGCTTCAGCAGGTGCTCCTGCCCGACGACCTCGCCCAGGGTCTTCGGGCGCAGCCGGTCGGCGAGCGGCCGCGGAGCCGCCCCTTCGAACAGGCCTGCGCCCGAATCACCCTTCTTCGCCATCGCCGAATCCTAGGGCCGGCAGCGCGCGATGCACTGGCGCATCTGGTAGCCGCAGTTGTCGGTGCGCGTGAAGGGCCGCGCCCGCTCCTGCTCCAGCGTGCCGTCGGACCCGACCGGGGGACGCGCCGCAACCGAATCCATGCAGGAATTGTTGCTGCGCTCGCACTGGCGCATGCAGGACTCCATGCCCTCCGCCTCGATGCGCACGCTGTCCTGCGGCGCCGCCTGCGGGCGGGCCGCGGCGGGCGGGGTCACCGCACGCGGCGCCACGGCGCCGGTTGCGGGCGCGGACGGGGCGGCACTGACGGGCGGCGGCGGCGCTCCGGTCCCCGGGCGGCGGGCCGGCTCATCGGCGCAGCCGGCCAGCACGATCAGGGTCAACGTGGCGACCAGTGGACGGAACATCGGCACTCCTGTTTTCTTCTTGTGACTTGGAGAACGGTTCGCCCCACTATGCCGGGAAGCCAACCAGAAAGGGAACGGCCCAAATGAACGCTCCTTCCAACGGCGCACCGCGCCGCCGCAAAACCTCCGCGGTGGTGTTCGCCGTACTGCTGCTGGCCGGCCTGCTGATGCTCGCCATACGCCTCGTCGCGCGCCCCGACGTCACGATCGGCGAAGCGGCCCTGCCCGTGCTGGGCGGCATCGCCATCGCGGTGGCGCTGGCCGTCATGGTGCGGCGCGACCGCCAGGACCGCGACTCGCTGCCCGCCGCCCGCCAGGACCGGCCGGATCAGGGCTCGCCGCCCTGACCGGCCCCTCAAGCGTCCAAGGCGGCCTCAGACGAACTTGAAGCTGAGCAGCCCGCCGACCACGACGACCACCAGGATGGTCGTGACCAGCATCAGCCGCTTCTCGATGATCTGCTGCACCTGCGGCCCGTAGAAGTGCAGCAGGATGGCGATCATGTAGAAGCGCGAGAACCGCGCCACCAGCGAACACAGCGCGAAGATGACGATGTCCATCTTCGCGATGCCCGCCGTGATGGCCAGCAGCTTGTACGGGATGGGCGTCACGCCCTTGAGGATCAGCAGCCACGGCCCGACGTGGTTGAACGACTCCTGGAAGCCGTAATAGGCGTCCCACAGGTCGTACAGGTCGAAGATCCAGCGCCCGATCGTGTCGAAGAAGTAGAAGCCGATCGCGTAGCCGAAGAAGCCGCCGATCAGCGAGGCGAAGGCGCAGACGTTGGTGTACCACCAGAGCTTTTTCGGCTCCGCCAGGCACATCGGCACCAGCATGACGTCGGGCGGCAGCGGGAAGAACGAGCTTTCGGCGAAGGACACCCCCGCCATCCACCACACGGCGTCGCGGCGGGCGGCGCGCCTGAGGATCCAGTTGTAAAGCGGTCTCAGCATGCGCGGTCGCCCTGTTCCGGGGTCCGAAAACGACTCTCCCCGGCGCGAAGGCCGGGGAGAGCGTCAACCGGAACTCATATGGGCAGAGCCGTCCCGGAAACAACCGGGCGCGGGGACGAAGCCTGTGTGCAGCGGGTAAGCCTCAGCGCCCGCCGCCCGCCGCACACCGCACGATCGGGTTACGTGCCCGAACCGGTGACCAGGATGTCGGTATAGCTGAGGGTACGGACGTTGAGCGTGGCGATGGCCACCGCCGCCCCGGCGCCCGAGCCGTCGGCGTCGAAGGACAGCATGCCGCTGCGCGTGTTGAACACGAACATCGCCCCGACCGTGGTCGGGTTGTCCAAGGCGAAGTGGCCGGCCGACAGGTTACCCGCCGGGATCGCCCCGAAGTTCGGCCCGACCACGGCGATCCTGTCCTCGCCCAAGGTGAAGTCGGCGATCACGTCCACCCCCTCGCCCGGCGCGCCGATGCGGAACACGTCAGCACCCAGGCCGCCGGTCAGCGTGTCGGCTCCCAGGTTGCCGGCCAGCACGTCGTTGCCCTGGCCGCCGAACAGCGCGTCGTCGCCTTGCCCGCCGAACAGGGTATCGCCGCCCAG
>NZ_DASPMG010000155.1:0-62429 GCF_035627195.1 Azospirillum sp.
CGCCAGCGTCAGCGGGCGCATCAGCAGGTCCAGCGTGCGGATCAGCGTGGCGCGCAGGTCCTTGCGGTGGACGACCATGTCCACCATGCCGTGCTCCAGCAGGTATTCGGAGCGCTGGAAGCCCTCCGGCAGCGTCTCGCGGATCGTGCTCTCGATGACGCGGGCACCGGCGAAGCCGATCTGCGCGCCCTTCTCGGCGATGTGGATGTCGCCCAGCATGGCGAAGGAGGCCGTGACGCCGCCCGTCGTCGGGTCGGTCAGCACCACCACGTAGGGCAGGCCGGCCTCCTTGACCATCTCCACGGCGATCGTGGTGCGCGGCATCTGCATGAGGGACAGGATGCCCTCCTGCATGCGCGCCCCGCCCGACGCCGGCACGACGACCAGCGGCGCCTTGTGCGCCAGCGCCGTCTTGGCCGCCGTCACCAGCGCCTCGCCCACGGCGATGCCCATGGAGCCGCCCATGAAGCCGAAGTCGAAAGCGGCCACCACCACCGGCAGCCCGTCCATGGGGCCGTGCGCGACCAGCACCGCGTCCTGCCGGCCGGTCTTGCCCTGGGCCTCCTTCAGGCGGTCGGTGTAGCGCTTCTGGTCGCGGAACTTCAGCGGGTCGACGATGGACTTCGGCAGCTCGACGAGCGTGTACTTGCCCTCGTCGAACAGCATGCCCAGCCGCTTCACGGGGTCGAGCCGCATGTGGAAGCCGCAGTGATGGCAGACCGAGAGGTTCTCCTCCAGGTCGCGGTGGTGCAGCATCGCCTCGCAGTTCGGGCACTTGTGCCAGAGGTTGTCCGGCACCTCCTTGCGGGTGACCAGCGCGCGGATCTTCGGACGGACGTAGTTGGTAAGCCAGTTCATCGCTGACCGGAACTCCTGTTAGGAACGCGCGCCGCGCACGCCCGCCGCCAGCTCGCGCACGAAGGCGAGCGCGTCTTCCGCAAGGCCCGGCTTGGCCTTGCCGTCGGCGTCGAGGTTGGCGGCGATGCGCGAAACGATGGCGGAGCCGACGACGGAGGCGTCGGCCACGCGGGCCACCGCCGCCGCCTGGTCCGGCGTCTTGATGCCGAAGCCGACCGCCACCGGCAGGTCGGTGTGGCGCTTCAGCCGGGTTACCGCCTCGACGATGGCGTCGTCCGTGGCGGACGCCGCCCCCGTGATGCCGGCGACCGACACATAGTAGACGAAGCCCGAGGTGTTCTTCAGAACCGCCGGTAGGCGCTTGTCGTCGGTGGTGGGCGTGGCGAGGCGGATGAAGTTGACGTCCGCCTTCAGCGCCGGCAGGCACAGCTCGGCGTCCTCCTCCGGCGGCAGGTCGACGACGATCAGGCCGTCCACCCCGGCCGCCTTGGCGTCGGTCAGGAAACGCTCGACACCGTAAGCGTGGATGGGGTTGTAGTAGCCCATCAGGATGATCGGCGTGTCGCCGTCCTTGGCGCGGAAACCACGCACGAGGTCCAGCGTGCGCGTCATGCGCCCGCCCGCCGCGAGTGCCCGCAGGCCGGCCGCCTGGATCGCCGGGCCGTCGGCCATCGGATCGGTGAAGGGCATGCCCAGCTCGATCAGGTCGGCGCCGGCCTCCGGCAGGCCGGCCAGCAAGGCCGCGCAGGTGTCGTGGTCCGGGTCGCCGGCCATGATGAAGGTGACCAGCCCGGCGCGCCCTTCGGCCTTCAGGGCGGTGAAGCGGCGGGCGATCCGGCCCGTGTTGTCCGAAGCGCTCACAGCTTCACTCCCAGGTGCTCGGCGACGGTGAAGATGTCCTTGTCGCCGCGGCCGGACAGGCACAGCACCATCAGGTGCTCCTTCGGCAGGGTGGGCGCGCGCCGCACCACCTCGGCGATGGCGTGCGCCGACTCCAGCGCCGGGATGATGCCCTCGACCTTGGCGCACATCTGGAAGGCGTCCAATGCCTGTTGGTCGGTGACGCTGACGTACTCGATGCGGCCGATGTCGTGCAGCCAGGAATGCTCCGGCCCGATGCCGGGGTAGTCCAGGCCGGCGGAGATCGAGTGCGCCTCGGTGATCTGGCCGTCCTCGTCCTGGAGCAGGTAGGTGCGGTTGCCGTGCAGCACGCCCGGCCGGCCGCCGGTCAGCGAGGCGGCGTGCATGCCGGTGTCCACCCCGTGCCCGGCCGCCTCGACGCCCACCATCTTGACGTCCGGATCGTCCAGGAACGGGTGGAACAGCCCCATGGCGTTGGAGCCGCCGCCCACGCAGGCGACCAGCGAATCCGGCAGGCGCCCTTCCAGGGCCTGCATCTGCGTGCGCACCTCGTCGCCGATGACCGACTGGAAGTCGCGGACCATCGCCGGGTAAGGATGCGGGCCGGCGACCGTGCCGATCAGGTAATAGGTGTCGGCGACGTTGGTGACCCAGTCGCGCAGCGCCTCGTTCATCGCGTCCTTCAGCGTCTTGGAGCCGGAGGTGACGGAGCGCACCTCGGCCCCCAGCAGGCGCATGCGGAAGACGTTCGGCTGCTGCCGGGCGATATCCACCTCACCCATGTAGATGACGCAGGGCATGTTGTAGAGCGCACAGACCGTCGCCGTCGCCACGCCGTGCTGGCCGGCGCCGGTTTCGGCGATGATGCGCGTCTTGCCCATCCGCTTGGCCAGCAGGATCTGGCCGATGCAGTTGTTGATCTTGTGCGCACCCGTGTGGTTCAGCTCTTCCCGCTTGAAATACACCTTGGCGCCGCCGAGCTGCCCGGTCAGCCGCTCCGCGTAGTAGAGCGGGTTCGGCCGGCCGACGTACTGGGCGAGGCGTTCGCGGAACTCGGCCTGGAAAGCCTCGTCGGTCTTGGCCTCCTCGTAGGCCTTCTCCACCTCGAGGATGAGCGGCATCAGCGTCTCGGCGACGTAGCGTCCGCCGAAGATGCCGAAGTGGCCGTGCTCGTCGGGCCCGGCGCGGTAGGTGTTGGGTCTGGTCATCGCGGGATCGGACACTCGCTGGAACGGGGCGCTGAAGAACGGGCCGCTGGAACGGGCGTGCACCCGTGGAGGCGCCACCATAGCGATGAGCGGCGGCGATTTGAAGCGCTTGACGATGGCCGCACGGAAGATGGCCGGCATGCCGGATGGTCCGGCCGATCGGACGCATGCAAACGGTTTCGACTAAAAACCAAAGAACCGGGGTGTCTGCGGCAAGTAACAAAATACCACAGCGCTCAGCTGCGCCAACCCGATCATGGACGCCTTCGCGCCCGACCGAGAAAAAACACGGACGCATGCGCGGCTTCTTGTCGCTATTTGCTCACTGTCGCGATAAATTGATTACAGTACATTTGATTCAGCTTGTTCCACTGACCTCTCTACTGGGCAGCGGCATGTTTTTTGAGCGGAGCCGGACGATGGCGTGGAAGCCAAAGGAGTTGCGCAGCGTCGTCGCCGTCTCCGGCGCCGCCCTTGTCGTCGGCGTGACCGCGCTGATGAGCGCCGTCGTCGGCTCCCGTTCGGAAGGGCAGCTGGAACGGGAGATCGGCCGCTCGCTTTCCGAGGCGGCCTTCCAGATGGCCGAAAAGCTCGACACCGACATGTGGGCGCGCTCCAACCAGGTGAGCGTGCTGGCGAAGATCGACGCCGTGCGCGACTGGGCGGTGGCGCAGAAGGTGGTCGACGAGCTGAAGGCGAAAGACCACACGCTGGCCTGGGTCGGCGCGCTGGACAAGGACGGCCGGGTCATGGCGTCCAGCGGCGGCATCCTGCTGGGCGCGAACGCCTCGTCGCGTCCGGTCTTCCAGAACGGCGTCAAGGGGCACTTCGTCGGCGACGTGCACGACGCGGTGATGCTGGCCAAGCTGCTGCCGAACCCGACCGGCGAACCCATGAAGTTCGTCGACGTCGCCACCCCCCTGCGCGACGAGAACGGCAACACGGTCGGGGTGTTCGCCACGCACTTCTCCTGGAACTGGGCGCGCGAGGTCCAGCAGACTCTGCTGCGGCCGATGCGCGACCGCCGCAGCCTGGAAACGTTCATCGTCAGCGCCGACAACACGGTGCTGCTGGGACCGGAAGGCGCCCAGGGGCACCCGCTGTCCCTGAAGAGCGTCGCGGACGCACGGACGGCCGGCACCGGCTGGGCGGTCGAGACCTGGCCCGACGGCAAGGCCTACGTCACCGGCTACGCCAACAGCCCCGGCCACGCCGACTACCCGGGCCTGGGCTGGACCGTGCTCGCCCGCCAGCCGGTGGAGACCGCCTACGCGGACGCCACCGCCCTGCGGCGGGAGATCCTTCTGTGGGGGGCGGCGTTCGCCGTCCTGTTCAGCGCCGCGGCGTGGTTCGCCGCCGGCTGGATCGCCCGCCCGCTGCGCGCCATCGCCGACGCCGCCATCCGCCTGCGCCGGGGCGAACCGGGCGTCGAGATCCCGGAAGTGACGGGGGCCGCCGAGGTGGTCGACCTGTCGCGCTCGCTGCGCGCCCTGGTCGCCTCGCTGAGCGACACCCAGCACGCCTTGTCCAGGATGGAGGACGCGGCCTACCAGGACCGCTTGACCGGCCTGCCCAACCGCCGCTTCTTCGAGCAGTACGCGGAGGCGCTGGCGAACCGTCCGGGCACCCAGCCCTTCACCGTCCTGTGCCTCGACCTCGACGGCTTCAAGCCGGTGAACGACAGCCTGGGCCATCAGGCGGGCGACGCCGTGCTGCGCCAGGTCGGCGCCCGCCTCGCCTCGTGCCTGCGCGCCGAGGACGTGGTGGCGCGCCTCGGCGGCGACGAGTTCGTGATCGTCATCAACCCCGTGCCGGGCAAGAAGGCGCCGCGCGTGGAGGAGATCGCCCAGCGCCTGATCGAGGCGGTCAACGAACCCGTGCTGGTCTCCGGGCGCGTGGCGCGCGTGGGGTGCAGCATCGGCATGGCCTCCTGGCCGGAGCACGGCGCCACCCTGATGCACGTCCTGGAAAAGGCCGACCAAGCCCTCTATGCCGCGAAGCGGGCGGGCCGGAACCGCGCCGTCGGCATCGGCGACGGGGCATCGGAAGAGCCTGCGGCGGCGCTTTCCCTCTGATTGCCGGTCACCCGCCCAAGGGCGGCGCGTACATCAGGCCGCCGCGGTTCCACAGCGCGTTCAGCCCGCGCTCGATGCCCAGCGGCGAACTGCGGCCGAGGTGGCGATCATAGATCTCGCCGTAGTTGCCGATCCGCACGATCACCCGGTGAGCCCACTGGTCGTCCAGCCCAAGCCCGGCCCCCACGCCCGGCATCAGGCCCAGCAGGCGGTTCACCTCCGGGTCCGGACTGTGGTTCAAGGCCGCGGCGTCGGCGGCGGTAATGCCCTTCTCCTCCGCCAGGATGGTGGCGAGGATGACCCAGCGCACCACCTTGTACCAGCCGACGTCGCCGGACTTGATCATCGGGCTCAGCGGCTCCTTCGCGATGACCTCGGGGAAGATGACGTAGTCGTTGGTGTGCGGCGCATTCAGCAGGCGCTGGGCGAACAGGCTGACGCGGTCGTTGGTCAGCACGTCGCAATGGTGGTTGAAGAACGCGCTGAGCGCCCCTTCCGTCGAGTTCACCGTCTTCACCGCCAGCTTGCGGCCGGTGGCGGCGATCCAGTGCTCCAGGTTGCGCTCGGTGGTGGTGCCGCGGATCACGCACACCGTCCCCTCGCGCAGGTCCGCCAGCCGCATGGCGCCCAGCGAGCGGTGCGCCATGAACCCCTGCCCGTCGAACTGGTAGACGGCAGGGAACTCCACGCCCAGCGCCGCGTCGCGGTGCAGCGTCCAGGTGGCGCCGTCCATCACCACGTCCACGCCGCCCTCGCGCAGCACGGCGAAGCGATTCTGCGAGCTGATCTCGATGAACTCGATGGCGTCGGCGGTGCCGGTCACGGCGGCGGCCACGGCGCGGCACATGTCGACGAAGAAGCCCTGCCAGCGCCCGTGGTCGTCGACGGCGGCCAGCCCGGTGCCGCTGGTGGCGACACCGCAGCGCAGGACGCCGGCCTGCTTCACCCGCTCCAGCGTGCCGCCCGCCTGCGCCGATCCCCCGGCCAGCGCCCACGCGGCCACCATCAGGATCAGCATACCCAGCCGGCGCATCGCTTCTCCCCCTCGCCCCCGACGCAGGATCGACCGGGCAACCGGCCGCGGTCAAGCCGCCCATGGCGACGCGGCGGGGGTGTGGCGAATTGCGCCGCATCGGCCGGACGTGCTATTCCGTCCGGATCGATCGGCCGCGGCCCCGCGGCCGCCGCCTGGGGAGCACGTCCTCTTGCCCTTTCCTCGGTTGGGTGTGGCGTTCCGCATCCTTGCGGGTTTGACGGTGATCGGCGGCCTGACCGCCGCCACGGGCGTGGTCGCCGTCTCCTTGTTCGCGCGCTTCCACGACGGGTTCGAGCAGATCGCCACGTCCAAGGTGCCGGGGCTGGTCAGCGCCTCTCAGCTGGCGCAGCAGAGCGGCACCATCGCCGCCAACGCCCCCGCCCTGGTGGCCGTGCAGAGCCAGTCGGTGCGCGACGCGGTGATGGCGCGCATCGGCGACCAGATCCTGCTGCTGGAAGACCTGATGGGCCGCCTGCGCGCCCGCGGTGGCGAGGCGGCCGACCTGGCCGAACTGGACCGCCGCAAGAACGAGCTGGTCGACAACCTGCGCGCGCTGAACGACCAGGTGGAAAAGCAACTGGCGGTGACGGCGGAGACCAGCGCGCTCATCGGCCGGCTGACCGATCTGGCCGAGCGCATGCGCCGCACCCACGCCGAACTGATGGACGGCGACACCATCGCCACTCTGGCCGCCGCGCTGATGTCGGCCCCGGCCGCCTCCGCCGACCCGCAGGCCGAGGCGGAGGCGGTGCGGCGCCTGGAGCACGCGGTGCAGCGCTGGAACGATCACGCCGGCCACGCGCTCACCGTCATGCTGGCCGCCGCGCGCGCCGACCATGAGGCGAAGGTCGAGCGCATGCGCCGCGACTTCCGCGACTCCCTCGACCGCGCGGCGGTGACGCTGACCATGCTGCCGGCCCCGGTGGTCCGGCGGCTGGAGCCGCTGCATCGCGAGCTGTCGTCGCTGGGCCTGGGCGAGGTCAACCTGTTCGCCAGCCGGATGAGCGAGATCACGCTCCAGCGCGCCATCAAGGGGGCGGTGACCCGCAACCAGAACGTCTCGGACCGGCTGGTCGCCGCCGTGTCCGACTATTTCCTCGCCATCGAGCAGGACGTCACCCGCCGCTCCGCCGAGTTCGAGCGCGTCATCCGCGAAGGGGAGAGCGCGATCATCGCGATGGCGCTGTTCTCCATCCTGGGTGCGGCCGGCATCTTCATGTACATCGACCGCAACGTGGTGCGCCGGCTGCGCGTGCTTCAGGCGGCCATGGTCGCGCACGAGAGCGGCCACGCCGTGGCCATCCCCACCCGCGGACGGGACGAGATCGGCGACATGGCCCGCGCGCTGCAGTTCTTCGTCACCACCATCAAGGCGCGCGAGCACGACCTGCGCCAGGGCGAGCGGCGCCTGCGCGCCATCCTGGAGCAGAGCCCCGTCGGCGTGTCGATCGCCCGTGCCGACGGCACCGTGGCCTTCGCCAACGCCCGCGCCGCCGAACTGGCCGGCGTGCCGCTGGACCGCTTCGTCGGCCGCCGCCACACGCTGGCCCTGCCCGGCCTGCCGCCGGCTCCGGACAGCGAGGCCGGCGTCGTCGCCCGCGACGTGGAGGTGGCGGTGGACCGCCCGGACGGCGGCCGGGTGTGGGCGCTGCAAACCCTTCAGCGCACGGAGTTCGAGGGACGCCCGGCCATCCTCGCCTGGAGCTACGACATCACCGAGCGCAAGGCCGCCGAGGAGGCGTTGCGCCACGCCAAGGAGCAGGCGGAGGTCGCGGCCCGCTCCAAGTCCGAGTTCCTGGCGACCATGAGCCACGAGATCCGCACGCCCATGAACGGCGTGCTGGGCATGCTGGAACTGATCGCGCTCACCCCGCTGAACGGCGAGCAGCGCACCCTGGTCACCACCGTGCGCGACAGCGCCACCGCGCTGCTGCGCATCATCGACGACATCCTCGACCTCTCCAAGATCGAAGCCGGCAAGCTGGACCTGGAGGAGCTGGACCTGTCGCCGCTGGAGCTGGTGGAGGGGGTGGCCGACCTGCTGGCCCCGCAGGCGCACCAGAAGGATCTTGCGCTGATCTGCCACGTCGATCCGGCGGTGCCGGCCATGGTGCGCGGCGACCCCGGCCGGCTGCGGCAGATCCTGTTCAACCTCGCCGGCAATGCCATCAAGTTCACCGAGCAGGGCCGCGTCCTCATCCGCACGCTGCCGGTGAACGGCGCCCCGCCGGGCCGCGTGCGCCTGCGCTTCGAGGTGGAGGACACCGGCATCGGCATCAGCGAGGAGGGGCAGGCCCGTCTGTTCCAGCCGTTCAGCCAAGCCGACAGCTCCACCACCCGGCGCTTCGGCGGCACCGGGCTGGGGCTGGCCATCTGCACGCGCATGGTCGAGATGATGGGCGGGCGGATCGGCGTGCAGTCGTCGCCCGGACACGGTTCCACCTTCTGGTTCACCGTCGACCTCCCGCTCAGCGACGCGCGCGCGGCCGAGCCGGACGACACCGACCTCGCCGGCCTGTCCATCGTCGTCGCCGACGGCGAACCGGCCGAGCGCGCCGTCATCGTCCGCTACCTCGCCGACAAGAAGGCGGCGGTGGCCGACGCCATCACCGCCGAGGAGGTGATGGAGTTCATCGAACTCGCACCACCCGACATCCTGGTCCTGGCTTCCCGCCTGCCCGACGCCACGGCCGATGAGCTTCTGGCCCGCATCGCCGAAACCGGCGAGACGCCGCCGCCGGCCCTGCTGCTGGTGGACGGACGCGAGCCGCCGGGCACCGCAGAGACGCTGACCCGGCCGCTGCACCGCGACGCGCTGTACCGCAAGATCGCCGTGCTGTCCGGGCGCGCCGCGCCGGAGACCGCCCAGCGCCCGGCCGAGCCCCGCCCGGCGCAGGCACCGCGTTGCGCCGCGGCTCCCATCGGCGCCGCCATCCTGGTGGCGGAGGACCATCCGACCAACCAGCAGGTGGTGCTGCGCCAGCTCCGCCAGCTGGGGTTCGAGGCGGACCTCGCCGCCGACGGCATGGAGGCGCTGTCGGCGTGGCGCGCCCGCCCCTACCGGCTGCTGATCACCGACTGCCACATGCCGCGCCTGGACGGCTACGAACTGTCGCGCCAGGTCCGCGCGGCCGAGCGGGAGGCCGGCGCCGGCCACATTCCCATCATCGCCATGACCGCCAACGCGCTGGCCGGCGAGATGGAGCGCTGCGTCGCGGCCGGCATGGACGACTACATCGCCAAGCCGGTGACGCTGAAGCAACTGGCCGCGGCGCTCAACCGCTGGCTGGGCGAGGGGTCGGCCACCGCCCCGGCCGAGACGCCCGCCGTCCTGTTCGAACCGGAGGCGCCGGTCCTCGACCTGGACCACGTGCGCGCCACCTTCGGGGCGCTGGACGCGAACGCGGTGGACATGCTGGGCTTCTTCATCGAGACGACGCAGCCGCTGCTGGACGAGGCGTCGGCCGCGCTGGCGCGCGGCGACCTGGAGGCTGCCCGCTCCGCCGCGCACGCCGCCGCGGGGGCGGCGCGCACCGCCGGGGCCAAGGCCTTCGCCGCCGCCTGCTCGGACCTCGAACTGGCGATCCACCAGGGCGACGCGGAGGCCATGGAGCGCAGCCGGAAGGCCATGGCGGAGCGCTTCCCGCCCTTGGCCGCGGCGATCCGCGCCCTGGCGCCGGCGCCGGCGGCGGCGGGATGAGGGCGGGGTGGGCATGGGATCGACGGGATACAAATACAGCTTGTGCTTCCGGCTGGGTTGTCGGGCGGAAGGACGTGCTCTAGTCTCACCGGCGTGAGTGCGTTTACCATGAAATACACACCGGCCCTGGCGGCCGTCGGCCTTGCGCTCGGGGTCGGCCTGTCCATGGACGCGGCGTCGCCGCTGGCCGCCGGCGCGGCCGGCGTGCTGGGCGCTGCCGCGCTGGGCGCCTTGGGCTGGTACGCCGACGGCCAGCGCCGACGTGCCGACCGGCTGGCCGCCGAAGTGGAGCGGCTGGAAGCGGTGCTCGCCGCCTCGCCCCAGCCGTGGTGCGGCTGGGACGCGGCCGGGGTCCGCACCGCTTCTCCCGAATTCACCGCGCTGCTCAACGACGGCCCCATCGAACGGCCGGAGGACATCGCCGCGGCGCTGGCCGAGGGCGACGGCAAGGCCTTCCTGGCGGCGCTGGAGCGCATGCGCGCCGACGGCCGCCCGTTCACGCTGGAGATCGGCACGGCGGACGGCCGGCGCCTTATGCTCAGCGGACGGCGGGGTACGGCGGCCGACGGCGAGGCGCCGCAGGACGTGCTGTGGCTGCGCGACGTCAGCACCGGCCACCGCGCCGCCGCCGCCGAACTGGCCGCCAAGACAGCCGCCGAAGGGGCGCTCGCCGAGTTGCGCGCCGCCCTGGACGCGCTGCCCACGCCGGTGTGGATCCGCGACGGCAAGCTGCGGCTGGCGTGGTGCAACCGCGCCTACGCCCGCGCCGTGGACGCCACGCCCGACCAGGCGGTCTCCCGGCAGAGCGAGCTGTGCCCCGGCGAGGCGGGGCCGGAACTTGCCGGCCGGGCGCGCAGCGGCGGCTTCGCGCAGTCGCAGGTCTGCCCGGTGGTGATCGGCAGCGAGCGCCACGTGCTGGAGCTGACCGAGGCGCCGCTGCCGGTGGAGGGCGGCACGCTGATGGTCGGCTACGCCCTCGACCTCACCGGGCTGGAGACGCTGCGCACCGACCTGAAGCGCCACCAGGCCGCGCACGCCGAGGTGCTGGAGCGGCTGGGCACCGCCATCGCCATGTTCGGCCCCGACCAGCGCATCAGCTTCTTCAACCAGGCCTACGTCCGCCTGTGGGAACTGGACGAGGCGTTCCTGCGCGCCGAGCCCACCCACTCCGAACTGCTGGAGGAGCTGCGGGCGCGCCGCAAGCTGCCGGAATACGCCGACTTCCAGAGCTTCAAGCGCGAGCGGCTGACCCGCTACGCCCACCTGATGGAGCCGCTGGAGGAGATGATGCACCTGCCCGACGGCACGACGCTGCGCGTGCTGGCGGCGCCCAACCCGATGGGCGGCATCATCACCATCATGGAGGACGTGACCAACACGCTGGCGCTGGAGTCCTCCTACAACACGCTGATCGCCGTGCAGCAGGAGACGCTGGACAACCTGGCCGAGGGCATCGCCGTGTTCGGCGGCGACGGAAGGCTGAAGCTGTCCAACCCCGCCTTCGCCCGCATCTGGGACCTGCACGACGAGGACCTTCAGGGCGAGCCGCACATCGCCGACGCCTTCGAGAAGATGCGCCCCTTCCTGGACGACGGCGGCGACTGGGAATCGCTGAAGGAGGAGATGATCGGCGCCACGCTGGAACGCGCCGTACGGTCCGGCCGGCTGGAGCGCGTGGATGGCTCGGTGGTGGAGTTCTCCACCGTGCCGCTGCCGGACGGGGCGGTGCTGAACAGCTACCTGGACGTCACCGACAGCGCCCGGCTGGAGCAGGCGCTGCGTGCCTCCAACGCGGCGCTGGAGGCGGCGGACGAGCTGAAGAGCGAGTTCATCGCCAACGTCTCGCACCACCTGCGCACGCCCCTGAACGGCATCATCGGCTTCGCGGAGGTGCTGGCCAACCAGTACTTCGGCCCGCTCACCCCACGCCAGCTGGAGTATGTGAAGGGCGTGCTGTCGGCCGGCGAGCGCCTGTTGTCGCTGATCGACGACGTGGTCGACCTGACCAGCATCGGTGCCGGCGTGCAGACGCTGGAGCACGCGCCGGTGGACGTGGCGGACCTGCTGGATTCGGTGGCCGGCCTGACGCGCGAGTGGGCGCGGCGGGAGGGCCTGAAGCTGGAGGTGGCGTCGCCCGCCGGCCTCGGCACCATCGAGGGTGACGAGAAGCGGCTGAAGCAGGCGCTGTTCAACCTGGTGGTCAGCGCCATCCGCTCGCCGCCGCAAGGCGGGCGCATCGTACTGGCGGCGCACCGCAGCAACGGTTCGGTGGTGCTGAGCGTGGGCGACGGCACGGCGTCGCCCGACGACGCCCACGCCCCCGGCCGTTTCGACCGCGCCGACGCACGGTCCAACGTGGCGCTCAGCCTGTCGCTGGTGAAGAACGTGATCGAACTGCACGGCGGCCGCATGGAGATGGACGAGACGGCGTCCCAGGGCCTGCGCGTGCGCTGCATCCTGCCGGAAGGAGCACGGGTGGAGGGATAGGTCGGGGTGTTGGGAAGGTATTGCCCCCACCCGGCCATCGCTCCGCTCGGCCACCCTCCCCCGCTAAAGCAGGGGAGGGTTCGTCGGCCGTTTCTCCCTCCCCTGCTTGCGGGGGAGGGTCGGGGTGGGGGCAAGAGTCCCCGACGCAAGCACTTCCTCACACCGGCAACACCACCGTCACCCGCAATCCCCCTTCCGCCCGGTTGGCCAACATGACGTCGCCACCATGGCCGCGGACGATGCTGCGCGCGGTGGACAGGCCCAGCCCCACCCCGCCGGTGTCGCGGGAGCGCGAGCGCTCCAGCCGGTAGAACGGCGCGAAGACCTTCTCGAACTCGGCTTCCGGGATGCCGGGGCCGTCGTCGTCGATCTGTATCCTTACCTGCCCGTCCTCCGGCGCCAGACGCACGCGGCACGCACCCCCGTAGGCAATCGCGTTGTCCATCAGGTTGGCGAAGGCGCGGCGCAGCGCCACCGGGCGGCCGTCCACGGCGAGGTGCGCCGGCCCCCGGTAGGTGGCGTCGTGCCCGGTGTCCACACGGTCGTCGCACAGGCTCTGCAGCAGGTCGGCAAGGTCCAGCGGGCCGCGCGGCTCGCGTTGCGCGTCCTCGCGCGCGAAGGCCAGCGTGGCGGTGATCATCGCCTCCATCTCGTCGAGGTCGGCCAGCATCTTGCGCTGCATCTCCGGGTCGTCCACCAGCTCGGCGCGCAGGCGCAGGCGGGTGAGTGGCGTGCGCAAATCGTGGCTGATGGCGGCCAGCATCTGCGTGCGGTCGGCGACGAAGCGGCGCAGCCGCTCCTGCATGCGGTTGAAGGCGCGGGTGGCGGCGCGCAGTTCCTTCGGCCCCGCCTCCGGCAGGGGATCCGACTCGCCATCGACGCCCAGCCGCTCCGCCGCGCCGGCGAAGCGGGCCAGCGGTGCGGTGAGCCGGCGCGCCGCCCACAGCGACAGGATGGCGATGACGCCACCGATGGCGACCATCCACAGCACGAAGCGCACCAGCCGGAACGGCCCTTCCGCCGGGTCGCCGCCGGTGAAGCTGAGCCACGTGCCGTCGGTGAGCTGCACGGTCAGGCGCATGCGCGCGGACCAGTGCATCTCCTCCGGCATCGGCAGCGGCCCCGGCTGTGGCCCGACCAGCGGCCGGCGCACCTCGATGAAGACCGGACGGCGCGGGTCGGCCAGTGCTTGGCGCAGGCGGCGGCGCAGCGCCTCCACTGGGAAGCCGTCCTTCAGGTCCCCCATGCGCGGCTGCGTCTCGCTCCACGTGACACCCAGCACGGGATCGTCCAGGGCACGCACCACGCGCGGCCGCTCACGCGGCGGCGTGCTCTCCACCAGCTGGACGATGGCCGTGACGCGCTCGATCAGCACGCGCGGCCCGTGCACCGGCGGCCCCTCGTGCCGGTCCGTGACGTAGACCAGGGCGCTGATCGCCTGGGTCAGCAGCAGGGCCAGCACCACGGTCAGCGCGGTGCGCGCGGCGATGCTGTCGGGCAGGAAGCGGCGCAGCAGCATCACGTCCCCACCGTCACCTGGGCCGTGAACAAATAGCCGCCGCCGCGCACCGTCTTGATCAGCGTAGGATCGGCCGGGTCGGGCTCGATCTTGCGGCGCAGGCGGCTGACCTGCACGTCGATGGAGCGGTCGAAGGGCACCGCGGCGCGCCCGCGCGCGAGGTCGAGCAGCTGGTCGCGGGTCAGCACGCGCTGCGGATGCTCGACGAAGGCGACCAGCAGGTCGTATTCGCCGGCCGAGAGCTGCACCAGCACCCCGTCGGGGGAGCGCAGCTCGCGCTTGGCGACGTCCAGCGACCAGCCCTCGAAGCGCAGCACCTTGGCCGCCGTCTCGCCGCCCACCGCCTGCGGCGCGCCGGCGCGGCGCAGCACCGCCTTGATGCGGGCCAGCAGCTCGCGCGGGCTGAAGGGCTTCGCCAGATAGTCGTCGGCCCCCATCTCCAGCCCGATGATGCGGTCGGTCTCCTCCCCCATCGCCGTCAGCATGACGATGGGGATGGAAGCGGTGGCCGAACCGGCGCGCAGCCGGCGGCACAGGCTCAACCCGTCCTCCCCCGGCAGCATGAGGTCGAGGACGATGAGGTCGACCCGCCCCACCTCCAGCGTCTTCAGCATCTCCGCCCCGTCGCGGGCGGTGGAGACGCGGTAGCCGTGCCTGGTCAGGAACTGGGACGTGAGGTTGCGGATTTCCCGGTCGTCGTCGACCACCAGAAGATGCGGCGTGCGGTCCATGCTGATCTGATCCCCCTTCGCCCCCATGATCCGACGCGGCGGCCCGCCGGTTAAGGGGAAAAGTGTTACGGCGCGTTACCGGCCCGGCCGCTGTTACACAGCGTTACCAAACACCCCCTCGCCGGACATAAAGCGGCAAAGCTGGGGGCGCACCTTGGGGCCATCGGAACACACGTACCGAACCCTGTAAGGAGATCCTCCATGAAACGCGCTCTGATCCTCACCGCCGTTGCGGTCGCCGGCTTGGCCGTGACCGCGCCGGTCGTTGCGCAGCAGTTCGGCCCCGGCGAAGGCCGCGGCTTCGGCATGCACCGCATGCACGGCGGCCCGATGGGCGGGCCGATGAACTTCGGCCGCATGTGCGAGAACCAGGACGCCCGGCTGGCCGGCATGCTGGCCTACGCCGAGAAGCGCCTGAAGATCACCGACGCCCAGAAGCCGGCCTGGACCAAGCTCGCCACCACCGCGCAGGAGAGCCAGAAGCCGCTGGAGGCGCTGTGCGCCAAGTACAAGGACCAGCCGCTGCCGACCACCCTGCCCGAACGGCTGGAGCGCATGGACGCCATGATGTCGGCCCGCGTGACGCAGTTCCAGCAGCTCCGCCCGCTGGTCGTCGACCTCTACAACCAGTTCTCGCCCGAGCAGAAGAAGGTGGCCGACGAGTTCATGCAGCACCGCGGCCGCGGCTTCGGCCCCGGCGGCATGATGGGCGGCCCCGGCCAAGGCCAGGGTGGTCCGGGCCAGGGCCAGGGCCAGGGCCCGCGCGGCGGCTGATCCGTCGTTTCGCTCCCGCAAGCCTCCACTTCCTCGCCTTCGCGGGCCGCTTCGGCGGCCCGCTTTTTTCGTCCGACCCCGCTTTTTTCGTCCGATAAGGATCTGCGACCTTCGGCGCGTTGACGGCGCACGCTGCACGGGCTCACGATGAGGATGTCGGCGGACGGAGGCGTCCATGTTCGACGGGCTGCACGGACACGACGGGAACACGCGCGCGCGGATCGTGGCGCTGGCGCGCAGCTACCTGGGCGTCCCCTACCGCTGGGGCGGACGCACCCGCCGGGGCATGGACGGCACCGGCTTCGTCTCCGTCGTCTACGCGTCCGCCCTGCCCGACCGCCGGGCGCGCTTCATGGCGCTGGACGCCGAATCCCTGATGGACGGTGGCCTGTTCGAACCGGTGGCGGAGCCGCTGCCCGGCGACCTCGTGCTGTTCCCGCAGGACCAGCACACCCCGGCCCACGTCGCCATCGTCGTCGACGGCGACGGCTTCATCGGCGCGCAGAGCGCCACCGGCGTGGCGCTCGCCTCCTACCGCCGGGGCTGGTGGGCGGAACGGCCCGTCCGCCTGTTCCGCCGCTGCGCGGAACTGGCGTAGGGGACGTTACGCCCCCGGAACGCCCTTGCTGGTGGAATACTCGAAGTGCAGCGCCTCGCCCGGATGGACCAGCGGGTGCACGGCGTGCGCGGCCTGCGCCGCCTCGGCGAAGCCGCAGAGGATCAGCTTCAGCTTGCCCGGATACGTCGCGATGTCGCCGATGGCATAGACGCCCGGCGCGCTGGTGGCGTAGGTCGGCGGCGTCACCGTGATGTGGTTGCGCTCCAGGCCCAGCCCCCACTCGGCGATCGGGCCGAGGTTCATGGACAGGCCGAAGAAGGCCAGCAGCGCGTCGGCCGGCAGCGCCTTCTCCTCGCCCTCCAGCGTGGCGACGCGTACGGCGGTGAGCTGGCCATCGGCGCCGTCCAGGCCGGACAGCTGGTAGGGCACCACCATCTCCACCCGGCCGTCGCGCACCAGCGCCTCCATGCGCGCCACGCTTTCCGGCGCGGCGCGGAACTTCGGCCGGCGGTGCACGACGTAGACCTTCTCGGCGATGTCGGCCAGCGACAGCGTCCAGTCCACCGCCGAGTCGCCGCCGCCGGCGATCACCACGCGCTTGCCGGCGAAGTCCTGCCGGCGGCGCACCATGTAGAAGACCGAGGTGCCCTCGAACTTCTCCAGCCCGTCCAGCGGCGGGCGGTTCGGGCCGAAGGCGCCGGCGCCGGCGGCGATGATCACCGCCTGCGCGTCGATCTTCGTGCCGATGTTCGTCTCCAGGAGCCACCGGCCCTCGTCCGTGCGGGTCATCTTCTCGACCTGCTGCGCCAGATGGTAGGTCGGCGCGAAGGGGGCGGCCTGCTGGGCCAGCCGGTCGATCAGGTCGGCCCCGTCGATGGCGGGGTGGCCGGGGATGTCGTAGATCGGCTTTTCCGGATAGAGCGCTGCGCACTGGCCGCCCACCATGTCGAGCGCGTCGACGACGTGGCAGCTCATCTTCAGCATGCCGCATTCGAAGACGGCGAACAGGCCGACGGGGCCGGCCCCGATGATGGCGACGTCGGTGCGGTGGGGGGTGGCCGACATGGGAACTCCGGTGCTGTCTGGTGTGGGCGCGGGATTGAAGGCCCCTTGATGTCCGGTTTTGCGCGCCCGATCAACCCCAAGCGCGACAACCCTCCCCCGCAGCCTCGTGCCCAAGCTGTGACAAATTGTCTAAATTTTTCGCAATATTTGTCTTGGCTCTGCCGATTGGCCGTATAGATAATGGAGTTGCGACGGGCCGTGCCTCCGCCGCACCGGTCCCGGGGATCCCGCCATGAAAGAACTGCGCTGCCTCGTCTTCACCGAACAGGAGGTTGTCCGCGCCGTGCTGGACCGCCGCCGCAAGCGGCGCGAGCCGCTGCCGCAGGGCACGGTGCGCGGCGTGAGCTACGACGACCATGACGGGGTGCACACCACCATCAAGGTCGTGGACGACTACGGCGAAGACCAGTCGATGAGGTTGAGCGAGGCGGAGGTGGCGGCCGCCCTGGTCGGCCACTGCATGGGCCGCAAGATCCCGCTGCCCGTCGAGTCCGACAAGTGCCTACACCTGATCAACGGCGCGCTGACGCTGATGATCACCATGAACTTCAACAAGCCTCCCCGGCTGGTGACCGAGCATCACGACGACACGCCCTCGCCGCGCTCCCCCCGCATGATGCGCATGGCGGTGTAGGCCGAACCAGTTGTCACCCATTCCCGGCTTGCGGGGCGCCCCGGCGTTCGCCCACAATCCGGCCCATGGCACAGCCCCCGACGCACACCACAACGCAACGCACCCTTGCCCTCCCTGACGAGGCCGCCACCGCGGCCCTCGCCCGCCGCCTCGCGCCGCACCTGCGGCGCGGCGACGTGGTGACGCTGCTGGGCGACCTGGGCGCCGGCAAGACCGCCTTCGCCCGCGCCGTCATCCGCGCCCTGAGCGGGGAGGAGGTGGAAGTCCCATCGCCGACCTTCACGCTGGTGCAGACCTACGACACCGGCAACGCGACCGTCTGGCACTTCGACCTCTACCGCCTGTCCGGCCCCGACGAGGTGACCGAGCTGGGATGGGAGGAGGCAGCCGGCGGCATCGCCCTCGTTGAGTGGCCGGAACGGTTGGGCCCGCTCACCCCGCCCGACCGGCTGGAGGTGGCGCTGCGCATGGCCGGCACGGCGGACGCCCGGCGCGCCGCGCTGACCGGATACGGAACCTGGGCGGCACGCCTGGCCGCGATGGAGCTGCCGTGAGCCAACCCGATACAATTGGCCGCAATGCGCAGATCACCGCCTTCCTCGCCCACCACGGCCTGGGCGAGGCGGCGCGGGCGCCGCTGGCCGGTGACGCCTCGGCCCGCCGGTACGAGCGCATCGTCAGGGCGGACGGCACGCGGCTGATCCTGATGGACACGCCGGTGCCCGGCCACGACCTGATCCCCTTCATGGCCATCGGCGGCGATCTCGCCGACCTGGGCCTGTCCGTCCCGGAAGTGGTCGCCGCCGACGCGGAGGCCGGGCTGGCCCTGCTGGAGGATTTCGGCGACGGAACCTTCTCCCGCTTGCTGGCCGACGGCGAGGACGCGGACGCGCTGTACGAACTGGCCACCGACGTGCTGGTCCAACTGCACCGCCGCTTCCGCCCCGAACGGGCGGCGGCGCTGGAGCTGCCGGTCTACGACGCGCGGCTGTTCGCCGAGCAGGTCATGCTGTTCGCCGACGTCTACGTCCCGGTCGCCACCGGCAAGCCGTTGGCCGACGCCGACCGTTCCGCCCTGCAGGCGGCATGGGAGGCGGTGATCCCCGACGCCTGCGCTGGGCCACAATCGCTGCTGCTGCGCGACTACCACGTCGACAACCTGATGCGCCTGCCGCGTCCGGGCGTGGCGGCCGGCGGGCTGCTGGATTTCCAGAACGCCGGGCTGGGGCCGGTCGCCTACGACCTCGTCTCCCTGCTGGAAGACGCCCGGCGCGACGTTCCTGCGGAGCGGGCGGAGCGCATGGTCGCACGCTATCTGGCCGCGTTCCCGGACCTGGACGCCGACGCGTTCCGCCGCTCCTACGCCGTGCTGGGCGCGGTGCGGCATACGCGCATCGTCGCCGTCTTCGCCCGCCTGGCGCTGCAGGAGCGGCGGCGCGGCTACCTCATCCACCTGCCGCGGGTCTGGCGCCTTCTGGAGGCGCAGCTCGCCAAGCCGGCGCTGGCCCCCGTGCGGGCGTGGTTCGACCACCACCTGCCGCCGGGCACCCGCGCCGATTTTGTCATTCCGGAGCCGGATTGATGCCGAAGAAGACCGATACGCCGAACCGGGCGATGGTGCTGGCCGCGGGCCTTGGCCTGCGCATGCGCCCGCTCACCCTGCACATGCCGAAGCCCCTGCTGTCGGTGGGCGGCAAGCCGATGCTGGACCACGCGCTGGACCGGCTGGCCGAGGCCGGCGTCGACACCGCCGTGGTCAACGCCCATTACAAGGGCGAGATGATCGCCACCCACCTGAAGGGCCGCAGGAAGCCGAAGATCGTCCTGTCACCGGAGGACACGCTGCTGGAGACCGGCGGCGGCGTGAAGAAGGCGCTGCCGCACCTGGGACCTGAGCCGTTCTACGTGGTGAACGCCGACATCCTGTGGCTGAACGGGCCGAGCCCGGCGCTGCGCCGCCTCGCCGCGCACTGGCGGCCGGAGGAGATGGACGCGCTGCTGCTGCTGATGGCGACGACGCGGGCGGTGGGCTACGACGGGCGCGGCGACTACCACATGGACCCGCTGGGCCGCCTGACCCGCCGGGGGGAGGGGGAGATTGCCCCCTTCGTCTTCGCCGGGGTGCAGATCGTCAAGCCCGAGCTGTGGGCGGGGTCGCCGGACGGCGCCTTCTCCACCAACATCCTGTGGGATCGCGCGCAGGAAGCCGGGCGCCTGTGGGGTCTGGCGCACGACGGGCCGTGGTTCCACGTCGGCACCCCCGAGGCGTTGCAGGAGGCGGAGGAGTTGCTGGCGCTGGGCGGCGCCCGCTCGATCTGGTCGTGAGCGGGGTGGCGCTGAACGTCTACACGATCCCGGCCGGCGTGCCGTTCGTCGACACGCTGGCCGCCGGCATCGCCGCGCGCCTGGGCGACGACCCGCTGGCGCTTGCCGCCGCCACCGTGCTGCTGCCCACCCGGCGCGCCTGCCGGTCGTTGCGGGAGGCGTTCCTGCGCCGCTCCGGCGGGCAGCCGATGCTGCTGCCGCGACTCAGCCCGCTGGGCGACATCGACGCCGACGCGCTGTCCCTGACCGCCGAGGAACTGCCGGGGCTGGCCGGTGCCCTCGACCTGCCGGAAGCCGTGTCGGGGCTGCGCCGGCAACTGCTGCTCGCCAAGGTGATCCTGGCGGCGGGCGGGGAGTTCGCGGCGACGCTGCCGCAGTCGGTGCGGCTGGGCGCCGACCTCGGGCGCCTCGTCGACCAGGTGCAGACCGAACGGCTGGACTTCGCCGGGCTGAAGGCGCTGGTGCCGGACGACTACGCCGGCCACTGGCAGAAGACGCTGGATTTCCTGAAGATCGTCACCACCCTGTGGCCCGCCATCCTGGAGCAGGAGGCGCACGCCATCGACCCGGCTGCCCACCGCAACGCCGTGCTGGAGACGCAGGCCAGGGTGTGGGCGCAGCAGCCGCCGGCCGGGCCGGTGATCGCCGCCGGCTCCACCGGCTCCATCCCCGCCACGGCCGACCTGCTGGCGGTGGTCGCCCGCATGCCGAACGGCGCCCTGGTGCTGCCCGGCCTGGACCGCGACTGCGACGACGAGACCTGGGACGCCATCCTGCACGACGAGGCGCACCCCCAGCACGGTCTGGCGCTGCTGCTGAAGAAGCTGGACCTCGACCGCCGGGCGGTCCGCCCGTGGAACGAGGCGGAGGACCCGCGCGCCGCGCGCGCCCGCCTGATCGGCGAGGCGATGCGCCCGGCCGCCACCACGGAAAGCTGGCGGGCGCTGGAAGGGCTGGACGACACCGCGCTCGCCGGGCTGACGCGCATCGACGCGCCGCACCCGGAGGAGGAGGCGAATGCCATCGCGCTGCTGATGCGCCACACGCTGGAGACGCCGGAAAAGACGGCGGCGCTGGTCACGCCCGACCGCGCGCTGGCCCGGCGCGTCGCCATGGCGCTGAAACGCTGGGACGTGGAGGTGAATGATTCCGCCGGCCGGCCGCTGGCCGACACCGCCGCTGGCACCTACCTGCGCCTGACGGCCGAACTGGCGGCGCGGCGCGCCCACCCGCTGGACCTGCTGGCGCTGGCCAAGCACCCGCTGGCGGCCGGCGGCCGGGATCCGGCCACCTTCCGCACCGACGCCCGCGCGCTGGAGCGCGCCGTGCTGCGCGGTCCCCGCCCGGCCGAGGGATTCGACGGGCTGGTCGCCGCGCTGAAGGCCGCCGACCCGGAGCGCTTTCCGTTCGCTGAGCAGCGCGATTACCTGATCGGTTGGGTCGAGGATCTGGGCACGCTGGCCCGCCCCTTCCTGGAGCTGCTGGCCGGCACCGCGCCGCTGAAGGACCTTGTGGACGCGCACGTCCGCTTCGCCGAGGCGCTTGCCCGCACGTCCGAGGAATGGGGCGACGCCCGCCTGTGGCGCCACGACGACGGCGAGGCGGCAGCATCCTTCATCGACGAGCTGCGCCGGGCAGCCGACGAGTTCCCGCCCGTTCCGGGTCCGGAATATCCAGCATTGTTCGAGGCGCTGATGGCCGGTCGCGCGGTGCGCCCGCGCTTCGGCCTGCACCCGCGCCTTGCCATCCTGGGGCCGCTGGAAGCGCGCCTGCAGCACTACGACCGCATGATCCTCGGCGGGCTGAACGAGGGCACGTGGCCGCCCGAGCCGGCCGCCGACCCGTGGATGTCCCGCCCCATGCGCAAGGCCTTCGGCCTGCCCAGCCCGGAACGGCAGGTCGGCCTGTCGGCGCACGACTTCGCCCAGGCCTGCGGCGCGCCGGAGGTGGTGCTGACGCGCGCGGAGCGTGTGGACGGCACCCCCACGGTCCCGTCGCGCTGGCTGCTCCGCCTGGAAACCGTTCTCAAGGCGCTGCGTCTGGAAGGGCGGATCGACCTGGAAGGGGAACCCTGGCTGGCCTGGGCGCGTTCCCTGGACGAGCCGGACGCCGTGCAGCCGGTGGCGCCGCCCGAGCCGCGCCCGCCGGTTGTCGCCCGTCCGCGCCGCCTGTCCGTCACCCGCGTGGAGACGTGGATGCGCGATCCTTACGCGATCTACGCCCGGCATATCCTGCGCCTCAGCAAGCTCGATCCCATCGCCGCCGACCCCGGTGCCGCCGAACGCGGCCAGTTCATCCACCAGGCGCTGGACGCCTTCGTAAAACTGCACCCCAACCTGCTGCCGGAAAACGCGGTGGCGGAACTGCTGGAACTGGGCCGGCAGAGCTTCGGGCCGTTGCTGGACACGCACCCGGACGTGCGCGCCTTCTGGTGGCCGCGGTTCGAGCGCATCGCCGCGTGGTTCGTGGCGCTGGAGCGCGAGCGCCGACACACCGTCAAGCCGCTGGCCACCGAGGTGACCGGCACGCTGGAGCTGCAAGGGCCGGCCGGCCCCTTCACGCTGACCGCCACCGCCGACCGCATCGATCGTGACGCCAAAGAGAACGGGCTGGTGATCATTGACTACAAGACCGGCACGCCACCGTCGGCCCGCGAGATCGAGTTGGGATTCGCCCCGCAGCTTCCCCTGGAGGCCGCCATTGCCGAGGCCGGTGGTTTCCCAGACGTAACGGCTGGCGCAGTGTCCGGCCTCGCCTTCTGGCGCCTGTCCGGCGGCGACCCGGCCGGCGAGGAGAAGCCGGTGAAGGGCGACGTCGCCACCCTGGCGGCCGAGGCCCGCGCCGGCCTGGAGGAGCTGATCCGCGCCTTCGACGACCCGGCGACGCCCTACCGCTCCTGCCCGCGCCCGGCCATGGCGCCGCGCTACACCGACTACGCGCACCTCGCCCGCGTCCAGGAATGGTCAGCGGGTGGGGGCGGAGGTGGCGAATGAGCCTCGTGGATTTCCCATCCCCCGACCGCCCGCTTGACCCGAACGTTTTGCAACGGCGCGCCTCGGACCCGGAGGCGTCGGTGTGGGTCGGCGCCTCGGCGGGCTCCGGCAAGACCAAGGTGCTGACCGACCGCGTGCTGCGCCTGATGCTGGCCGGCACGCCGCCCGCGCGCATCCTGTGCCTGACCTTCACCAAGGCGGCGGCGGCGGAGATGTCCATCCGCATCAACCGCACGCTGGGCCGCTGGGCGACGCTGCCCGACGACGCGCTGACCGACGCGCTGTACGACCTGTGCGGCGGCATGCCGGCGCCGGAAACGCGCACGGCGGCGCGCCGGCTGTTCGCCCGCGTGGTGGACTGCCCCGGCGGCATGAAGATCCAGACCATCCACGCCTTCTGCCAGTCGCTGCTGCGCCGCTTCCCCATCGAGGCCGGGCTGGTCCCGCACTTCGAGGTGATGGACGACCGCACGGCCGCCGGCCTGCTGGTGGAGGCGCGCGACGCCGTGCTGCACGCCGGCCGTTCCGACAACGAAACGCTGGGCAAGGCGCTGGCCCGCCTGACGGCCGAGCTGAACGCCGAGGAGTTCGCCGCCCTGATGGCCGAACTGGCGGCCGAGCGCGGGCGCATCGTCCGCATCCTGCACGAGCATGGCGGACTGCACGCCACCATCGCCGCCGTGCACGAGGCGCTAAGCATACCGCCCGGCGAGACCGAAGCGAGCATCCTGAAGGAGGCCTGCGCCGACCACGCGCTGGATCTCCCGACGCTGCGCGAGGCGTGCCGGGTCTTGAGCGGCGGTACCGCCACCGACCAGGAACGCGGCATCGGCATCCAGCAGTGGCTGGACGCCGCCGAGTCGCGCGTCACCGCCTTCCACGCCTACGTTCGCCTGTTCCTCACCGCCGAGGGGACACCGCGCAAGACGCTGATGACCAAGAAGCCGGCCACATCCTTCCCCCACGCGCTGAGAGCGTTGGAGGAAGAGGCGTCGAGGCTCGTTACGTTGATGGAACGGGTGAAGGCGGCGGGCGTCGCGGCCTCCACCACCGCGCTGCTGACCCTGGCCGACGCGCTGCTGACGGCCTATGAGGCGCGCAAGCGGGCGCGGGCGCTGCTGGACTACGAGGACCTCATCCTGTTCGCCCACGAGCTGTTGAAGGGCGAGGGGCGGGTGCCCTGGGTGCTGTTCAAGCTGGACGGCGGCCTGGACCACATCCTGATCGACGAGGCGCAGGACACCAACCCCGAGCAGTGGCAGGTGGTCTCCGCCATCGCCGAGGAGTTCTTCGCCGGGCTGGGTGCGCGCGAGGCGCAGGGCGTCACCCGCACCGTCTTCGCCGTCGGCGACGAGAAGCAGTCGATCTTCAGCTTCCAGCGCGCCGACCCGGCCGAGTTCGCGCGCATGCGCCGCCACTTCCAGGCGCGCGCGGACGCCGCCGAGAAAACCTGGGTGCCCGTCGACCTGGACATCTCCTTCCGCTCCACCGCCGCCGTTCTGCAGGCCGTCGACGCGGTGTTCCAGCGCGATACGGCCAAGGATGGCGTCGCTTCCGAAACGAACCCGGTGATCCGCCACCGCGCCTTCCGCCGCGGACACGCCGGCCTGGTCGAGCTGTGGCCGCCGGTGAAGCCGGTGGAGGCCGCCGACCCGCCCGCCTGGGCACCGCCGGTGGCGCGCGAGGCCGCCGATTCGCCCTCGGCCCGGTTGGCGTCGGTGATTGCCGACACCATCCGCGACTGGCTGGCACGCGGCGAGGTGCTGCCGGCCCGCGGCCGTGCCATCCAGCCGGGCGACGTCATGGTGCTGGTGCGCCGCCGCACGGGCTTCGTTACGGAGCTGGTGCGGGCGCTGAAGGACCGCGCCGTGCCGGTGGCCGGCGTCGACCGCATGGTGCTGACCGAGCAGCTGGCCGTCATGGACCTGATGGCGCTGGCCGACTTCCTGCTGCTGCCGGAAGACGACCTGACGCTGGCCACCGTCCTGAAGGGTCCGCTGATCGGCCTAACCGAGGACGAGCTGTTCGCCCTGGCCCACGGCCGGCGCGGCACGCTTTGGCGCGCCCTGCTGGCGAAGGCGGAGGAGGACGCGGCCTACCGCCCGGCCCGCGCCTATCTGGGCGAGTTGCTGGCGCGCACCGATTTCGTGGCACCGTACGAGCTGTTCGCAGGGATCCTCAGCTCCCCCTGCCCGGCCGACCGGCGCAGCGGCCGGCGCGCCGTGCTGCGCCGCCTGGGTCCCGACGCGCAGGACCCGCTGGACGAATTCCTGGCCGTCTGTCTCGCCTTCGAAAAGACCGAGGCGCCGTCGATGCAGCGCTTCCTCGCCTGGCTCGCCGCCAGCGAGGCGGAGATCAAGCGCGAGTTGGAGCAGGGCGGCGGCTCCGTACGCATCATGACGGTGCACGGCTCCAAGGGGTTGCAGGCGCCCATTGTCTTCCTGCCCGACACCATGGGCACGCCGACACAGAGCCCGCCCATCCTGTGGCCGGACGGCGCCGCCACGGTGCCGCTGTTCGCCCCCCGCCGCACGCAGGAGGACGCGCTGTGCGCCGAGGCGCGCGCCCGCGCCAACCGGCGGCGCGACCAGGAATACCGCCGCCTCCTCTACGTGGCGCTGACCCGCGCCGAGGACCGCCTGTACGTCTGCGGCTGGCAGGGCCGCAAGGAACCCGGGCAGGGCTGCTGGTACCGCCTGGTCGAGGAGGCGATGAAGGACATCGCCGCGCCGCACGACTTCGACTTCACGCCGCTCTGCCCCGACGGCTGGAGCGGCGAGGGCTGGCGGCTGGCCGACGTGCAGACGGTGCTGGCGCGCGACGACGGCGCCGCGCTGGAGCAGGGCGGCGCCGTGCACGCGCTGCCGCCCTGGGGCACCACGCCGGCTCCGGTGGAGCCGGAGCCCTCGCGCCCGCTCACCCCGTCCCGGCCGGAAGGGGCGGAGCCCGCGGTGCGCTCGCCGCTGGGCGAGGACGACGGCGCGCGGTTCAAGCGCGGCATCCTCGTGCACCGCCTGCTTCAGACCCTGCCGGAGCTGCGGCCGGAGGCGCGCGGGGCGGCCTGCCGCCACTTCCTGGCCCGCCCTGCGCACGCGCTGACGCCCGAGCAGCAGGACGAGATCGCCCGCGAAACGATGGCCGTGCTGGAAAGCCCGGCGTTCGCCGCGCTGTTCGCGCCGGGCAGCCGGGCCGAGGTGCCGGTGGTGGGCGTCGTCAATGGCCGGGCCCTGTCCGGCCAGATCGACCGGCTGACGGTCGCCGGGGACACGGTGTGGATCGTCGACTACAAGACCAACCGTCCGCCCCCGCGCGAGTTGTCCGCCGTGCCCACGGTTTATCTCCGTCAGATGGCGGCCTACCGGGCGGCGCTGCAGGCCGTCTACCCCGGCCGAACGGTGCGGTGCGTGCTGCTTTGGACGGATGGACCGTTCCTGATGGAGCTGCCGGTGGAACTCATGGACGGCCCATGGGTTTCCGTCCCGGACGAGAGGGCGTGACCGGCGGCTTGACCACCGCCATGCGAACGCCATAAATTTTCGCGTTCCCCACGTCGGGGGTGGCCGGGACGATTGGCCCGGTGAAGCGGCCACGCCCCCGATTTACGCAAGAGGCACCATGAGCAGCACCATCAAGGTCACCGACGCTAGCTTCGACGCGGACGTCCTCAAGGCGCCCGGTCCCGTCCTGGTCGATTTCTGGGCGGAGTGGTGCGGCCCCTGCAAGATGATCGCCCCCGCGCTCGACGAGATCGCCGGGGAGCTGGAGGGCAAGCTGACCATCGCCAAGCTGAACATCGATGAGAACCAGAACACGCCGACCAAGTACGGCGTGCGCGGCATCCCGACGCTGATGGTGTTCAAGGACGGCAACGTCGCCGCCACCAAGATCGGCGCCATGCCGAAGGGTGCGCTGAAGCAGTGGATCGAGTCGGTCCTGTAAGGACGAACCCCACCGCCGCCGCCCTGAGAACCCTGCCCGGTGGGCGGGGTTTTCGTTTTTCGGGCCTATACCACCCGCGGCACGGTCAGCGTCACCGTCGTGCCGGCGCCCGGCGTGGCGTCGACGCGGATGCGGCCAGCCAGCGGGCCGGTCAGCGTGTTGTAGGCCACCGTCAGGCCCAGCCCCTTGTGCCCACGCCCGCGCGCCGTGGTGTAGAAGGCGTCGAACAGCTTCGGCAGCGCCTCCGCCGCGATGCCGGCGCCCTCGTCGCGCACGGCGATGGTCCAGGCCGGGCGGTGGCCGATGGCGCCCTCGCCCACCGTGCCCTCCCCCACCGTGATGGTCACCGGCCCGCCCGCACCCGGCGGGTAGGCGTGCGCGGCGGCGTTGGCGAACAGCTCGGCCAGCACGCATTCCAGGTGGTCGCGGTGGCCGCGCCAGGGCCGGGCGGCACCGGTGCGCACGGCGACGGTCAAGCCGGCGTCCGGCCGTTCCATGGCGAACAGCGCTGCGGCGTGTTCGCACACCTCGGCAAGGTCCACGTCCTCCGGCGGGCCGGCGTGGTGGCTGGCGGCGATGGCGGTGAAGGCCTCCACCAGCGCCACGGCGCGGGCAAGGTTGTCGCGCAACAGCGTCGCCGGCTCGGCCAGCGCGCCGTCGCCGGAGCTGGCCATCGCCTCGATGTGGCTGGCGGCGGTGACGCAGACGCCCAGCGGCGTGTTCAGCTCGTGCGCCAAGCCGGTGACCGCCTGGACGATGGCGCGGTGGCGGGCCAGTTCGGCCTCCGCCGCGCGCATGCGCCCCTCCAGGTCCTCCCGCACCAGCCGTTCGGAGGAGTCGCGGATCTTGAAACTAAGGTCGCGCAGCAGCTTGCGCAGCAGGTGCGGTGCCGGCGAGACCACCTCCAGGAACACGTCGCGCTGCAGCGCGAACAGCCGGCAGAAGGTCGCCGTCTCGATGGTGGCGGAACGCAGGCCGCCGTCGATCAGCGCCATCTCGCCGAAGCATTGGCCGGTGCGGCGACGCGCCAGCTCCACCCGGTTGCCGGCCGGGTCGCGGCGCAGCACGCGGACCTCGCCCTCCAGGATGACGTAGAGCGCGTCGGCCTCTTCGCCCTCGTGCACCAGGACGGTGCCCGGCTCGACGGTCACGACGCGCCCGCGCGACGCCAGCGCCTCGCGCTCGGCGGGCGTGAACTCGTCGAAAAGGGCGACGCCGTCGAGGACGCCGGGCGGGGTCTGCGCGCTCAAGCCGGGGCTCCGTGGCTGGTCACCGGACACCATAGCGCATCCGCGCGGCGTGTCACCCTGGGTTGTTCGCATGCCTCCCGTCTAGCCGGCGAAGCGGCGGACCGTGCGTGCCACCGCGCCGGCGTAGGAGCCGCCGAAAAGGCGCACATGCACCAGCAGCGGATACAGGTTGTACAGGTCCCGCCGCACCTCGAAGAAGCCCGGACGCAACGGGCGGAGCGCGCCGTAGCGGCGGAAGAACGCCTCGCCGAAGGTGCCGAACAGCGTGGTGAAGGCCAGCTCCACCTCCGGGTCGGCGTGGTACAGCGCCGGATCGATGAAGCCGGCGATGCGCCCGCCGGACGCCAGGATGTTGCCGCCCCACAGGTCGCCGTGGATCAGGGACGGTGGGGCCGGCTCGCCGATCAGCTCCGGCAGGCGCGCCGCCAGCCGTTCGATCCCCGCCATCAAGCCGATGTCGATGCGCCCCTCCTCCAGCGCCGCGCGCGCCATGTGCAGCAGGCGCCGTTCGCGGAAGAAGGCGATCCAGTCGTCGCTTTCCGCATTCGGCTGCGGCAGCGGTCCGATCAGCGTGTCGCGCGCGAAGCCGTAGCGGGGTGCCTTGATGCCATGCAATTCGGCCACCAGCTCCGCCGCATGCTCCTCCGCCGCCGCGGTGAGGGTGCCGCCGCCTTCGACGTGGTCCATCAGCAGCAGCGCGTCGTCGCCGTAATGCACGGCCGGCACCGGCAGGCGCGAGTGTTCGGCAAGGTAGCGCAGCATGAAGCCCTCCGGCTCCAGCCCCCGCCCCACCTTGGCGACCAGCCGCCGCCCGTCGCCCAGCGTGACCGTGTGCACGCTGGCGTTGTGCCCGGACGACAGCGGCCGCACGACGGTGACCGGCTGGCCGGTGACGGATTCGATGAGGGAGCGGACGGCCGCCGGGATCACAGCCTCTCCCGCCGGATGTGCTCCAGCAGGCCCCGCGAGGCGGCTTCCACGAGGTCGAGCACCTCGTCGAAGTGGCTGCCTTCGCCATAGTACGGGTCCGGCACCTCGCGCTTCGGCGCGTCGGGGGCGTAGTCCATGAACAGGCGCACCTCGGCCGCCGAGTCCGGCGGCGCAAGGCGCTTCAGCTCCGCCAGATGGCCCTGGTCCATGGCCAGCATGTAGTCGAAGCGGCGGAAGTCCTCCACGCTCACGCGGCGCGCGCGCAGGTCGGACAGGTCGACCCCGCGGCGTTTCGCCGCCGCCTGGCTGCGGCGGTCGGGCGCCTCGCCCACGTGATAGCCGTGCGTGCCGGCGGAATCCGTGGCGATACGGCCGTCCAGCCCGGCGTCGCGCACCATGGCGCGGAACACGCCCTCCGCCGTCGGCGAGCGGCAGATGTTGCCTGTGCAGACGAACAGGACCTTGACCATCCCCCCTCCTTGGATTTGGCTTCCCCCGCACCGATGTAACAGGCTTTCTCGCCCGACCGCCAGCCGCCAACCCGCGGGACCCCCGATGCGCCTGCTGCCCAATTCCTCCATCGTCGTGCTCACCGGCGCCGGGATCTCCCGCGAATCCGGGCTGCACACCTTCCGCGACGCCGACGGCATCTGGGCCACCGTGCGCATCGAGGACGTAGCGACGCCCGAGGCCTTCGCCCGCAACCCGAAGCGCGTGCACGACTTCTACAACGCCCGCCGCCGCGGCCTGCTCGACCCGGCGATCCAGCCGAACCCCGCGCACGCCGCCCTGGCCGAGCTGGAGCGGCGCTGGCGCGGCGCGGTGATGGTGGTGACGCAGAACATCGACGACCTGCACGAGCGCGCCGGCAGCCGCAACCTCGTGCACATGCACGGCGAGCTGCTGAAGGCCGTCTGCGCCCACTGCCGCACGGTGCAGGACTGCCGGCACGACCTGTCGGTGGACGATGTCTGCCTGCACTGCACGCGCAAGGGCGGCCTGCGCCCGGACGTAGTCTGGTTCGGCGAGATGCCCTACCACATGGAGCGGATCCAGGCCGCGCTGGCCGACTGCGACCTGTTCGTGTCGATCGGTACATCGGGCAACGTCTACCCGGCCGCCGGCTTCGTGGCCGAGGCGCGCCACGGCGGCGCCCATACAGTGGAGCTGAACTTGGAACCCTCGGCCGGCGCCACCCAGTTCGCCGAGGCCATCCACGGCCCCGCCAGCACCGTGATCCCGGCCTTCGTCCGCCGCCTGCTGGACGACGCGCAGCTCGGTGCCTAAATCGTTTCGATGACGGAACTTTATAGCTTGATGGAGGAGGCGCGCGCCTGCCGGCTGTGCGCGGCGCACTTGCCGCACGGCTGCCGGCCGGTGCTGCGCGGCAGCCCCGCCGCACGGCTTCTGATCGTCGGGCAGGCGCCGGGTGCCCGCGTGCACGCCACCGGCATCCCGTGGAACGACCCGTCCGGCGACCGGCTGCGCCAATGGCTGGACATGGACCGGGAGCGGTTCTACGACGAATCCCGCATCGCCGTGCTGCCCATGGGTCTGTGCTTCCCCGGCACCAATCCGAAGGGCGGCGACTATCCGCCGCGCCCGGAATGCGGCCCGCTGTGGCACCCGCGGCTGCGCCCGGCCTTCGCCGGGGTGCGGCTGATGCTGCTGATCGGCAGCTACGCGCAAGCGCACTACCTGGGCGAGCGCCGCAAGCGCACGATGACCGACACCGTGGCGGCATGGCGGGACTACGCGCCGGAGTTCATTCCGCTTCCGCATCCAAGCTGGCGGAACACGGCGTGGCTGAGGCGAAACCCGTGGTTCGAGGCGGAATTGGTGCCCGAACTGCGGCGGCGGGTGGCGGCGCTTTAAAGCACCACCCGCCCCTCGCGGAACACGGCGAGGCAGGCGTCGACGACGTGCGGGTCGTAGAAGGTGCCGCGGTTCTTCGCGATCTCCTGCAGGGCGGCGTCGATGCCCAGCGCCGGGCGGTAGGGGCGGTGGCAGGCCATCGCCTCCACCACGTCGGCCACGGCGATGATGCGCGCACCCAGAAGGATCTCCTCCCCCGCCAGACCCTGCGGGTAGCCGGTGCCGTTCCAGCGCTCGTGGTGCTGGCGCACCAGGGCGGCCAGCGGCCAAGGCGCGTCCACCGGCCGCAGGATCTCCCACCCGGCCTCGGCGTGCGACTGGATCAGCCGGTATTCCGCCGGCGTCAGCCGGCCGGAGCGGGTCAGGATCTCCGCCGGGACGCAGACCTTGCCGATGTCGTGCACGGCACCGGCCATGGCGATCCCCTTCACCTCCTCGTCCGGCAGGTGCAGCGCCTCGGCGATGGCACGCGCCAGCAGGGCGACGCGGCGCTGGTGCCCGGCCGTGTAAGGATCGCGCATCTCCACGGTGGCGGCGACCGCCTGGATGGTCTGCTCCAGCGCCTGCTCCTGCCGCTCGGCCGAGCGGCGCTGGTCGGCGCGCAGGCGCAGCACCGACAGGCCGAAGGCAAGGTCGGCGGCCAGTTCGCTCAGCAGGTCCAGCTCCTCCGGCGTGAAGCCGTCCTCCGCCATGCCCCAGATGAACAGATGGCCGAACAGCTCACCCCGCTCGCCGGCCAGCGGCAGGGCGGCGGCCGTGCCAGCCGGCGCGCCGTCCGCGCCGGTGAGCCGCGCAAGCCGCAACGGGCGCCCCTTCAGCAGCGGCAGGCCGTCGCGCTGTTCCCAAGCCACCGCGGCGCCGATTGCGGCGTCCGGCCGCTCGCCCCAGCAGACCAGGGCGTCCCGCTCGTCCGGCAGGCCGTCGCCGTCGGTGGCCACGCAGACCTGCGGGTAGCCGCCGGCCTCCACCAGCACGCGGCACATGTCGCGCAGCAGCGAATCCTCGTCCGTGGCGTGGATGATCGTCTGGTTGCAGCCGCTGAGCGCCCGGTGGGCGCGCAGCAGGCGGCGCAGCCGGCCGTCGGCGGCCCGCCGCTCGGCCTCGTACGCCGCCGCGGCCTCGGCGGCGGCCCGTTCGGCGCGCACGCGGGGCGTGACGTCGATCAGGCTGAAGACCACGCCGCCGACACGCCCGTCCGGATCGCGCACGGGCTGGAGGATCCAGTCCCACCAGCTGGTGCCGCGCTCCGGATGGCCGGCGTACTCGAAGGGCTTGGCGTAGGCGCGATACGGCTCGCCGGTCGCGACGACACGGCGGAATATCCGCTCGTTCTCGGCGTCGGGGTAGAGGTCGAAGTGGTTGCGGCCGGGGAAGAAGTCCTCCGCCCGCCCGTCCGCTTCGGCGTACAGCCGGTTGACCTTCAGGAACGTGAAGTCGGCGTCCATGTAGGCGACCAGCACCGGCAGACTGTCGAACAGCCGGTGCAGGAGTTCACCGTCGGACGCGATGACGGGGGCGGCTGGAGCGGCGGGAAGCGGGGACACGGGACCCTCCGGCGAGAGACCGGACGGCCATTATCCCACAAACGCCCGCCGCCGGGTACGCCCACACCGCCGCACCCCTGAAACCCTTTCCCGGACAGCCGCGCTCGGGGACGGGTTTTGAGACACGGATGCACACGGATTTTGCACGGATGGACACGGATTAAAAGTTCATCTCCTGAATCCGTGTCCGCCATCGTCTCTCACGGCGACACGTTACTCCTTGGCGCCCTTCGCCTCGCGTTCCAGGGAGCGGCCGGCGTCCTGCAGCCAGCGGCCGGCTTCGCGCGCCGCGTCGCCCGCCACCTCGCCCGCGCGCTCGGCCGTCTGGTCGACGGCGCGGCCGATCTCCTGCCCGGTCTTCTCGGCGGTCTGCTGGTCGTCGCACGCCGCCAGCGCGGGCAGAAGCAGCAGCGCGGCCACGGCGGCCATCCGGTGCACTCGGGTCATCGATCCATCCTCGTTGCCTTCGATCAGGAAGGAAACGGCCGGCACCGCCGATTGTGCCCGGCCCCGGACTCAGCCCCCGCGCTGCAACAGGTAGAAGACGTAGCCGTAGCTGGCGCCGAAACGGCGGTAGAGGTCGATTTCCGCCTGCGACGCGTCGAGCACCGCCGTCCACGCCTCGTCGTGCGCGTAGCGCTCGCGGAACTCCCCGATGCGGGCTTCCAGCGGGCCGTAGTACTCGTCCCACCACGCCGACGCCGGCAGGGTGAAGGTGTCCAGCACGCGGTATCCGGCGCGCTCCGCGGCCGCGCGGTTGGCGGCCTCGGTCGCCATGCGGGGATAGGCATCGGCCCAGAATGCCCGCGCGTCGGCCGGCGGGTTCTCGGTCAGCCACGTCAGCTCGGTGAAGGCGGCCAGCCCGCCGGGCTTCAGCAGGTGGCGCCAGCGCTCCAGCCCCTCGGCGAAGCCGACGATGTAGATGGAGCCCTCGCCCCACAGCAGGTCGAACATGCCGGGCGGGTAGCCGCCCAGGTCGGTCATCGAGCAGCGCTCGGCCCACACGCGCCGGCCCAGGCCGGCCTCGTTGATGCGCCGCTGCGCCTCGGCCAGGAAGGGCGGGTGCACGTCGATGCCGGTGACGCGCCCGCCGGTGACCCGCGCCAGCATCATCAGCGAGCGGCCGGGACCGCAGCCGATGTCCAGCACCACCGGATCGTCCGGCAGGCCGTAGGGGCGCAGGCGGCGCAGCGCGTCCTGCGTGATCGCGTCGGAACCGGGCGCCTGGCGCGGCAGGCCGTCGTGCAGGGTGAAGAAGCGGTCCATGTCCATGGTGGTCACCCTTGGTCCTTAATCCGGCAGGCTCTGTTCGATCCGGTCCATGTCGTCGTCGGAGAAGCCGAAATGGTGGCCGATCTCGTGGATCAGGACGTGGCGGATGACGTGGAAGAGGTCCTCGCCGGTCTCGCACCAGTAATCCAGGATCGGCCGGCGGTAGAGAAAGATGGCGTCGGGGCGGGTGCGCACGTCCGCCACGCTCTGCCGCAGCAGATCGACGCCGCGATAGAGACCCAGCAGGTCGAACGGGCTTTCCAATTCCATCTCCGCCTCGGTCTCCTCGTCGGGGAACTCCTCGATGCGGATCAGCACGTCGCCGACGGGCGCGCGCAGTTCCGGCGGGATGGTGTCGAACGCCTCGGCGGCCATCGCCTCGAAATCGGCCAGCGACGGCGGGACGGTGAAGGGGCGGGCACGGGTCTGGCTCATGCCGCGCAGCCTAGCGGAGCTTGACCCCCGGGCCAAGCGCGGGTAAGTCGGGATCCCCTTAAGAAACGCGATGGAAGGAGACCCCCGATGGCCGAGAAGCTGGTCGGCGCCAAGCGGCAGACGGCGCTGAAGGAACTGCACGGTTGGTCGGAGGTCCTGGAGCGCGACGCCATCCGCAAGACCTACCATTTCCCGGACTTCCCGACCGCCTGGGGCTTCATGAGCCAGGTGGCGCTGCTGGCCGTGAAGCGCGACCACTGCCCGGAATGGTTCAACGACGAGGGCCGCGTCGAGGTGATCCTCTACACCCGTGCCTTCGACGGCGTGACGCAGAAGGACGTGGACTTCGCCCACCGCCTGGACCAGATCGCCCCGCAGCACGACCGGTAAGATCAGGTAAGAGATCCTACTTCCTCAGATACCCTCCGGCCAACCTCGTAGCAATACTGGCTGGCCGGGCGGTGCCAAACCTCGACGCCGTCGTGCGCCTTCAGCGCCGCCTGCGTGCGCGTGGTGGCGCCGATCCAGCGCAGCGGCGCGTTGCGCCGGGAAAATTGGATCAGCCCGTTGATCGTAGCGTCGCCAGCCACGGATTCGTCCGTTCCCGGCAGCGCGCAGGCCCAGGCCGGGCGCCCGGTGTCGGGCGCCAGCGCCACAAGGTCGACGGAGCCTTCGGGCAGGCGGGCGTAGACGATGTTCGGCAGGTCGGCCGAGGCCAGCCACTGGCCGATGATGGCGCTCTCGGCCAGCGCCGGGAACAGCGGGTCGTCGGCGGTCACCGGCCCGAACAGCGCGGCGTAGAGGCAGGGGGCGGTCAGGTGCACCTTGAAGGTGCGCATGCGCTGGAACCGACCGCCCTCCGGATGGACACGCCCCATGCGGATGATGAGGAACGACGCCTCCAGGTAATCGAGGTAGCGGCGCACCGTGTTCTTGGCGATGCCCGCGCGCTCCGCGATCGCCTCGATCGACACCTCCCGCCCGGTGTTGCGGGCCAGCAGGGCGAACAGCGCATTCAGCTCCGGCGTGCTGGCGATGCCGGTCAGGCCCGGCAGGTCCTGGTGCAGCAGCGCCGTCAGCACGCCGTCGCGCAGGTGGCGCGCTGCGTCGCCGGGCACTGGGCGCAGCAGCACCGCCTCCGGAAAGCCCCCGCCGTTGACGTAGTGCACGAAGCGCTCGTTCAGCGCCGCCATGTCGCGCACCACGTACATGGGCGTGCCCTTGCCGAAGAACATCGGTTCGATCAGGTCGCGCTCGGCGCCGGTGAAACGCAGGTATTCACAGAAGGTCAGCGGCGGCAGGATGAACAGGTTGGCATCACGCGGGCGCGGTGCCGCCCCGCCGGCCACGCTGGCGACAACTCGTAAGGATGGCCGCGCGGCGGCCAGCGCCACCGCCGCCGCCTCCCCGTCGCGCAGGTGGTGCAGACCGTCGAGGAACAGGAAGCCAGCCCCCTCCACAGCGTCCGCCAACCGGCCGAGCGGCAGGACGTGCAGCGTCGGGGCGTCCAGCGGCACGTAGACGATGGCGCGCGGGTCGGTCCCGGCGTCGAGCAGGCGGGCGATGGTCTGGCGGATCAGCACGCTCTTGCCCACCCGCCGCGGCCCGGCGAGCCGCAGCGGCACCCCGCCGCCCGGCCGGTTCACCCGGCTGAAGAACGCCTCGAAGAAGGCCCGGCGCGGCAGCGCCGCGACATCGGCCTCGACCGCGCCGGTCCGCCACCACGGATTGTCCAGCGCCAGACGCGCCAGACCATCGGCCTCGTCGAGGGTTCGCATGCCGCCCAAAGAAAAGATCAACAGAGTGATCTTAATTGTATCCCGAAGGGATAGGCAGCGCAACGCCCGCTACAGCCAGCCCCGCCGCTTGAAGTACCAGAGCGGCAGCAGGCCGGAGAGCACCATCAGCGCGATCGCCATGGGATAGCCGTACTGCCAATGCAGCTCGGGCATGAACTCGAAGTTCATGCCGTAGGCGGACGCGATCAGCGTCGGCGGCAGGAAGGCGACGGCGACGACCGAGAAGATCTTGATGATGTTGTTCTGCTCGATGTTGATCAGGCCCAGCGTGGCGTCGAGCAGGAAGTTGGCCTCGTGCGCCAGGAACCCGGCGTGCTCGTTCAGCGAGCGCAGGTCGCGCGTCAGCGTCTTCAGCGCCACCTTCTGCTCCTTGCTCAACCGCCCGGCGGCGACCGAGGTCAGGAACGCCACGAGGCGGTCGAGGCCGGCGAGGCTGTCGCGCACCTTGTGCGTCAGGTCGCCGGCGCGCCCGATGCCGCGCAGCACGTCCTGCAGCTCCGCCGGCTTCTTCGCGCGGCCGGCGGGACGGGCGTCCAGCGATTCGTCGAAGATGCGGGTGGACAGCGTGTCGATGCGCCCGCCGATCAGCTCCAGCACGTCGGCCACGCGGTCGATGACGGCGTCGAGGATGCCCAGAAGCGCGTCCTCCGCACTCGCCAGCAGTTCCGGCTGGCGGCCGGTGCGGGCGGCGAAGGTGGCGACCGAACGCGGCTCGGTGTAGCGCAACGTGATCATGTGCCGCGGCGTCAGCACGAAGGTCAGCTCGCCCTGCTCCGGGTGCGGCGTGTCGGCCCGCGCGATGACCGGCGTGGTCAGGTAGACCGCCTCGCCCTCCACGTAGAGCTGGCTGGAGGCCTCGATCTCCTTCATCTCCTCGCGGGTGGGGAGGTCGCAGCCGGTCAGCGCGCCGACGGCGGCGCGCTCCGCCTCGCTCGGGCGCAGCAGGTCGATCCACACCGTGCCCTCGGGCAGCGGGTCGCCGATCACGAACGGCTGTTCGACGACCCGCCCGCCCGAACGGGCGTACGTCGTGATCATGACGCCGCCTCCGGCGGCACGGCTGTCACAGGGCCGCCTCGGCCGGGATCGGCGCGCCGGCGGCGCGGCAGGCGGAGGTCAGCGTGTTCAGCATCAGGCAGGCGATGGTCATCGGACCCACACCACCCGGCACCGGCGTGATGGCACCGGCCACCCGCTTCGCCTCGTCGTAGGCCACGTCGCCGACCAGCTTCGTCTTGCCCTCGCCGGCCGCGATGCGGTTCATGCCGACGTCGATGACGACGGCGCCCGGCTTGATCCAGTCGCCGCGCACCATCTCCGCCCGGCCCACGGCGGCCACGACGATGTCGGCGCGCCGGCATTCCTCGGCCAGATCCTTGGTGCGCGAATGCGCCATGGTCACCGTGCAGTCGGCCTGGAGCAGCAGCTGCGCCATCGGCTTGCCGACGATGTTGGAGCGGCCGATGACCAGCGCCCGCTTGCCCGACAGGTCGCGCCCCAGCACGTCGCGGATCAGCAGCAGGCAGCCCAGCGGCGTGCAGGGGATGGTGGCCCCCTTCTGGCCGGTGGCCAGCAGGCCGGCGTTCACCACGTGGAAGCCGTCGGCGTCCTTCTCCGGCGCGATCCGGCCCAGCACCTTCTGGGTGTCCATGTGTTTGGGCAGCGGCAGCTGGACGAGGATGCCGTGCACCGCCGGATCGGCGTTCAGCCGGTCGATCAGCGCCAGCAGGTCGGCCTCGCTCATGTCCGCCGGCTGGTGGTGGTCGAAGGAGTTCATGCCCAGCTCGACCAGCGCCTTCTCCTTGGAGCGGACGTAGACTTGGCTGGCCGGATCCTCGCCCACCAGCACCACGGCCAAGCCGGGGGTGACGCCATGGCTGGCCTTCAGGTCGGCCACGCCCTGCGCCACGCGGGCGCGCAGCCCCGCCGCGAAGGCCTTGCCGTCGATGATCTTCGCCTCAGCCATGGGAAACCTCACTCGTCCAGGGATGCGCCCATGCGGCGCAGGAGATCGGCCGGGTCGCCGGCCACGTGCAGGATCTTGTTGCGGTCGGTGGCGCCGGCGGCGACGGTGATCGCCGTCTTCGGTACATGCCACAGCTTCGACAACAGTTTTATGACAGCGTCGTTGGCCTTGCCGTCTTCCGGCACGGCGGTGACGGAAACCTTCAGCGCCTTGCCGCCCGCCGCCGTGTCGGCCAGCCCGGACACCGCGTTGCGCGACGCCTTCGGCGTCACCCGCAGCGTCACCCGCACGCCGTCCGCCACGGCCTCGAACGGCGAAGCGCTCACATCATCATCCCATAGCGCACGATCAGGCTCTGCAGGAACCACACGCCCAAGAGCGCGATGATCGGCGAGATGTCGATGCCGCCCAGGTTCGGCATGACGTTGCGGATCGGCCGCAGCACCGGCTCCGTCACCCGCTCGAAGAAGTCCATCACCATGTAGACGAAGCGGTTGCGGGTGTTGATCACGTTGAAGGCGATCAGCCAGCTGATGACGATGCCAATCAGCAGCACCCACTTGAACAGGTCGAGGATGATGTAGAGGAGTTCGAAAAGCGTGACGATGAGCGGCTGCATGATCGGCCCGGCCTCCACCTGTGCGGTACGCGGCGCACCCTAAACGCCCTCCCGGACGCTGGCAAGTGGGCCGCCGCACGGCCGCGTTCAAGGCGGAACGGGCTTCGTCGCGAATGCGATTTTCGGTGCTTGACACGGGCAGGTCGGATGACCATTATCCCGCCCACGCCGGAACACGGTGCGGTGGGGCCGTAGCTCAGCTGGGAGAGCGACGCGTTCGCAATGCGTAGGTCGGGAGTTCGATCCTCCTCGGCTCCACCAATTCCTCCTCAAGGCATTGATGCGACACAGGAATTCGCCCGGAAGCGGCGGAATTCCCCGCGGTGTGACACCGCCCTGTCGCACGCGGCGTTGGCCGAATCGCCTCCATCCCCTTCAAAATTCACCGTTTCAGCCCGTCCTGGGTGTCGCACATCCCTGTCGCCCAAGCGGCGTCCCTTGGGGCTGTGGCTGCGGGGAGCCGTCTGGCAATTCCGAACCCGCGTCCCGGCCGACCTCCAGGCGGTTCTGGGCCGGACGCACATCAATCGCTCCCTCAGGACCAGCAACTACCCCGACGCCATCCGGGCGGCCCGCAAGGTGGCCTTCGAGATCGAGGGCCTGTTCGATGCGGCTCGCGGGGGCACCGGAAGCGACCCGGCCCACGCCGCGTGCGACAGGGCCTGCCCGCCGCCCGCCGCCCCCTCGGTGACGGCCAACACCGTCCTGCCCGATCCCACCGGCCCAGCCATCCACATCGACCTCGACCTGCTGGCAAGCCGCATCGCCGAAAAACTCCACGCCGCCCAACCAGTCGCCGCGGAGGCGGTGGTGCCGGCCTGTCTGTCTGGACATAGCACCGACCGATAGGCATCCCTACGTTCCGTGGTCACGAGATCGGGAAGCAGGAGCCCTCATGGGAAGCGTCGCCGATAAGATCGCCCGGAAGGTGGCGACGCAGATCCGGTCGAACGTCATCGACCTGTCCGCGTTTCGGGCGAGCCGGGAGCGTGCCCTTGAGGCCGGTCTCGACGGCAGTCGGTTCAAGGACCTCGTCGAGCAGGGCTACGACCCCGCCTTCTACGCACAGGGGCTGACGCTGGTGTCGATGTTCGCCGAGGCGATCTCCGCCATGCCCGAGGCGAAGGCGTACGCCAAGGCGGTGGCGAAGGCCGAGGACGAGTACGTGCCGGACGGGCCGCCGATCAGCCCGCTCACGGCAAGCTATTTCAATATGTGGGCCTTCTTCGACCTTCAGTTCGGGGCCAGCCGGGAAACCATGGGAACCTGCATCCTGCGGGTGGCGGAGACCACCGGCATGCCGGCCTGGATCGCCGACATCGTCCGGCCGATGCAGGAGTCCCGCATGGGGTTCTACGTCCACATGGGCCTGGACGGCCCGCTGGTGCTATTGAAGGACATCGTAACCGGCCAAGTCCTGCGGTGCCATCCGGTGGCGGGGTATCTCGGGGAACCGGGCCAACTCTGGTACATCCGCCTGCTGCCCCCGCCGGTCCCGGACATCGGCCACCATGTGGCGGTCACCACGCCCTACGTGGTGCTGGACGGGACGGAGCAGCGGTTCCTGGACTACATCGCCCGCGAGGTCGCCCGGATGACCGCGGCCGGCGGCCGGAAAGCCGTGGACGCCGAAGCCCTGCTGAAGTTCGGCCCGACCGCCAACCACTGGAACGAGTACATCTTCCTCGCCTACGTCAACCACCAGCCCGACGCCATCTTCCTGGCCGGCGTCCCCGATATCCGGGAAAGCCTGCCGCAAGCGTGACGCGGCGGGCCGCTGCACCGACAGGAGAGTAACGCCATGGCCGAAGCCGCCACCCATATCATCCGGGCCGCCCTTCGGCCCAAGCTCTACCGGGACATCGAAATCCCGAGCGACCGCTCCCTCTACGACCTCGCCGAGGCCATCGTCCGGGCCTACGCCTTTGACCTGGACCACGCCTTCGGGTTCTTCCCCAAGCTCACCGGCAACATCTACGACGCCAAGCCCCGATACGAACTCTTCGCCGACATGGGCGAGGGCGGCGACTCCCTCAGCGTCAAGCAGACGACGGTGGCCCAGGCGTTTCCGAAGGTTGGAAAGGCGATGACGTTCCTGTTCGACTACGGGGACGAGTGGCGGTTCCGGGTCGAGGTCCTGGCCCTCGGCGAGCGGGAGCCACGCAAACGCTACCCAAGGGTGGTCGCGTCGGTCGGCAAGGCCCCGCCCCAGTACCCGGACCCCGACGACGACTTCGACGAGGAGGACTGAGCCGGCTACCTCGCCGCAGCCCCGCTCCCGGTCAACGCCGTTGCCTGCCGCACCCGGTCTGATAGAGTACCGCCGTTTTGCACACTTTTGAAGAGACGTTGGGCTTGCGATGGCCGTTCTGACCCTGGACCAGCTTGAATCCCACCTGTGGAAGGCCGCCGACATCCTGCGGGGCTCCGTCGATTCGGCGGACTACAAGCACTACATCTTCGGGTTGCTGTTCTACAAGCGGCTCTGCGACGTGTGGGAGGAGGAGTACGAGGAGCGGATGGCCAAGTACGGCGACGCCGCTCTGGCCGCCGACCCGGACGAGCATCGCTTCCACATCCCCGAGGGACGGTTCTGGAAGGACGTGCGGACGCACACGACCAACATCGGCGAGCAACTGAACGCCGCGTTCCACGCCGTCGAAGACGCCAACCATCGCCTGCGGGGCGTTTTCCAGGATGTGGACTTCAACAACAAGGAACGGTTCCCCGACGCTTCACTTGAGAAGCTGCTCCAGCATTTCGAGAAGCATCGTCTCCGCAACGCCGACGTGGAGCCGGACGTTCTGGGGCAGGCGTACGAATACCTGATCGAGCGGTTCGCCGACGATTCCGGCAAGAAGGGCGGCGAGTTCTACACCCCCAAGATGGTGGTGCGGCTGCTGGTGGAGTGCCTGCGGCCCGAGGAGGGCATGACGATCTACGACCCCACCTGTGGATCGGGCGGCATGCTGCTGGAAGCCGTCCACCATCTGGAGCGGCAGGGTAAGAACGCCCGCAGCCTGACCCTGTTCGGGCAAGAAAAGAACCTGAACACCTGGGCCATCGCCCAGATGAACCTGTTTCTGCATGACATTCAGGACTTCAATATCGCCCGTGGCGACACGCTGCTCGACCCGAAACATCTGACCGGCGACGGCACCAAGGCGATCCGCACGTTCGACCGGGTGTTGGCGAATCCGCCCTTTTCCCTGAAAGCCTGGGGGCACGAGGTCTGGAGCAAGGGCGACAAGTTCGGCCGCGACCGCTACGGCTGCCCGCCCAAGTCCTACGCCGACCTCGCCTTCGTTCAGCATATGATCGCCAGTCTGAAGCAGGACGGCATGCTGGGGGTGGTGCTGCCGCACGGCATCCTGTTCCGTGGCGGGGCGGAGGGCCGCATCCGCGAGGGCCTGTTGAAGGACGACCTGATCGAGGCGGTGATCGGCCTCGCCCCCAACTTGTTCTACGGGGCCGGAATTCCCGCCTGCATCCTGATCGTCCGCAAGTCCAAGCCGAAGGACCGCCGGGGGAAGGTGCTGTTCGTCAATGGGGCCGAACAGTTCATCGAAGGCAAGGCCCAGAACTACCTGTCCGACGCCAACGTCGCCACGCTCGCCAAGGCGTATCACGATTACGCCGACGTGGACCGGCTTGCCCGCGTGGTGCCGATGGCGGAGATCGCCGGCAACGACCACAACCTCAACATCAGCCGCTATGTGCACCTGACCGAGGAGGAGGAGGACCTGGACGTGGCCGAGGAGGTCCAGAAGCTCCTGGAACTGCGGGAGCAGCGGGACGCCGCAGAGGCCCGGATGATGGGGTTCTTGCGGGAACTCGGCTACCTGCCGGGCGGGGCTTGAGAACGCCATGTCGGAAGGCGAAGTCATTCTCTACCGGACCGACGATGGTTCCGCCGAGTTCCGGCTGACCAAGCTGGACGGCACCGTCTGGATGAATCAGATCGAGATCGCGGAGCTTTACCAGACCTCGAAACAGGCCATTAGCCACCACATCCGCAACATTCTCGCCGAGGGCGAGGTGGCGGCGGAGGCAACTGTCAAAGATAATTTGACAGTTCAAACCGAGGGGCGGCGGCAGGTCTCCCGGACCATCAAGCTGTACCGCCTGGACATGATCCTGGCCGTCGGCTACCGCGTCCGCTCGCCGCGGGGCGTCCAGTTCCGGCAATGGGCGACGGCGACGCTGGCCGAGTATCTGGTCAAGGGCTTCGTCATGAACGACGAACGCCTGAAGAACCCCAGCGGCTGGGACTATTTCGACGAACTGCTCGAACGCATCCGCGACATCCGGGCGTCGGAGAAGCGGTTCTACCAGAAGATCCGCGACCTGTTCGCCCTGTCGCAGGACTACCGCGACGACCAGGGAGCGGCGGCCCTGTTCTTCGCCGAGGTTCAGAACAAGCTGCTGCACGCCGTCACCGGCCACACCGCCGCCGAACTGGTGGTGGCCCGGTCCGATCCCGGCAAGCCCAACATGAACCTGCAAAGCTGGACCGGTGCCCGAGTCCGCAAGGCCGACGTGATCGTGGCGAAGAACTATCTCTCCGCCGGGGAGATCACCGAACTGAACCGCATCGTCACCATGTTCCTCGACTATGCCGAGGACCGGGTGAGCCAGCGGAAGCACCTGACCCTGGACGACTGGCGGGCCTATGTGGACCGCTTCATCACCTTCAACGAACGACCGCTCCTCAACGGGAACGGCCGGATCAGCCATGACGCCATGAAACGCATCGCCTACGACCGCTACGACGAGTTCGACCGGCAGCGGAAGCAGCAGGATGCCATCGCCGCCGACGCCGCGGACCTGGAGGAACTGAAGGCCATCGAGGTCGAGGTGTCGAAGGCCCGGAAGGGAAGCGGGCGATGAGGGTGCAGGAGGAGTGGACCCAAACGACCGTTGGTGAGGTTCTTGAGCGGGTGGCAGATCCTGTAGTTGTTGACCCGTCCAAAATCTACCAAGAGATCGGCATCCGGTCCCATGGGAAGGGCTTGTTCGACAAGGAACCGGTGTCGGGGGCCGTTCTCGGCGAGAAGCGGGTTTTCTGGATTCAGCCTGACTGTTTCATCCTCAACATCGTCTTCGCCTGGGAGCGTGCTGTCGGTCGCACGACAGTTGAAGATGTTGGGAAGATAGCTTCCCATCGGTTCCCAATGTACCGGCCCAAAAGTGGTTTGGCGGATGTTGATTACGTCCTGCATTTCTTCAAGACTGAGCGGGGAAGGGAGTTGCTTGCTCTCGCCTCGCCCGGTGGTGCTGGTCGGAACAAGACGCTTGGTCAGAAGGAATTCCTGAAGCTTCCACTTTGTCTTCCGCCTCTTCGCGAACAAAGGCGTATTGCGGAAATTCTATCCAGCATAGACGAAGCCATTGAAACCACGCGGGCGGTCATCGAGCAGTCCGGCAAGGTCAAACAGGGTGTTCTGAATCGCCTGCTGACTAGGGGCATGGGGCATGGCCACTTCAAACAGACCGAGTTCGGTTTGATCCCCGAAAAATGGGAAGTTGTGCCCCTCAGGACCGTGGCCCACGTCCAGACCGGAGTCGCCAAAGGCAAAAAGGACATCCAGGACCCGGTCGAACTTCCCTATCTGAGGGTCGCAAATGTCCAGGACGGCCATATTGATCTTACGGAGTTGAAGACCATCACGGTCTCGGCATCACAGGTGGAGCGGTACAGTCTCCGCCCCGGAGACGTGCTGATGACCGAAGGCGGGGATTTCGACAAGCTCGGCCGAGGTGATGTATGGAAAGGCCAAGTGCCTGTCTGTCTGCATCAGAACCATGTCTTTGCGGTTCGTCCCGATCAGGAACTCCTTGTTTCAGAGTTTCTGGCCGCGTTGACCGCATCAGCACATGGGAAGAGCTATTTCCTGAGTTGTGCGAAGCAAACCACGAATTTGGCTTCGATCAACTCCACGCAGGTAAAGGATTTCCCGGTTCTGTTGCCTGGGAAGGAAGAGCAGGAAAGAATCGTACAACAGGTCGCCGCACACGCCCTCGCGGAACGGTCGGCTTCGGACGCATTGGCTCAACTGGAACAGACCAAAGCCGCCCTCATGTCCAACCTCCTGACCGGCCGTAAGCGGGTCTCCGCCGACGCCTTATCTCCCGCTTTATAACCAACGACCACAGGGAGCAGCACCGTGGCTCAGGGCATGGAATGGCACCTCGCCGAGCAACCTACCATCGCCTGCCTTGAGGCCATGGGTTACTACTTCGTCCCGCCGGAGGAGCATGCCGGGCTGCGGGACGGCGAGAATCAGGTGCTGTTCCGCCCCCACCTCGTCGAGGCCATCCAGCGGATCAACGGCGTCTCCCTGGCCGACGCCCAGGCCGCCTATGCCGACCTCGTGTCGGTCACCGACAACGAAGTGTGGCTCAAAAAGCTCCGCGGCGATTTCAGCCGGCCGGTGCAGGGGGAGGCGACGCGGCGGACCCTGCGGGTGGTCGATTTCGCCAACCCGGCCAACAACCGGCTGACCGTCACCCACCAGTTCCGCGTCAAGGCCGAACGGACCCGGATTCCCGACGTGGTGATCCACCTGAACGGCTTCCCGGTGGTGGTGATCGAGTGCAAAAGCCCGATCAACCATAAGGACAAGACCGGCGAGGCGTTCGACCAGATCCGGCAGTATGAGCGGGACATCCCCCGGCTGTTCCTGTCCAACGTCTTCAACATCGTCACCGACGGCACCAACTGCCTCTACGGCTCCACCGGCAGCCCGTCGAAGTTCTTCGCGGCGTGGCGGGACCCGTGGCCCCGCTTGGCGTCCGATTTCACCGACGAATTGTCCAAGGGGCTGTGGTGCCTGCTGGAGCCGTCCCGCCTGCTCGACCTGATCGCCCACTTCGTGGTGTTCGAGAAGACCGAGGAGGGCATCGTCAAGAAGATGTGCCGCTACCAGCAGTTCCGGGCGGTCAACAAGATCGTCGAGCGGGTGGTGGAGAACCGGCACCGTCGGGGACTGGTCTGGCACACCCAGGGGTCGGGCAAGTCGCTGACCATGGTCTTCGCCGCCCTGAAGCTGAAGACCCACCGGACGGTGGAGTCGCCCGAACTGACCAACCCCAACATCCTGGTGCTGACCGACCGGGTGGACCTGCACACCCAGATCACCACCACCTTCACCGCCTGCGGCCTGCCGAACCCGACGCCGGTCGAGAGCATCCGCGATCTGCGGACGTTGATGGACGGTCGGACCGACGGGTTGATGGCCCTCTCGACCATCTTCAAGTTCCAGGGATCAGAAGAGGCGGTCGCGAACTCCGCCACCTGGATCGTCATGGTGGACGAGGCCCACCGCACCCAGGAAAAGGACCTCGGGGCCTTTTTGCGGAAGACGCTGCCCGACGCCCGCTTCTTCGGCTTCACCGGCACGCCGATCAAGAAGGACGACAAGGACACCTACGCCAACTTCGGCGTGGTCGGCGAGGGCTATCTCGACAAGTACGGCATCGACGACGCCGTGGCCGACGGGGCGACGGTGCCGATCTACTACACCGGCCGCAAGACCGACTGGCATATCGACGAGGCCAAAATCGACATCCTGTTCGACCAGTGGTTCGCCGACCTGCCGGACGACAAGCTGGCTGAACTGAAGAAGCGGGGCGTGACGGTCGCCGATCTGGTCAAGCATCCGAAGCGGATCGCCCTGATCGCCTACGACATCTGGACCCACTTCAAGGAATATGCCCGCCCCGACGGCTTCAAGGCCCAGATCGTCGCCTTCGACCGCGAGGCGGTCATCCTCTACAAGCGGGCCTTGGATGCGGTCATCGCCGCCGATCTGGTGGCCGAGGGCATGCCCGCCGAGGACGCCCAGGCGATGGCGGCGGACATGTCGGCCTGTGTCTACTCGTCATCGCAGGAGGACGCGAAGCCGAGCGAGGACGCGTACACGCAGTCGATCCGCGACGACCTTGTGGCCCATTATCTGGACGACAAGGCCGAGATCGACGTGAAGAAGGCGTTCGGCAAGAAGGGCGTTCGGCCGGACTTTCTGATCGTCTGCGACAAGCTGCTGACCGGGTTCGACGCCCCTGTCGAATCCGTCATGTATCTCGACAAGCCGCTGAAGGAGCACGGCCTGCTCCAGGCCATCGCCCGCACCAACCGGGTCGCCGACGCCCGCAAACGGAACGGGCTGATCGTCGACTACATCGGCGTATCGGCCCATCTGGACAAGGCTCTGGCCTCCTACCGGGCCGACGATGTCCGCAACGCCATGCGGGATCTGGACGACCTCCGCAACCAGCTTCGGGCCGCCCACGCCGCCGTGCTCCACATGATGAAGGGGGTGAAGCGGGCCGGCGGGCGGATCGACAAGGACAGCCTGAAGGCCGAGTTCGACCAGCTTGTCGCCCGGTTGAAACCCGACGAGAAACTGTGGATCGATTTCCGCAAGGCGGCCCGCGAGTTCATCGGCCTGTACGAGGCTGTCAGCCCGGACCCCTGCGTGCTGGAGTTCACCGCTGATCTGAAGTGGGTGGCCCTGTTCCTCCAGTACGCCACCCAGGCCATCGAGAAGCGGGAGGCGTTCGACCAGCGGTCCTACAGCCGCAAGATCCGCGACATGCTGGAACGCCACCTCGACGCCACCGGGTTGAGCGTCACGGTGAAGCTCCGCCACATCACCGACCCGGAGTTCTGGGAGGACTTCAAGGTCGAGGGCAAGACGGAGGACGACCTCAAGACTGCGGCGATCCGCAAGACCACCGAACTCCGCAAGGTCGTCTACGAGCGGCTGGGCCAGAACGCCCACCAATACGGCAAATTCTCCGACCGGCTGCGGGAGTTGCTGGAGAAGCTGGAGGGTGCCCAGCTTTCCTGGGCCGACACCCTGAAGATGGCGGAGGACCTCGCCAAGGATCTGGAGGCCGAGGCGACCGCCCATGAGGACGCCGGGATGTCGCAGGGGGCTTACGGCATCCTCCAGATCCTCCTGGCCTTCAATGCCGGTGAAGGAGCGGATGGGCTGGCGGAGCGGATCGCCGCCCTCTACGAGGATGATGCGACCGCCCCGCGGCTGTGGCAGGAGAAGGAGGGGCTGCGGAGGTCGCTGCGGCAGCAGGTCCGCGGCTTGGCCCACGAATTCGGCCTGGGGAACCTCAAGGAGGTTTCCGAGCAGGTCGAGGAATTCGCCCTCAAGCAGTTCGCCAAGGTCTGATCCCATGCCCATGCTGACGGTCGGCAGCGTCGAGATCCCCTATGTCCTGCGTCGCTCCGACGCGGCGACGCGGGCACGCATCACCGTCACCCCGGACAGCGTCGAGGTGGTCGTGCCCACTGCCGCCACCGAGGACGAGATTGCCGGCGTGCTCCATCGCCGCCGGGCATGGCTGTACGAGCAGACCCGCAACATGGCCGAGCGGATGGCCCACTCCAACGCCGTCCGGCGGTTCGTCAGCGGGGCCAAGATCCCCTACCGCGGCCGGCTTATGCGGCTGCGGGTCGAGCCGAGCGACGACACGCTGGTGAGCGTCGCCTACCGCAACGGCTTCCTGGTCGGCTGCCCGCAGTCTGTCGCTCCTTCCTTCCACGATGACCTGATCGAGTCGGCGTTGCGGCTGTGGCTGAGGAAGCGGCTCCGCCAGGATGTCGCCGACCTCGTCCGCCGGCACGGCGAGCCGAACGGGCTGAAGCCGAAGGATGTCCTGGTCAAGGACCAGAAGCACGTCTGGGGAAGCTGCGGGATCGACCGCGTCGTGAACCTGAACTGGCAGTTGGTCTTCGCCCCCCGGACGGTGCTGGAATACGCGGTGGTCCATGAACTCTGCCATCTGCGGCACCGCAATCATGACCGCTCCTTCTGGGGGCTGGTCGGAACCATCCTGCCGGACTGGGAGGCCAGGAAGGCTTGGCTGGACCAGAACGAGCATTTCCTGACGTTGCGACGCGTGGAGCCGACCTGATGGCCATTCCCGACAATTGCGTACCGCTATAGGAGAGCAAGCGATGCCCCCGTTCGAGGATCTCTATGAGCCTTGCGTCTCGTGTCGGGCTCCCTGCAACGATGTTCTTAATGCCAATACCAACCCGAGAGTGGACGACCGCTACATTCCCCGTGGCTTTTATTCAGATGCTCAGCCAGGAGAGCCAGTGTTGATGTTCTTGGCGATGAATCCTGGAGGCGGGAGGGGTGGGTTACTCGAACCGCCTGGGTATTACGCAGTGAATCATCCTCGTAATGTTCTCGACGTTCATCGTGCTTTTCTAGATGAGCAATTTAACAGACCGAGACGAGGCTTCCATCGTAAGCTGAAATTACAGGTTTCCGCCTTCCTCAATGTACCGACTGAAGTCGCTATGAGGTTCGCCGTTTTTACGGAGCTTTTTAAGTGTACTACACCGGGTGACGGGATGGCCTCGCCACAAACGGTGGATCGTTGTGTAGAACTGCATCTGACTCGCGAAATTCGGGAATGGCAGCCGCTTGCGGTAATTCCGCTTGGAGAAGCTGTCCGAAATTGGATTGCCGAGCATCCCGCGGTCTTTCATGGGATACCGGTCATCCGTCTGATGCACCCGAGTTACTATGGGCGAAACGATGAAGAATTCCGGCAAGAAGCGGCGGCTGCCTTTGAAAGGCTTCCCATCGACACTCAAATAAGAATTCGTCAGATTTTGGCAGATGCTGAGCATGAAGAGCAATGTTACTTCTAGTAGTGTTTTCGTTGGCGAGAGACAATCGGGTTGAAGGACTAAATCTGTGCCTATTCCTGACTTCCAGGCCCTGATGCTCCCCGTGCTGAAGACCACCGCCGGGGGTGGCGAGGTTCGCATCGGCGATGTGGTGGACCAGCTTGCCGACGTGTTCGCCTTAACCGACGAGGAACGAGCCCAGCTTCTGCCGTCGGGGCGGCAGACGACCTTCGCCAACCGGGTCCACTGGGCGAAGAGCTACTTGACCAAAGCCGGGCTGGTGGACCTCACCCGGCGGGCACATTTCCGCATCACGCCGGCAGGCCGGGACGTGCTGAACTCGCCGCCGGAGCGGATCACCATCCGCTTCCTGGAGCAATTCCCAAGCTTCAAGGGCTTCCGCGACGGCGAGGCGGAAACGGCTGAGGCTGCTCAGAGTGCCGAGGTCGTGCTGCCGGTCGCCGAGAGTCCCTTGACCCCCGATGAGGTGATGCGGCAGGCCCATCTGCGGATCGAGGAGTCGCTGGCGGAGGAGATCCTCCAGCGGGTGCGATCCGGCACGCCTGCCTTCTTCGAGAAGACCGTGGTCCACCTGCTGATCACCATGGGCTATGGCGGTTCGGTCACGGAACTCGACAAGGCTCTGGTCGGGAAGTCTGGCGACGACGGCGTGGACGGCGTCATCGACCAGGACCCGCTCGGGTTGGACCGGGTCTATGTTCAGGCCAAGCGGTACGCCGACGGCAACACCGTCGGGGCGGGAGCGATCCGCGACTTCTTCGGCAGCCTGAACCTGTTCAAGGCGACCAAGGGGCTGTTCGTCACCACCTCGGCCTTCACCGCGTCGGCAAGGGAGACGGCCGACCGGTTGGGCACCCGCATCGTGCTGATCGACGGAATCCAACTGGCCAAGCTCATGATCCGGCACGAGGTCGGATGCAGGATCGAGGAGACCCTGCACATCAAGAGGGTGGACGAGGACTTCTTCGAGTAGCAGCCGGGCCTACGCCGGGAACGGGGCGAGCATCAGGTGGCCAAGGTCCAGTTCCGGGTAGCCGACTTTGGAGATCGCCTCCAGAAGGGTGGATGCCCGGAACCCCCGGCCGTAGAACTCGGCACTTTCCGAGCCCATATCGCCGTTGTCACCGGCCCAACCGCCAAGAGCCAGTGCAAGCTCGCGTTCAACCCGAGCCTCCCGGAGAGCATCGCGGAAATTGTGGCGGAAGCTATGGAAGCAAGTCCGGCCCGCCGATGCTCCTGCTTTCTGAAGGAAGCGACGAAACCACTTCGAGAATACGTCGGAGTAATATCCGGTTTTTGCCGGAAGTAGTTCCGGAAACAGTTTGGCGTTCCTCTTTCGCCGCTGCTCGCTGACGTATTCCTCGAATCCCGCCGCGAGCAGCGTCGGATGGACCGGGATGACCCGCTCGCTGCTGCCGGTCTTGAGCCGCTTATCGTCGGTCCCCTTGATCGCCTCGGCCGTGACGACGAAGCACAGAGTGCCGTCGATTACCCGGACATCCTCGGTGTTCATCTGGCAGATCTCGTTGAGCCGCATGCCCGAGAACAAGCGTACGCATCCGGTGAGTGACGCGGATGCGGATCGAAGCGGTCAGCGTCGCGTTCGGTGGATTTGGATCAGTTCCTTGAGGTTCTCGACGCCGTCCTCGGTCAGGGCGTAGAACCACTGCTCGCCTGGGCCGAACACGGTCAGGCAACCGTCCTCCGGCTCCAACTCGATGGCGATGTCGATCAGCCAATCGACGTCTTCGCCAAGGGTCTCAGCGACACGCTCCATGGTCACGAGGTTGCGGGTTCTGGCCATGGTCCGTCAGGTCGCTGTGGTTGTGTCGTGCAACCGCTTCCATTCCCAGGGCAACAACTCGTGCAGCCTGGTCTGCGGCAGATCGTTGATGCGGGCCAGGACGTCGGCCAGCCACGCCTGGGGATCGATGTCGTTCATCTTGGCGGTCACGATCAGGCTGTACATCGCGGCAGCGCGCTGTCCGCCGCGATCCGATCCGCAGAACAGCCACGCTTTCCTGCCGAGGGCGATGGTGCGTTCATTGCGCCCCTCTTCTTCAAGTGTCTGGAAACATTGAAAGTTGACCCTCGGAAGCGAGGCGGCACGGTTCTCCCTTCCGCCCGATGGCGGCAAGAACCCGTTGCTCCCGAAGGTCGGAGGCGCGGATCTGGTAGGGAGCGCCGGGCACGACCTGCTCGGCGACGATCAGGCCGGCATCCATAAGGCGCCGAAGTCGGTGGCGCGAGATGCCGAGCGCCGCGGCGGCCTCGTACTGGGTCAGCCATTCGCCATCCTTCTCGGCCGACCGATAAGCCCGGATGCCATGGACCCGGCGCAACGAGCTGACACGGTGCCCGGTCCAGGATTTCCCCTGCCCGGTGCGCATGCCCATCCGGTTCAGCTGCGCGGCGATGTCCGCATCCGACCAGCGCGTCGCCATGCTGCGGATCACCGCCATCGCTTCCTCCGGCGTCCGACAGCCGTGCTCCCCGGTTTGCGGTTTGGTGAAACGCAGCTGCGAGTGCTGGCCCCCGCGCCAGTGGATGGTGAGGATGACCTCGCGCGCCGCCTCGTCGACGTCGGCGATGATGTTGACGATCAACGTCCGCAGCAGCCGTTGACGCGCCCTGGTGGTCACCCCCGGCGCGTTCCAGGCGGCCTGCAGGTCGTCCGCCAGCCCGGCGAAGTCCGGCACCACGGCAGCCGGAACGGGAGCCGACACGGACGCGACCCGCGCCTCGCACGCCTCGACACGCTGAAGCGCCGCCTCCCAGTTCTTTTCCAACTGCGCGGCGATCAGCCGGTTGTCGGGATCGCAGGCGGCATAGCGCCGTTCCGCCAGCGCCGCCTCGTAGCGCGCCTTCTGAAGGTCCAGCTCCGCCATCCGCCGTCGTTCGGTCTGGTGCTCCATATGCCTCCGCTCAGCTTCCAGCGCGGCCTCGATCGCCATCGGCTCGACGGCCCGAAGAAGTTCGCCGGCGACCGCCTCGTCCACCCGGGAACTTCCGAACCCGAGGCATCGTGGCAGTCCGAGCATCTGGTTCGGGCGGTCGCAGCGATAGCCGGCCTGGCTCGGGCTGCGGCCACGGTAGGACACCGTCAGGCGCCGCCCGCACCGCGCACAGCTCAGGACGCCGACCAGCAAGGCGCGCCCGCCGCGCCCCGACTTCGCGCCGCCGACCCGGCCGTAGGCGTTGGCGGCGAGCAGCGTCTGGTTACGCTCGAACTCGTCCCAGTCCACGTAGGCCTCGTGGTGATCCTTCAGCAGAACCTCCCACTCTTCAAGCGGCTTGCCGTGGCCATAGCTCTTCCGCGCCCGCCCTTCGACGATTGCGGTGCGCTTCTCGCTCTTCCCGTAGACGTAGGCGCCGGCGTAGAAGGGGTTCTTGAGCACGCTGATGACGTTGCGGTAGCGGATCGGCGTCCAGTCGAAGCTGATCAGTCTCTTGCCGTCGGACGGCCGCGGGAAGCAGACCCCTTCCGCCGCCAGAGACAGCAGGACCTGGCGCGCGCTGCCCAGTTCCCGGAAGCGGGCGAAGATCAGGCGGATCACCTCCTGCACCCGCAGATCCGGATCGAAGCCCAGGCCGACCTCACGGTGCCAGATGTAGCCGATCGGCACGCTGATGCGCAGTTCGCCCCGCCGCGCCTTGCTGCGGGCGGCATCGAGCATCCGGGTGCGCAGCACTCCCAGTTCGAACTCGCTCATGCTGCCCTTCATGCCCAGCAGCAGCCGGTCGTTCGGCCGCCCTGGATCGTAGACGCCGTCCAGGTCGATGACCCTGGCCTCGACGAGCCCGCAGAGTTCGAGCAGGTGGTGCCAGTCCCGTCCGTTGCGGGCGAGCCGGGAGGCGTCGAGGCACAGCACGGCGCCGATCTCGCCGGCACAGAGCGACGCCACCAGCCGCTCGAACCCGGGGCGCGCCATGGTGCCGCTGGCGGAGCGCCCGAGATCGTCGTCGATCACCTCGACCCGACGGAACCCACGGCGCTTGGCCGCATCGACGAGTTCGTACTGCCGCCGCTTGCTCTCCAGGTTGGTCTGGACCTGCGCCGGGGAGGACTGGCGGACGTAGACCACGGCCTTGCGCTTGAGGACCGACGGCGGCAGGAGATCAGTGTTCGCCATCATCAAGCTCCCCGGTTCCGGCACCCGCGGCTTCCATCAGGAGAAGAGCCAGCTGCACCACCGCCTCGGCGCGATCGGCCGGGCTGATCGTCCGCAGCCTTGTGGTGTCGAAGGCCATGCTGAGCTGGCGCCGGGCCCTGGCCCGCCGTATTGATGCTGACGGCATCTTCATGTCGCTCCTCCCGAACGATGATCGCATCGTCCGGGGAGCTTCGCCTGAATCCGCCGTCGCTCAGCTGACGCTGAAGGCTGATGAGCGCTTCCGCCGTAACCCGCGGTGCGCCGAGTTCCATGCCGGCGCAGACGATCGGGTCCAGCATCCAATCGGGCAGCACCGTGATGATGCCGGGCGCCGCCTCGACAAAAACGAGGCGGCCGGTGGCGCGCGCCTCGCTCCACTTCACCCGGACGCGACGGCCATGCAGCGGATGCCAGCGGTAATGGATGTCAACATCCTGCCCGACATGGGCAGAATGGACGGGCGATGGCTTTGGGCCGGAAAAACAGCCTGTTCGCGGGCTCCGAAGGCGGCGGCCACCGCTGGGCGGTGATCGCCTCGCTGGTGGAAACCTGCAAGCTCAACGGCGTCGAACCCTTCGCCTATCTCCGCGATATCCTGGAGCGCATGGTGAACGGCTATCCCGCCAACCGCGTCGCCGAGTTGCTCCCGTGGAGTTGGAAGCCGGCCGTCAACTCCTGATCCGGTGCAATCACGCTCCGCTTACGGTCGCTCTTGGCATCAAGACCGTTCTCCTCAGCCAAGGGCATGAGGTCGTCGGGGTCGCCGCCACCGCTGAGCGCGCTTTGCATCTCGCCGAGCAGCACAGTGCCGACATGGCGCTCATGGACATCAACATCCGCAGCGCAATGAACGGCATTGAGACGGCCGCCCGTCTGAAGGAGCTCTATAACATGCCCATTGTCTTCGTTACGGCCCAAGCCGACAGCGCGACACGGGCAAAAGCAATGGCAATCAATCCCGTCGGCTATCTGACCAAGCCGTACACTGCGGCCGAGTTGACCAAAGTTGTCGCCGACGCACTTTCATCCCTCCATTCCTAAGGGCGTTCAATTCCTTGAAAGGCAGATTATGGTAGCGTTTCAGATACCAATCTGCCGCCACGCCGAAAGGCGCAAAGAAGGGTTAGGTACACACAAAAAGTAGGATATCGGGTGCTTTTCATGTTTTCTGCCATAACAGGTAAACCCCATATACCAAGTGATGCCCAGCCGCTTCTTCCTTCTCCTCTCCTTAGCGGTGCTGCCGCTGCTCGTGTTCGAGGGCGCCACACAGGTTGGCCTGCGTGACACGCGGGCAGTGGAGGCCCGCCAAGAGGCCATGCGCCTGTTGGACCTCGTGGCTTCTGAACAGCTGCGTCTGGTCGAGGACATCCGTCATGTCCTTGGCACCGTCGCATCGGTCGGAGGCGCCGAGCTTGGCGCTCCGGGCTGCCAAGCGGCCTTCGAACGCATGAAGCCGCACCTGCCCGACCACCTGATCGTCCAGTTTGCCGACCAGCAGGGCATCGTGCGATGCAGCACCAACAGCCGGGCCTTGGGTGCCTTTATCGGCGACCGCGCCAACGTGCAGCGGGCGCTCGCCACCGGAGCCTTCGCGGTGGGCGGCTACAGCATCGCGCAGGGTGTTGGTCACACCATTTTCACCTTCGGCCTGCCCTACACCGGCCCGGACGGGCAAACCGCCGGAGTGCTCACCGCGCTGCTCGACGTGCGTTGGCTGAAGGACTACTTGGCCCGCAAACCCATGCCGCCCGAGGCGGCGATCGTGCTGGCCGACCGGGATGGCACAACCCTCGCCCGCGTGCCCGAGATGCCGGGGTTGGTCGGCCAGCCGCTACCCCAGCAGTACCGCTTCATGTTGGAAGGCACGCAACGGGGTATCGCCGAGGTGGTGGGGATTGACGGCATCGAGCGCGTGGTGGCGTACTCGCCGGTGCGGGCCGATGTGGCTGACCTGATGGTCTGGGTCGGCTTAGGCAAGGACCACGCCATGCGGCCAGTAGAGCGGGCCATGTGGCGTACACTGGCGGTGTTCGTCGGGCTGCTCGGCTTGGCGGTGCTGGTGACCGTCTGGGCCGTGAGACACGTGGCCCAACTGCGCGAGGAGACGGTCCGGGCCGCCCTGAAGATGGCCACGGTGTTGGAGAGCACGAACGACGCCGTGATGGAGGTGGACCGTGACTGGCGGGTAACCTTCGTGAACGAGCGCGCCAAGTCCATCCTGGCACACCACGGCAACCTGCTGGGCCAAGTGTTTTGGGAGGCGTATCCTGAACTGGTCGGCACCGAGGCATGGTCCTGCTGCCAGCAGGCCATGGACGCCCAGGATGCCTGTGAGTTCGAGGTGATCGGACCGTGGTCGGGACGCTGCTACGCCGCACGAGCGTTCCCCTCCAAGGATGGCTTGGCCGTCTTTTTCCAGGACGTCACCGTGCGCAAGCTGGCCGAACAGGAACGCGAGCGGCTGACCCGGGAGTTGGACAAGGAGCGGACGCTGCTCAAGGGCGTGCTCGCGCATCTGCCCTCGGGCGTGTTCGCGGTCGCCGCGCCGGACGGTCGTTTCCTGCTGCACAACACGGCGGCTGAACGTCTCGTCCGCCATCCCGTCGGCACCACTTTCAGCATCGGCGACTACGCTGCGCATGGCGCGATCCATCCGGATGGTTCCCCGTACAAGCCTGGGGAGTACCCGCTGGCGCGCGCGCTGTTGCACGGCGAAACCGTGGTCCAGGAGGAGATGCTCTACCGTCGTGGCGACGGGACCTTGACCACCTTCGCCGTGAGTTCGGCACCGGTGCAGGACTCGAATGGGCGCACGGTAATGGCGGTCGCCATCTTCCATGACATCACCGAGCGCAAGCGCATGGACGAGGCGCTGCGCCAGAGCGAGGAGCGCCTAGCCTTCGCCCTCGCATCGGCACAGGCCGGAACCTTCGATACCGATCTGCGGACCGGCAGAATCCTCTGGTCCGAGGAAAGCTTCCGTCTGTTTGGCATGGAACCGGGAGAAGAGGGCATCAGCCTGGACACCTGGTTTGGCCTGATCCATCCCGATGACCGGGACCGCGTTCTGGCCGAACGGGAGCGAATCCTGCGCGAGGTAGATCCCCGCTATGATGTCGAGCATCGCGTGCTTCGACCGAACGGCCGCGCCGTCTGGGTCGCGGTGCGAGGGCGCTTTGTCTTTGGAGACGATGGGACGCCGATCCGGGCGAGCGGTCTGTATCTCGATATTTCCGCGCGCAAGACGGCCGAAGAGGCTCTGCGCCGAAGCGAGGAACGGCTGAACTTTGCCTTGAAGTCGGCCAGTGCGGGCACCTGGGACTGGGACGTCCCAAGCGGTGACCTGACCTGGTGCGGAGGGATGTATGCGCTGCACGGCCTCTCACCGGAGCGCTTCACACCGAGCTACGAATCTTGGTTGCCCTTCGTTCACCCGGACGACCGCGAGCGCGTGCAGAACACCGTGCTCTCGGCTCTGGCCTCGACAAGCGACGAGTACAGGATCGAGCATCGAATCTTTCATCCGCAGCGGGGCGAGCGGTGGCTGATGGGCGTCGGCCGGGTCTTGCGCGACCGCGGTGGTGCACCGCTGCGGTTGACCGGCGTCAGCCTCGACATCACCGCGCGCAAGCGCATGGAGGAGGCGCTGCGCCGGAGCGAAGAGAACTTGAGCCTCGCCCTCGCCTCGGCGCGGGCTGGAACCTTCGACTGGGACATGCGCTCGGGGACCGTGACATGGTCGGAGGAGAGCTACCGCATCTTCGGACTTGATCCCCAGCGCCACAAAGCCAGCTACGAGACTTGGCTGAGCATTGTTCATCCCGAGGACCGGGAGCGGCTGATCAACAAGAGACATGCTGACTTTGCCGCGCACCGGTCAGATTTCCAGTCCGAGTACCGCGTCGTTCATCCGGGCGGCCGGGTGCGCTGGGCCATGGCCATGGGCCGGATCACCTATGGCGAGCACGGTAGTCCGGTACGCGCCGTGGGCCTCGACATCGACATCACTGGGCGCAAGGAATTGGAGGAAGCCCTGGTCCACAGCCAGGAGCGCCTGAAGGACGCCTTGCTGGCCGCACGGGCCGGTTCCTGGGAGTTGGACCTGGGAACGGGTGAAGTGTTCTGGTCAGAGGAGAACAACGCGCTTTTCGGCCTGCCCGCGGGCACCATCGCCTCGGGCTACAATGTCTGGCTGGACGCCGTCCTCCCTGAGGATCGCGAGCAGGCGGACCATACGGTGCAGCATGCGCTGGCGACCGGCCAGGAGCGCTTCCAGGTCGAATTCCGTGTGTGTCAATCCAGACAGGAGGTGCGATGGCTTACCGGGATCGGGCGCATCCACCGCGGCCCTGACGGCCATTCTGTGCGCATCAGCGGGCTGAACGTCGACATCACCGAGCGCAAGCGCATGGAGGAGGATCTACGCAGTGCCAAGCAGGAGGCCGAGCGAGCGAGCTTGGCGAAGTCAAGGTTCCTTGCCGCGGCCAGCCACGACCTGCGCCAGCCCTTGCAGTCGCTGTTCCTGTTCGCTGCCGCCCTGCAGGGACAAGTGCAGACTGAGCGCGGTGCGAAGGCCTTGGACACCTTGGAGCGCAACCTGGAGGCTCTGAGAGGGTTGCTGGACAGCCTGCTCGATGTCTCGCGCCTTGACGCCGATGTGATCCGCCCGACCATCGAGGACCTGCCGATCGGTCCAGTGCTCGATCACATCGGTGCGTCGTTCGCACCGATTGCCCGAAACAAGGGCTTGGACTTCAGCGTGGACGTCCCACACCACGTGGTGGTGCGTAGTGACCGTCACCTGCTCGGCCGCATGGTCCGCAACTTGGTCGAGAACGCGATCAAGTACACCGAGTGCGGTGGCATCCGCCTGGTGTGCCGCGTCACCAATGGACACGCGCGCATCGAGGTGCACGACACCGGCATCGGCATCCCGCCTGACCAGCGGGAACTGATCTTCGTGGAGTTCCACCAGGTCGGCAACCCAGGACGGAGTCGGACCCAGGGGCTCGGCCTGGGGCTGTCCATCGTGCAGCGGCTGTCCAGGCTCCTGAACCATCCTGTGACCCTTCAGTCCACGCAAGAACAAGGATCGGTGTTCACGGTGGACATCCCGCTCGGCGAGACAGATGCGGTGCGCCCTGTCGAGCTATTTGCCGCGGTGCAGCCGGACGGCGCGGGGCGGCTGGCGGTGCTGATCGACGACGACACCGACGTGCTCCTCGGACTGCGGAACATGTTCCGTGACTGGGGGTACGAGACTGTCACCGGAACCTCGGTAGAGCAGACGCTGGAACGTCTTCGGGAGGATGGTCGCACCCCCGTCGCAATCGTCAGTGACTATCGTCTTGGAGAGAACCGCACCGGTATGGAGGCGGTGCGCCTTGTCCGCGAACAGGTTGGCAGCGTGGTGCCGGGCGTGCTCCTGACCGGCGAGACCGGAACCGGTCTTTACGCTGAAGCCGCCGAGCATGGGCTGGGCATTGTCATCAAGCCGGTGACCCCGCGCCAGCTGTACGAGGTTTTGAAGCAGTTCCTCGGTGAGGCGGCCTAGTTGTCCGGTGGTGAGACGTCCTTGGTGGCATACACCGTGAGCTGGGCGGCAACCTTGGCGTTCGTGAGGTCGCATGGACTGGGCGGCCGATAGGCCAGGTTGATAAGTTCGGGTTTGTCGGCGAGGCACTCCGGACAACGTCGTCGGGAGAGCGGCCGGTGAGGACCCGCTGTCGGCAGGCGTTGTAGGCGAGCCCGTAGCCGCGCGGCAGGCTCTCTAGGGCGTCGTGGGTGCCGATGCACATGACCAGCACCTCTCGCCCGATGCGGCCGTTGAAGCGTTCGACCATGCCATTGGTTTGTGGCGTGTTGGGCTTGGTCATGCGGTGCTGCACGCTGAGGGTCCGGCAGGCGGCCTCGAAGCCGTCGGCGGTGAAGCAACCGCTGCGGTCGGTCAGCACATGGGTGACCTGGAAGGGGAAGGCGGCGACGGCCTCTTTGAGAAAGGCGGTGGCGGCGGCTTCCGTCTCCTCGTCCTTGACCGCTAGGTGGACCATGCGCGATGCGCGGTCGATGGCGACGTAGAGGCAGCGTTTGCAGGGGCCGGAGCCGATCACGTGCAGTCTGGGCAGATGCTTGATGTCGATGTGCACGAAGCCGAGGTCGTACTCCTTGAACCGCTTGGTGCCCTTCTTGGGCGCCATAGCCGATGGGGCCGGGGGCCGGCCCAAGCCTTCCGCTTTCAGGATGCGGTAGATGGAGTCGCGATTGAGATGCGGCAGGAAATGGCGCAGCGTGAAGGTGAGATCGTCCAGGGCGAAGCCGGTGCTCCGGCGCAGCTCGCAGACGATGGCCCGTTCTTCATCGGAGGCTCTCCAGCGCGGGTGATGGGGCCGCGAGGTATGGTCCTGGACATCGTTCGGGCCGCGCTTGCGCCATTTGCGGATGGTTTCGGTGCTGACGCCGTAGCGCTTGGCCAGCACCCCCGAGGGCTCCGCGGAGGCGGCGATGGCGGCGCGCACGGCCGGTGTGGTGCGGGCGTTGGGGTGGATCTGGAACATGGCCGTTCCTTCCGGCTGGCCCCGAAGGGCTCCCGGTCGCCGCCATGGGGGGATTATGCCCGCCGCGATCGGCCCCTCAACCCTGGCCCTGGCGGGCCACCACCGGAGGCGGCTTTGGGGTTGACCGGCTGCCGCGCGGCGGGCGCTTGGGCCTTGTCTTCGCGACGGCAGAGGACACCGCGCCGCGATCCGCCTCACCGCCGGGCTGGGCCAGACGCCCTTTGATCCAGCAGCTGTCGTCCTGAATGGCCCAACAGACCGGGTCCCAACAACGTTCCGCCATCAAACAACTTAAGGCAGTGCGAAGGCGCAGTGACTGATCGTTGAAATTCATTACAATTTTGACGTTGACCCCCCAGGATTGTCTAACGCAGATCGATGATACGAGGGTATGTGCGTCTCCAGCCCACCGGGCGGTTCCCGTCCGGGGGCAGGGCAGCGCATGGAGGCAGACGTACCCTCGCATACAGCCACTGGTTGGTGTTTGAACGGAACAGGTGGCTTGGCTTACGCCGTGTGACGGCTGGGCCGGGCAGCACAGCGGGGCGATTGACACATGCCGGGAACATTCACGTATTACATTGGCGTCAATGGCGCTGGCGGCACCGGAAGCGTGAAGGTCAACGATGCCAGCACGTTGCTGTCGAGCTACGTGTCGACCTCATCTTCTTTTGATGTATACTACGACACGGCGACTTCCGTCTGGAGGTATCGGAGCGGGGCGACGATCCTCGCCCTGCTGGACAGCAATGGCGCCTCCCTTGCCGACCCGTCCACCTACTTCGGCATCGATCTCAACGGCTTCACCGGGATCTACACCTTCGCCGGCGCCGGGCTCAACGACACCATCGTCGGCGGCAACGGCGCCGACAGCCTGAGCGGCGCCGCCGGCAACGATTCCCTGTACGGCGGCTATGGCAACAACCTCCTCGACGGCGGCGACGGCAACGACACGCTGATCGGCCTCTTCGGGAACGACACACTGAGCGGCGGCGCTGGCAACGATTCGCTCTCTGGAAGCGACGGCTCCAACGTCCTCGACGGCGGCGACGGCGACGATACGCTGTCGGGCGGGTACGGCACCGATACGCTGAGCGGCGGCGGCGGCAACGATTCGCTCGCGGGAAGCGAAGGCAACAATGCCTTCGACGGCGGCGACGGCCATGACACGCTGTCCGCCGGATCGGGGGCCGACACGCTGTCCGGCGGCGGCGGCAACGATTCGATCGACGGCGGCAGCGGGAATGATCTGTTCGACGGCGGCGACGGCGCCGACACGCTGCTCGGCAACTTCGACCTCGACACCCTCGACGGCGGCGCCGGCAACGACAGCCTGGACGGCGGCGTTGCCGCCGACCTGCTGCGCGGCGGACTGGGCGACGACTATCTGTACGGCGGGTCGGAGTCCGACGTGCTGTCGGGCGGCGACGGCACCGACACGCTGTCGGGCGGCAACGGCACCGACACCTTGGACGGCGGCGACGGCAACGACGCGCTGTACGGCGGCAGCGACAGCAGCAGCGACGTCCTGAGCGGCGGGGCGGGCGACGACCGCGTCGACGACGGCTCCGGCTATGACACCCTGTACGGCGGCACGGGCAACGACACGCTGGTCGGCGGCGCGGATTACGACACGCTCTATGGCGGCGACGGCGCCGACGTGCTGTCGGGCGGCACCGGCTGGGACGTGCTGAGCGGTGAATTCGGCGACGACGAGCTCTATGGCGAAGCGGACAACGACAAGCTGTGGGGCGCCGAGGGGAACGACGGGCTTTTCGGCGGCGACGGCGCCGACACGCTGTATGGCGGCACTGGCAACGACACACTGTCCGGCGGCGCCGGGATCGATCTGCAGTACGGCGACGACGGCGACGACTCCTTCTGCATCACCATCTCCGAGTTGACCGGCGACACGCTGTCCGGCGGGGCTGGCAACGACCGGGTGATCCTCGACAGCGCCGGCGGCTCCTACACCTTCACCGGCATGACGCTCGACAGCGTCGAGACGATCAGCGGCTCCGCCACCAACGACACCATTGTCGGGCTGGATGGCGCGGGCTACGCCATTTCGGGGCGCGCCGGCAACGACAGCATCGTCGGCGGCAGCGGCAACGACACGCTGGTCGGCGGGCCGGGCATCGACGTCCTGGCCGGCGGCACCGGCGACGACGTTTTCGAGATCTCGTCGGGCTCCGACATCGGCACCGGCGAGGTCATCGACGGCGGCGGCGGCACCGACGCCATCCTCCTGAAGGGGGCGGGCAGCTACAACCTGTCCACCGCCAACTACATCGACATCGAAGCCATCACCGTCACCACCACCTCCGCCGTCACCATCAGCGCCGGCAGCGGCGCCGACAGCATCGTCGCCAACAACGGCGCCGACTCGCTGTACGGCGGGGACGGCAACGACAGCATGTCCGGCGGCGACGGCAACGACACCCTGTCGGGCGGCGGCGGCGCCGACGTCCTGGAGGGCGGCAACGGCGACGACCGGTTCCTGTTCACCGCCGGCGAACTGACCGGCGCCGCCGACACCCTGAGCGGCGGCAGCGGCACCGACACCATCGTGCTCGG